>NZ_JBQCIP010000201.1:0-7628 GCF_051953575.1 Microbacterium sp.
ACGACCTCGGTCGCGACACCCGGCACCGAGACGATGTCGCCGCCGGCCGTGACCGCCAGCGCGCCGTCGGCGCCGAGCGTGACGACGACGAACGCGGGTCCGCGCGCGGCCCATCGCCGGGCGGCCTCGAGCACGTCGTCACCCGGCTGCAGCCAGCGGAGGTCCTCGTCGCTCGCCTTCACGACATCGGCGAGCGCCACGAGCTCCTCCACCCGGGCCCGCACCGCGGCGGGATCGTCCACGAGCGACGACCGGATGTTCGGGTCGTAGGTCACGAGCGCTTGCGGCCGCGTGGCGCGCGCGAGGCGCACGACATGCTCCGCGCCCGGCTCGATCACGGCGGCGACCGATCCGACGTGCAGCAGGTCGGCGTCGCCGACGAGCTCCGGCAGCTGCGCGGGGTCGTCGACCAGAGACCGGCCGAGGTCGAACTCGTACGTCGCGGCGCCCGACGGGTCGAGGTGTGCCGTCGCGGTCGCGGTGCGTGCGGCATCCACTCCCCTGACCTCGACGCCGGACTCCTCGAGCCACCGCCGCAGCCGGATGCCCCGTTCGTCGCGACCGAGCCGCGTGACGAGGACGGGCTCGCGGTCGAGGCGTCCGAGCGTCAGCGCGACGTTCGCGGGACTGCCGCCGGGCGTCTCTTCGACGATCCCCGACGCGCGGTGCACGATGTCGACGAGCGCCTCCCCGACGACGACGATCCGTGCGCCCTCGCCGGTCACCCCTTCACCCCGCTCGCCGCGATGCTGCTCACGAACGCGCGCTGGAACACCAGGAACACGATCAGCACGGGGATCGTGATGAGCGACGTGTACGCCATCACCTCGCCCCAAGCGGTGTTGAGCTGGAAGAAGTACTGCATGCCGACCATGACCGGCCGCAGCTCCTCCTTCTGCACGACCATGAGCGGCCACAGGTACTGGTTCCACGCGGGGAGGAACGTGAGGATCGCGACCGTGGCGAACGCGGGTCCCGACAGCGGCACCAGGATGCGCCGGTAGATCGTGAACCAGCTCGCGCCGTCGATGCGGGCGGCCTCGTCGAGGGACTTGGGGATCGTGGAGAAGTACTGCGTGAACAGGAAGATCGAGAACGCGTTCGCGATGAACGGCACGATCTGGACCTCGTAGGTGTTGAGCCAGCCGAAGTCGTACTTCAGCACGCCGCCCTCGATCACGAGCGTCGGCAGCTGCGCGACCCAGTAGACCATCGGCACCGCGATCGTCTCGAACGGGACGATCAGCGTCGCGATGACGAGGGCCAGCACGACGACGCGTCCCTTCCACTGCAGGCGCGAGAGGGCGAAGCCCGCCATCGAGTTCACGATGAGCCCGAGGCCCACGGTCAGCACCGTCACGAGCACCGAGTTGAACAGGAACTGCGCCACCGGGACCCGGTCGAAGACGCCGAAGTAGTTGTCGAGGCTGATGTCGCCCACCGGCAGGAAGGCCGCCGGCGAGTCGATGTCCTGCAGGATCTGGCTGTCGGGCTTGAGGCTCGACACGAACATGAAGACGAGAGGGAACAGGAAGAAGAGCGCGAGCACGCTCATCGCGACATAGGTGAAGACCTTCCCGCGGACGCGGGACGACTTCGCGCTGCGCGGGGATGCCGCAGGCCGGGGCGCGCGGCGGTCGTCGCGAGCGGTGGTCAGGGTTCTGGTGGCGGTCACGATCAGTCCTTGTCTCGCGTGAGCCAGCGCTGCACGAGCGCGATCACGAGCACCGCCACGAAGAAGATCAGCGAGATCGCGGCGGCGTAGCCGATCTCCTGCTGCTCGTAGCCCTTGCGCACGGCGTGGTAGACGATCGTCGAGGTCGAGCCGGTGGGGCCGCCCTGCGTCATCACGTCGACCTGCACGAACAGTCCGAGGGCGGCGATCGTGATCGTGACGAGCACGAAGATCATGGTCGGGCGCAGTCCCGGCCACGTCACGTTCGTGAACTGGCGCCACGGTCCGGCGCCGTCCATGCGGGCGGCCTCATAGAGCTCTTCGGGGATCGTCTGCAGCCCCGAGAGCCAGATGATCATGTGGAAGCCGACGGCCTGCCAGATCGACAGCACGATGATGGCGCCGAGCGCCGTGCTGGGATTGTTCAGCCAGTCGACACCCGTCCACGCCCCGAAGGTGATCGTGTCGATCATCGAGTTGATCAGGCCGTCCTTCTGGTACATGAACTTCCACAGGATCGAGACCACGACGATCGAGGTCACGACGGGAATGAAGAAGATCACGCGGAAGAGGGTGGTGCCGCGCATGCGGCGGTTCACCAGCACCGCCAGCACCAGGCCGAGGCCGGCCTGCACCGGCACGACCACGAGCGCGAACAGGAACGTGTTCCACGCGGACTGCAGGAAGACGGGGTCGGCGGTGAACGCGCGGACGAAGTTGTCGAAGCCGACGAAGCGGGGCGGGTTGGGCGAGATGAGCCGGGCGTTGGTGAACGACAGGGTGAACGCGAGGATCACGGGGATGATGAGGAACAGGACGAGGAGGACCAGGGCCGGGGCGATCATGCCCAGGCCCGCCCACGTCTCCCTGCCCTTCGAGGAGCGGAAGCGACGGAAGGAGCGACGAGGCGTCTCGGCCGCGACCGTCGGAGGTGTGACTGTCATCGGTCTGCTTTCATGGAGTGGCTTTCAGCGTGCGGCGGGGGCCGTCGGGCCCCCGCCGCCGGTGGATCACTGGAAGCCGTAGCCGTCGTTCGACTCGATGTTGGTGTCGATCTCGGTGACCGCGTTGTCGAGCGTCGTCTTGACGTCGGCGCCGTTCATGATGTCTTTCGCCGCCGTCTCGAACGTCGACGAGATCACCGCGTAGGCGGGGGTCTCGGGACGCAGCACCGCGAACTTCTGCGAGAAGTCCACGAACGGGCGCAGCACGCCGTCGTCGCCGAAGTACTTCGACGCCTGTGCGGCCGCGTCCGTCGCGGGGATCACGATCTGCTTGTCGGCGAACTCGGTGATGTACTTGTCCTGGAACGAGAACTCGAGGTACTTGCGTGCGCCCTCGGCGTCGTTGCACGACGACGAGATGGCCCACTGCCACGATCCGCCACCGATCTTCGGTCCGTCGCCCAGGTCGACCGACGGAAGGATCAGCAGGTCGTCGCCGACCGCGTCCACCGAGGCGAGCGCGTTCCACACGCCGGTGTAGCTGAGCGCGACGTCGCCGTCGACGAACTCCTGGTTGCCGACCGTGCCGCTGGAGTTCGCATAGCCGTCCGTGAAGAGGCTCTGGAACCACTCGCCCCACGCGACGGCCTCGGGCCCGTTGAGGGCGCCGTCCGCGCTCAGCATCGTGTCGCGGTCGATGAGGTCGCCGCCGAAGCTCTGCAGGAACGGGGAGTAAGCGTACGGCCACCACTCGCCGGTGTCTTCGGCGCCGACGTCGATGGGGGTGTCGTAGCCGGCGGCCTTGAGGGTCGCGAGGATGCCGGAGAACTCGTCCTTCGTCCACGGGTCGTCGACGGTGGGGATGCGGATGCCGTTCTGCTCGAGCACGGACTTGCGCGCGAAGATCCCGAGCGCGGCGTCCCAGTACCCGGCCGAGTAGATCTTGTCGTCCCACTTGCCGACGGCGGTCGGCAGCAGCGAGTCGGTGATGTCGGTCGAGATGTCGAGCGGCTGCAGGTAGCCGGCCCATGCCCAGTTGGGCATGATCGGCCCGTCGAGGTCGAGCAGGCAGGGAAGATCATCGGATGCCGCAGCCGCGACGATCGCGTCGTTGTAGGCGCCCTGCGGGAAGGACTCGTGCACGACCTCGTACTCGTCCTGCGACGCGTTGAAGTCGTCGATGATCTGCTCGTAGACCTCGAGCTCTGCCGGGTTTCCGGCGGAGTGGGTCCACATCGTGAGCTTGGTGCGGCCGTCCTCGGTGGTGGCGTCGCCCTGACCGGCCTGACCGCAGCCGGTGAGGACCACCGCGGTGACGAGCCCGGCCGAGACGGCGAGCGGGATACTCCTGCGCATTGTTGTGGTTTCCTTTTCTTGGTGATCCACGCCCGCGTGGATCATCGATCGGGGGCCGCCGTGCGGCGGCCACTCGGTGTGTTAAGCCCGTCGCCGGTTCGGTTTGGCGACTTGCGCCGGCGGCGGGCCCACGGAGTCTCGTCGGATGACGGGACACTCCATCAGGTGCGTGGCGTCCTCATCCCCCTCTGCGCGGACGCCGAGCGCGACCTCCATCGCCCAGCGCCCCATGGCGTAATGGGGCAGGGCGACGGTGGTGAGCGGAGGATCCTGTTCCGCAGCGATGAGCTGCTGGTCGTCGTAGCCGACGACGGACAGATCGCGCGGGATGTCGAGGCCGCGGCGGTGCGCGGCGATGTAGACGCCGGCGGCCATGCGGTCGTTGAAGCAGAACACGGCGGTGGGCCGCTGGTCGTCAGGCAGGTCGAGGAGCGCATCCGCGGCGGCGCGGCCGCCGTGTGCGGACGTCTCGGCGCGCACGTGGAGCGCGGGATCCGCGGGGATGCCGGCAGCGGCGAGCACTTCGAGATAGCCCTCGTGTCGCAGACTCGAGGCGATGGGGCCGTCGACGCCGGTGTCGTCGGTGTCGATGTAGGCGATGCGCCGGTGACCCGCGTCCACGAGCTGACGCACCGCGGCGGCGCCCCCGGCGCGGTCGTCGGGCACCACGCTGCGGAACCCGCCCGCCGCCGGACGGCAGTCCAGGAAGACCGTCTGGGGCAACAGGCCCTGGGGCGCGTCGACGACCCGGTGCCACATGCACGCGTAGATCATCGCGTCGACCTGCTGGGCCGAGAGGGCGCGGATGGCCTCGCTCTCGATCTCGGTGTCGCCGCCGGTGTCGAGCAGGTAGACCAGGTGCCCGTTCTCACGGGCCGCGTCCTGTGCGCCGGCGAGCATCCGTCCGGCGAAGGGCGTCGTGGCGATCTGGTCCGAGATGAGACCGACGGTCCGCGTCTGCTGGGTGCGAAGGCCTCGTGCGACCGAGCTCGGCGCGTAGCCCACGGCCCGCGCGGCGTCACGCACGCGCCGCCGCGTCTCTTCCGAGATGCGCGCCTCGACGTCGTTCATGACGAGCGACACCGTGGTCACCGAGACGCCGGCTGCCGCCGCCACGTCCGAGATGCGCGCCCTCGCCATCTGTGACACTCCCTTGTGCTAAATCGATTTATCGTGCCGCGATGATTATGAACTGCGGAACGCGGGTCCGTCAAGTGCGAGTTCTTTCCTCCCCCACCGACAGAACCCGGGGCGGCGCCGAAGGGGTACTCCATGTGACTATGGACGAGCTGTGCAAATCGATTTGCATAGCTCCTACCCCCAAGGAGCACAGAAATGAACACTCCCCCGAAGCGCCTCCGGCGGCTCCTCGCCGGCGGTGTCACGGCGGCCGCCGTCGCGGCATCCGTCCTCATCGGCCTTCCCGCCGCAGCCGTACCCGGCGTCCCCACCGCCGGCGCGCTGCCCGACCTGCAGGATGGTCCGAAGCCGACCGTTCACACGCAGCAGGCGTACGCCCCCGAGGACGACTTCACCGCCAAGTGGACCCGCGCCGACGCCCGCCAGCTCAAGCGCCTGTCCGACCCGGCAGCGGGCTCGCGCGAGAACTCCATGCCGGCATCGCTCACCATGCCCGAGGTGCCGCAGGACTTCCCCGACATGTCGAACGACCAGGTCTGGGTGTGGGACACCTGGCCCCTGACCGACGAGCACGGCAACCAGTACTCGATCAACGGCCAGGAGGTCATCTTCTCGCTCGTCGCCGACCGCAGCCTCGGCTTCGACGACCGCCACGTCTACGCCAAGATCGGCTACTTCTTCCGCCCCGCCGGCATCCCCGCCGACCAGCGTCCCGAGAACGGCGGCTGGACGTACGGCGGCCTCGTCTTCCCCGAGGGCGTGACCGGCAAGATCTTCGACGACCAGTCGTACAGCCACCAGACCCAGTGGTCGGGCTCGGCGCGCGTGTTCAAGGGCGGCGAGATCAAGCTCTTCTTCACCGACGTCGCGTTCTACCGCGACGCGCAGGGCCACGACATCAAGCCGTACGACCCGCGCATCGCCCTCAGCGTCGGTAAGATCCACGCGACCGGCAACGGCGTGAAGCTCACCGGCTTCACCGAGGTGCAGGACCTGCTGCAGGCCGACGGCACGTACTACCAGACCGGTGCGCAGAACCCGTACTTCAACTTCCGCGACCCGTTCACGTTCGAGGACCCCGCGCACCCGGGCGAGACCTACATGGTGTTCGAGGGCAACAGCGCCATGACGCGCGGCGCCGCCACCTGCAACGAGGCCGACCTCGGCTACCAGGAGGGCGACCCCTACGCCGAGACGGTGGACCAGGTGAACGCCTCCGGCGCCACCTACCAGATCGCGAACATCGGCCTGGCCAAGGCGAAGAACGACGACCTCACGTCGTGGGAGTTCCTGCCGCCGATCCTGTCGGCCAACTGCGTCACCGACCAGACCGAGCGCCCGCAGTTCATCTTCAAGGACGGCAAGGCGTATCTCTTCACGATCACCCACCGCAGCACGTTCGGCGCCGGCATCGACGGACCCGAGGGCGTCTACGGCTTCGTCGGCGACGGCATCCGCTCCGACTTCCAGCCGCTCAACGGCGGCTCGGGGCTCGCACTCGGCAACCCGACGAACCTGAACTACCTGCAGGGCCAGCCCTTCGCCCCCGACTACAACCAGCACCCCGGCGCGTTCCAGGCGTACTCGCACTACGTGATGCCCGGCGGGCTGGTGCAGTCGTTCATCGACACGATCGGCACGTCCGACGACTTCGTCCGGGGCGGCACGCTCGCCCCGACGGTGAAGGTCGACATCGACGGCGCCACCACGAGCGTCGACGACACCTACGGCGACGGCGGGCTCGGCGGCTGGGCCGACATCCCGGCGAACGTCAACATCACCCCCGGCGGACAGGTGAAGCCGCTGCGCTGACCTGCCCGCTGACGAGAAGTGGATGCCTCGGCCCGCCCCGGCCGAGGCATCCACCTCACCGTCTCCGACCGGAAGGACCCGATGACGAACCCCGCCCCGCGACAGAGGACTCGTCGCCGCGGCCGGATCATCGCCGCCGTCGTGATCGCCGCCGCCCTGGTGGCGACGGCGTGCGCCGTCGTGCTGTGGCCGCGCGCGGGCGAGCCGGCGCCGAAGGCCTCGCCGTCCGCCGACCCGTTCCAGCGCCCCGAGGACTGGTCCGCAGACCGCCCCGCCGTGCACCTCACACCAGAGCGGGCTTGGATGAACGACCCGCAGAAGCCGTTCTTCCTCGACGGGCTGTGGCACTTCTACTACCTGTACAACGCCGACCATCCCGACGGCAACGGCACGGCGTGGTACCACGCGACCTCGCCCGACCTCGTGCACTGGACCGACCAGGGCATCGCCATCGACAAGTACGCGAACGGACTGGGCGACATCTGGACCGGAACCGCGGTCGTCGACGAGCACGGCACGGCCGGCTTAGGCGACGGCGCCGTCATCGCCATCGTCACGCAGCAGACGGACGGCGTGCAGCGGCAGTCCCTGTTCGTCTCGCACGACGGCGGCTACCGCTTCGACGCGTACGAGGGCAACCCGATCATGGACAACCCCGGCGTGGCCGACTGGCGCGACCCGCGCGTCTTCTGGGACGACAC
>NZ_JBQCIP010000202.1:0-4669 GCF_051953575.1 Microbacterium sp.
CGGCCTACCCGGGGACTCGGCGGGCCGCGTCAACATCCCCTGTCTGGCCTTGCTCCGGGCGAGGTTTGCCGTGCGGGTCGTGTCACCACGACCCCGGTGGTCTCTTACACCGCCCTTTCACCCTTACCCCGGCCGAAGCCGGGGCGGTCTGCTCTCTGTGGCACTGTCTCGCGGATCGCTCCGGGTGGGTGTTACCCACCGCCCTGCCCTGTGGAGCCCGGACGTTCCTCGGCGCGGGAGACCCGCGACGCGACCGTCCAGCCGACCCATTCGCATCCGTGAGTCTATCGGGGTGCGCTGGGAGACCTCGCCGCGTCAGTCCTTCATCGCGGTGTGGGCGATGCGCACGTCGAGCCGGAAGTCGAGCGGAAAACCGCCGAACAGCAGGCGCCCCGCCGCGTCGGCAGCGTCGACGACCGCCTGGGCGGCGGCGTCCGCATGCTCCTCGGGCGTGTGCACGATGACCTCGTCATGCAGGAAGAACGCGAGGTGCGGCCGGCGTGCGAACACGGGGCCCGACCGCGGCGCCGACCTGTCGGGGTCGACGGGCGCCATCGCCGCCAGGCGTGTGCGCAGATCAGCGAGCCATGCGAGAGCCCACTCTGCCGCGGTGCCCTGCACGACGAAGTTGCGGGTGAAGCGTCCTCGGTCGCGCGCCCAGCGCTTGGCGCGCGTCTCGTCCGCTCCGGATGCCTCGGCCTCGGTGGCCCGTGACTGCAGTGCCGCCCAGTCCGACGACGGCGGGGGCGAGCTGCGGCCGAGCCACGTCGAGACGACGCCGCCGTCCTCGCCGGTGCGGGCGGCCTCGTCCACAAGCCCCATCGCCCGGGGATACGCTCGCCGCAGACGCGGCACCAGCCGTCCGGACTCCCCTGTCGTCGCGCCGTACATCGCGCCGAGGATGGCGATCTTCGCCTCTTGCCGCGAAGCGACGGCTCCGCTCTCGACGACACCCGCGTAGAGGTCGCGACCGCGCGCCGCTGCGGCGAGGGCGGTGTCGCCCGACATCGCCGCCAGCACACGCGGCTCGAGCTGGGCGACGTCGGCGATGATGAGCCGCCAGCCCGGGTCGGCGCGCACCGCCTCGCGCAGCTGACGCGGCAGCTGCAGAGCGCCGCCGCCCGAAGAGGCCCAGCGGCCGGTGACGACCCCGCCAGGGATGTACACCGGCCGGAAGCGCCCGTCCGAGACCCATTCCGCAAGCCACGACCAGCCGTTGGCCGACAGCAGGCGCGACAGCTTCTTGTACTCGAGGAGCGGTTCGATGACGGGATGCCGCTGCTCGGCCAGTTCCCATCGGCTCGTCGAGTCCACCAGCACGCCGACGCGGTGGAGCGAGCGCAGAAGCTTGGGCTGCGAGTCCAGGCTCGCGGCCGGATCGCCGAGCGCCTCCCGCACGCGCGCGGCGGCCGCCGCCAGAAGCGCCGGCTGACCGCCCGCCAGTGGACGCTCGCCGAGAGTCTCGACGAGGATCCGGTCGTGCTCCGCCGCATCCCACGGCAGGCCGGCGGCGCGCAGCTCGGCGGCGACCAGGGCACCGGCGGATTCCGCCGCCGTCAGCAGGCGCAGCCGGCCAGGGTCGCGCGCGCCCGCGATGGCAGCTCGCTGACGCGCGAACTCGCCGTGAGCGTCGTCCACGTCTTCGGGCAGGCCCGGGCGCGTCGCGGCCCCGTCGAGTTCGAACAGGGCGGGGGCCGTGTCATCGGCGACGTGGGGTGCGGCATCCCATCCGCTCGACCGCCGGAGCGGATCATCGGGGGCGACGAGGGCCGAATCGCGCAGGATCGCGTGGCACAGGCGAAGGTCGTGGCAGCGTGCGACCCTCACGCCCGCGGCGAGAAGCGGCGGGTACCAGCGAGCGGTGTCGTTCCAGACCCACCGGGGAGCATGCTCGTTCTCGATGCCCGCGACCCACGCAGCGAGGTCTCGGTCGTCGACGTCGAGGCGCCGGGACGCGGATGCCTCCGCATCGAGCAGCAGCGCGGTCGCCCCGTGCGCGCCGCGGCCCAGCACGATCCAGGCGGGTGCCTCAGACGGGTCCACGGCCGGGGCGCGGGGAACGGCTCACAGGCCCGAGTCCACGTCGATGACGAGGATGCAGCCGCATTCCGGGCAGGTGACGACGTCGTCGTCGGCCGCTTGGCGCAGCACCTGCAGATCGGTGCCGGAGAGCACCATGTGGCACCCTTCGCAGGTGCGCGCCCGAAGGAAGGCCGCACCGGCGCTGCGGGTCGCGAGGCGCTCGTACAGCGCGAGGAGGTCGGCCGGAACGGTCGTGGCGAGGGCGGCGCGGTCGCGCTGGGCCGCCTCGAAGGCGGCGGTGGCCTCGGCGACGGCCCGTTTGCCGTCGGCGCTGAGCTCGGCGCCCTCGGCGTTCGTCGCCGCGATGAGCGCCTCCTGCTCGGCGACGGCCGCGTCTGCAGCCTCGAGCCGCTCCATGACGGCGAGCTCGGCGTCTTCGAGGTCGTCCTTGCGACGCGCGAGCGACGCCAGCTCGCTCTCGAGACTCTGCGCCTCTTTCGGGTTCGTGGAGGCCGCCAGGCGCTGGCTGTCACGCGCCGCGCGGGCATCGACCACGGCGACGTCGGACTCGATGCGCGAGAGTTCGGTGCGGATGTCGTCACGCGCCCCGAGCCGCACCGAGAGCTCCTGCGAGAGCTCCTGCCGACGCCCCAGCAGCTCCTGCACGCGCGCGGCCTGCGGCGGGTTCTTGCGCGCGTTGTCGGCCTGTCGGATGCGGGCGTCGAGCTGGGCGACCTCGACGAGGCGGCGCTGGTCTGCGTGGCTGGCGTTCACGGAACAAACCTACCGTGGGGCGTCGACGGCGAGTACGGCGAGGACTAGCATTCGACGACCGGTCCTTCCGACGACGAAAGGCACGAACGATGGGTGTTCTGCGTACGAAGTCCGTCGAGCAGTCGATCGCCGACACCGACGAACCCGAGTTCCGGCTCAAGAAGTCCCTGACGGCCCTTGACCTCACCGTGTTCGGCATCGGCGTGGTGATCGGAGCGGGCATCTTCACGCTCACCGGGCGCGCCGCGCACGAGGTGGCGGGACCGGCGATCGTGATCAGCTTCGTGGTCGCCGCGATCGCGTGCACGCTGGCCGCGCTCTGCTACGCGGAGTTCGCCTCGACCGTGCCCGTGTCGGGATCGGCGTACACGTTCTCGTACTCGTCGCTGGGCGAGCTGTTCGCCTGGATCATCGGCTGGGATCTGATCCTGGAGATGTTCCTCGGAGCGAGCGTCGTGGCCCAGGGATGGAGCGCCTACCTCGGCACGCTGCTCGCGCAGCTCGGCATCCCGATCCCCGCCGAGATCGGCTACGGCGGCACCGTCGACCTCATGGCGATCCTCCTCGTGGTGGTGCTCGGCGGACTGATGACGTTCGGCATCAAGGAGTCGTTGCGGGTCAACCTCGTGCTCGTGGCAGTGAAGCTCTTCATCGTGCTGTTCGTGATCGTCGCCGGGCTGCTGTTCGTGAACCCCGCGAACTGGGCGCCGTTCATCCCCGACCCGGCGCCCCGCGATGCCGCGACCGGCCTCAGCCAGCCGCTCCTGCAGTTCTTCTCCGGCATCGAACCGACGGCATTCGGCGTCGGCGGCATCTTCGCCGGGGCAGCCCTCGTCTTCTTCGCCTACATCGGATTCGACGTCGTGGCGACGACGGCGGAAGAGACCCGCAACCCGCAGCGCGATCTGCCCATCGGCATCATCGCCTCGCTGGTGATCTGCACGCTGCTGTACTGCGCGGTGGCGCTCGTGGTCACCGGCATGGTGCCCTACCAGGATCTGGATCCGGCCGCCGCCCTCGCGAACGCCTTCGCCTTCCACGGTGCGACGTGGATGGCCACGCTCATCTCGGCGGGCGCCGTCGCAGGCCTCACAACGGTCGTGCTGACGCTGCTCATCGGCGCGACCCGCATCATCTTCGCGATGTCGCGGGATGCCCTGCTGCCCCTCGGGCTGGCGAAGGTCCACCCCCGGTGGCGCACGCCGTGGGTCATCTCGATCATCGTGACCGTCATCGTCGCGGTCGTCGCCGGGTTCACCCCGGTCGGCCTTCTGGAAGAGATGGTCAACATCGGCACGCTGTCGGCCTTCGTGCTCGTCTCGGTCGGCGTGATCGTGCTCCGGCGCAAGCGACCCGATCTGCATCGCAGCTTCCGGGTGCCGCTCAACCCCTGGCTGCCGGGACTCTCTGCGGCCATCTGCGTCTACCTCATGCTCAACCTGACGGTCGAGACGTGGCTCCGCTTCCTGGTGTGGCTCGTGATCGGGTTCGTGATCTACTTCACCTACTCGCACCGGCACTCCCGCATCGGGCAGCCCGGCTACCAGGAGTTCGCACTCCCCCATGTCGTGTCGCACGAACGGGAAGGCGGCGAGGAGCGCGGGTGAGCGGCATCCATCGATCGAAGCGGTGTGGGCCCTGCCGGGATCGAACCGACGACATCCACGGTGTAAACGTGGCGCTCTACCAGCTGAGCTAAAGGCCCTCGGGGTCAGTCTACGAGGTGCGTCCCCGCGCTCTCGAACTCGCTAGGCTGGCAGGTGGTGCGTTGTGCCGGGCAGACAAAGCCCGCCCCGCTCCGGTAGCGATTCCCTGGCACGATCTGCCAGACGACGAAAGGTCATCTGTGACTGTCAACGATCAGGATCCGTAC
>NZ_JBQCIP010000203.1:0-2606 GCF_051953575.1 Microbacterium sp.
GACGACTTCAAGACGCAGCACGCGTCGGGCAAGTTCGGTGAGGGGTACAACGAGCTGACCACGGGTCTGGAGAAGGCCATCGAGGGCATCTCCGACATGGGTGAGTCGCTGCGCAAGATGATGCAGGCGATCAAGGACACCGACCAGGCTCTCGCCGGCAACTGACGGGTTCTCGAAGGGGATGCCGGCGGCTTCGGCCGCCGGCATCCCTGCGTCTTCAACCTCGGGTACGCTCTCCGACCTACCTGCCGTTCCTCGACTCCCATCCGTTCGCCGGTTACGAAGGGCCTCCATGCCAGATCTGGAATCGACCGTGCGCGCCGAGATCGACCGGCGGTCGAGCGACCTCACGAGGTCGAGGCGGCTGGATGCGGTCGTCGACGCCTCCCGACAGTCGCTGCTGGCCGTCGTTCCTCGTCTGCAGCCGGGCCTCGCCGCCGCCGCGAAGCGGGCGGAGCTGCCGCCGCGCCCCGCGGACACCTCGCCCGGCCACGTCACCCTCGTGGTCTTCGCGATCCTGTTCGGCCTCTTCGCCCCGGCGATGGTGCTGCCCTCGCCACGCAACGGGCGGCCCGCCGTCGACGTCGACCAGGGTGCACTGTGGGTCGGGATCTGGGCGGTCGCGTCGCTGGTGTGCTTCGCGGTGCTCAGCCGCAGGCAGCTCACGTCGAAGTACCTGAACCCCCGCGTCAAGGGCTCGCGCATCTTCATCGTGTTCGCGGTCATCTGGATCCTCGCCCTCGTGTACATCCTCTTCAACTGGGACGAGGTCGACATGTGGGAGCCGTTCCTCCCCATCCTCGGCACCGTCCTGCTCGTCCTGTCGATCGTCGGCGTCATCGTCCTGTGGGTCCGCGCGAAGGGCGTCGAGAAACGGTACTGGGCCGAGGTGGCGGCGGCGGGCGGTGTCGATCCGGCTGCAGCAGGCGACCCCGTCGCCGAGTGGTGGGCGGACGTCCCGCGTCAGCTCACGCGCGCCGAGCGGAACGACGGCGACAAGTCGTACGGGCTCACGCTCCGCTTCCTGGAGGAGCAGGGCATCATCCGCGCGCAGGATGCCGCACGCCTGCGCCGCAAGAACCCTCCCGTCGTGTGGGCGGGCGACGCTTCCTGACGTTCGTCGACATCGAGTACGACTCGAGCCGCTGGATCCGCGTGCCGCTCCACCAGCACGATGCGCCGGCTGCCGTCGAAGGCGTGACCCGGATCGCGGAAACGAAGCCGCGGAGGGTGCCGGGGCGCCGGCATCCGGTCCGCGTTTGCCCGACCCCCGAAACCCACGTATCATAGAGCGGGTGTGCGCTCACGCGCGCCGTCCGACGTGCCTCGGCGTGTCGGCGGCCGGGCGGGCGCCGCATTCCGGGAACGGCCTGCGAACAGGCCACCCCCACGGCATATCCATCAACGAACGCACGGCAGGTTCCTGTCGCGCCGGTGGGTTTGTGGTGAAACCACGACGCTGTCACCGTGCAGCACAACAAGGAGAGAACGTGCCAACTATTCAGCAGTTGGTTCGCAAGGGTCGCTCGCCCAAGGTCTCGAAGACCAAGGCGCCGGCACTGAAGGCGAACCCCCAGCAGGCGGGCGTCTGCACCCGCGTGTACACGACCACGCCCAAGAAGCCGAACTCGGCGATGCGCAAGGTCGCCCGTGTCAAGCTCCGCAACGGCACCGAGGTCACCGCGTACATCCCCGGTGAGGGTCACAACCTGCAGGAGCACTCGCTCGTGCTGGTCCGTGGCGGCCGTGTGAAGGACCTTCCGGGTGTCCGCTACAAGATCGTCCGGGGTGCGCTCGACACCCAGGCTGTCAAGAACCGTAAGCAGGCTCGCAGCCGCTACGGCGCGAAGAAGGGCTGAGTCAGATGCCTCGTAAGGGTCCCGCCCCCAAGCGTCCCGTCGCCAACGACCCGGTCTACGGCGCCCCGATCGTCAGCCAGCTGGTGAACAAGATCCTCGTCGACGGCAAGAAGTCGCTCGCCGAGTCGATCGTCTACGGCGCCCTCCAGGGCGTCGAGGCGAAGAACGGCCAGGACGCCGTCGCCACGCTCAAGAAGGCGCTCGACAACGTGCGCCCCACGCTCGAGGTCAAGA
The DNA here is from genome assembly GCF_051953575.1 of Microbacterium sp. Classification (GTDB taxonomy): domain Bacteria; phylum Actinomycetota; class Actinomycetes; order Actinomycetales; family Microbacteriaceae; genus Microbacterium. Next base: position 2,094 of record NZ_JBQCIP010000203.1, read on the forward strand.
GCCGCCGCGTCGGCGGCTCGACCTACCAGGTGCCGGTCGAGGTCAAGCCTCACCGCGCCAACACGCTCGCTCTCCGCTGGCTCGTGAGCTACGCGAAGGGTCGTCGTGAGAAGACGATGACCGAGCGCCTCCAGAACGAGATCCTGGATGCCTCGAACGGCCTCGGTGCCGCGGTCAAGCGCCGCGAGGACACCCACAAGATGGCCGAGTCGAACCGCGCCTTCGCGCACTACCGCTGGTAATCAGCTCTCGGTTGCCGGCCGAGGGAGAACCCCTCGGCCGGCATCCCCGCGACATCCCACTCCATACGTAAGGACACCCCGTGGCACAAGAAGTGCTCACCGACCTCACCAAGGTCCGCAACATCGGCATCATGGCGCACATCGATGCCGGCAAGACGACGACGACCGAGCGCATCCTCTTCTACACGGGCGTCAACCACAAGATCGGCGAGACGCACGACGGCGCTGCCACCACCGACTGGATGGAGCAGGAGCAGGAGCGCGGCATCAC
>NZ_JBQCIP010000204.1:0-5072 GCF_051953575.1 Microbacterium sp.
CCGAGGGCTCCGAGACGCCTCGCCCCGGCGACGTCGTCTCGGTCGTCGTGACGCACGCGGCGCCGTTCCACCTTCTCGCGGACTCCGCCGACGGAGCGCCGCTGCGCATCCGTCGCACCCGCTCCGGTGACGCCTGGGATCGCGCGCAGGCCGAATCGTGCGCGATCCCCGCACCGGCCGGAGAGCCGGGAGCACCGCGCGCGGTGTCGCTCGGGCTTCCCACGCTGCGCGTCGGTGTCTGACGCCACCACGCCCGACCCCGCGGTGAGCGGGCCCCGCACGTCCGCGCGGCACATCTGGGCGGTCGTCGGCGCCACCGGCACCGGCAAGACCGCCCTGTCGCTCGACCTCGCCGAAGCTCTGGCCGCGCGCGGACGTGCGGCCGAGATCGTGAACGCCGACGCCATGCAGCTGTACCGAGGCATGGACATCGGGACGGCGAAGCTTCCGGTCGAGGAGCGGCGCGGCATCCCTCACCACCTCTTCGACGCGCTCGAGGTCACCGACGATGCGGCGGTGGCCTGGTATCAGGATGCCGCCCGCGCGGCCGTGCGGGGCATCCATTCACGCGGAGCGGATGCGATCCTCGTCGGCGGCTCGGGGCTGTACGTGTCGAGCGTGCTGTTCGACTTCCGCTTCCCGCCGCGCGACGAGGCGGTGCGCGCGCGTCTGGAGGCCGAGCTGGACGCGACCGGGCCCGGCGCCCTGTTCGCACGCCTGCGCGCGCTCGACCCGGCCACCGCCGAGAAGGTCGATCCGCGCAACGGCAGGCGGATCGTCCGGGCGCTGGAGGTGCTGGAACTGGGGGAGCGGACGCACGGTGCGGCCCTGCCGGAGGCTCCGGTGCTGTGGCACGCCGACACCCGCATCATCGCGGTCGGGGTGCCGCGCGACGAGCTCGTGACGAGGCTCGATGCCCGCGTCGAGGGCATGTGGCGCGACGGGCTCCTCGACGAGGTGCGCGCACTGCGGGAACGCGGGCTCGAGGACGGGGTGACCGCGCGCCGTGCCATCGGCTACGCGCAGGCGCTCTCCCAGCTCGCCGGCGACCTCACCGAGGCCGAGGCGATCGCCGAGACCCAGGCGCTCACCCGCCGGTACGCGCGCCGTCAGGTGTCGTGGTTCAAGCGGTACGACGGCGCGCACTGGGTGGCGTCGGGGGCGGATGCCGCCACCCTGGCAGACTCGGACGCATGACCCCCGAGATCCGTCCCTTCGAACTCGCCGACACCGAGGCGGTCGTGTCGCTCTGGCAGGCCGCCGGGCTGACGCGACCCTGGAACAACCCCTACCAGGACATCAACCGCAAGCTCCGCGTGCAGCCGGAGCTCTTCCTCGTCGCCGTCGACGCCGGCGCTGTCGTGGGCTCGGTGATGGCCGGCTACGACGGTCACCGCGGCTGGCTCTACTACCTCGCGAGCGACCCGCACCGCCGCGGCCAGGGCATCGGCCGGCAGCTGGTCGAGCGCGCCGAGGAGCTGCTGCTCGAGATGGGATGCCCCAAGGTGCAGCTCATGGTGCGTCCCGACAACGGCATCGCCCGCGGCTTCTACGACGAGCTCGGCTATGAGCCGTTCGACGTCTGGGCGACCGGCAAGCGTTTGATCGCGGACTGATCCCGCGGCGCGGGGCCGCCCGTAGACTGGGACGATGCCGCAGACGATCGCGTTCACCAAGGGCCACGGCACCGGCAACGACTTCGTGATCGTCCCCGATCCCGACGGCGCGCTCGACCTCACCGACGACCAGGTCGCCGTGCTGTGCGACCGGCGGTTCGGCATCGGCGGCGACGGCATCCTGCGCGTGGTCCGCTCGGCGGCGATCGACGAGGGCGCGGAGGCCGCGGCGTCCGGCGCGGAGTGGTTCATGGACTACCGCAATGCCGATGGCTCGAAGGCCGAGATGTGCGGCAACGGCGTGCGCGTCTTCGTGCGCTACCTCGTCGATGTCGGCTGGGCTGATGTGGATGCGGGCCCCCTCGCGGTCGGCACGCGCGCGGGAGTGAAGACGGTCACCCGCAACGAACGCGGCTACGAGGTGGACCTCGGCGCCTGGCGCGTCGACGAATCCGAGGTGCTCGTGCGCACGCGCGGCGGCGGTGCTCCGCGGCCCGGCGTGGGGATCGACGTCGGCAACCCGCACGTGGTCGTGGCCCTGCCCGACGAGGCCGAGCTCGAAGCGCTCGACCTGGCCGTGCAGCCGCTGCTCAGCCCCGAGCCGCCGCACGGCGCCAACATCGAGTTCGTCGTGCCGAGCGACCCGCTGGTGCACGAGGGCGTCGGCTCGATCCGCATGCGCGTGTTCGAGCGCGGGGTGGGCGAGACGCTGAGCTGCGGCACCGGCGTCGCGGCGGCCGCGCTCGCGGTGCGTCACTGGGCGGGTCCCGCGGCCCCGGACCGCTGGGTCGTCGATGTTCCGGGCGGGACGCTGGGGGTGCGGATGCCGGAGGTCGGCGGCGAGCGTCACGTGCTGCTGTCGGGGCCGGCGACCCTGGTGTACACGGGCGAGGTCACGCTCGCCTGAGCCGCCCGCCGCGGTGTCGGCGTGAACCCTGCGGTCAGTCCGCCAGGGACTCCAGCAGCGTCGCGGACGGCGCGAAGAAGGCGGAGCCGGTCTGTGGCGTCGAGAAGTCCAGCAGCCGGTCGTGGAGGCCGGGCGGGTCGCCGATGAACATGCGCTCCAGCATCCGTTCGATCACCCACAGGCGCCGCGCGTAGCCGATGAAATAAGTTCCGAACTCGCCGTGCGCGGGGGCGCCGAAGGGCATGTTGTCGCGGAGGATGTCGTGCTCGTCGCCGGACTCGTCCACGATGGTGGCGAGCGTCTTGTGCGACTTCTGCTCGGCGGGGCCGGCATCGTCGAGTTCGATGCTGTCGGGCTTCGTGCGGCCCATCACCGCCTCCTGCTGCTCGGTGGTGAGGGTGCGCCACGCCTCGAGCGGATGCACGTACTTCTGCACGACCACGTAGCTGCCGCCGGCGAAAGCCGGATCCTCGTGACCGACGAGCGTCGCCTCCGGGAGCGAGTCGCCCACGGGATTGGCCGTGCCGTCGACGAATCCCAGCAGGTCACGCGCGTCGAAGTAGCGGAAGCCCTCCGTCTCGTCGGCGACGTCGACGGCGTCTCCGAGCAGATCGACGAGCTGGCGCTCCAGCTCGAAGCACAGGTCGCGGCGGTCCGCGCGAATGTGGAACAGCAGGTCGCCCGGTGTGCTGATCGCGGTGTGCGCAGCGCCCTGGATGGTGCGGAACTCGTGCAGTTCGCGGGGGAGGTCGGCGCCGAACACCCGGGGCCAGAGCGCTGCCCCGACCCCGACGGTGCACGAGAGCGACGCCGCGAGATCGCGGAACGCGACGTTCTTGGTGACGTCTGCGAGATCGCCGAGCACGCCGCGCACGGTGGCGGCGGCTTCGGGCGTGTCGCGCACCGTGAGCACCAGGAACACCGCCGAGCGGGTGAGGGGCGCATCGACGCGCTGCGGTTCGATGGGGACGCGGCGGGCTTCCGACACGTGCGGCTCCTCGGATCAGTCGATGATGGGGATGTCCTCAGTGGGCGGGGATCCGTGACGTCGCACCTTCAGCACGCGGAAGCCGCGCGCCGTCGCGGACCGATGCACGCTGTAGCCGTGCGCGAACGTCGCGGCCAGCCAGCGCTGGAGGGAGTCGGACCCGAGGTTGCGCTGCACCACGAGCCAGGCATCCGATCGCTCGTCCAGCCGGGGGATCCAGCGTTCGAGCAGTCCGTGCAGCTCGTTCTTGCCGACGCGGATCGGCGGGTTCGAGCGGATCGTGCGGAACACCACGTCGTCGGGAACATCGTCGGGCAGCGAGGCGTTGATGTTGGAGAGCCCGAGGGCCTCGGCGTTGCGACGCACGAGGTCGAGGGCGCGCTCGTTGACGTCGACCGCCCACACGGTCGCGTGCGGTGCGTCCAGGGCAAGGCTCAGCGCGATGGGACCCCAGCCGCAGCCCAGATCGAGAAAGTCGCCCCCGGCCGGCGGCGGCGGTGTGTTCGCCAGCAGCACGGCGGTGCCCGAGTCGACATGGTCGGGGCTGAAGACGCCGCCCGCGGTGGTGACGTCGAGGTCACGGCCTGCAAGACGGACGCGGACGCGCCGAAGGTTCTCGGGACTGGCGGGGGTTGCACTGAAGTAGTGATCGCCGCCCATGGCTGACGAGCCTAGCGGAGGACCAACCCGCATGCCCACAGCGCAGGACTAGAATTCACGGATGCCTCAACCGGCCGGTCACGGTCGAAAAGGCTCCACCAACCGACGTAAGGAACACATGACCGACACGACCACACCCCGCAGCACCGACGAGACGCCGGTGGACCCGGTGGATCGGGTGCTGTCGCGCGCCGACGCGCGGTCCGGGGTGCACGTCTTCGGTGCCGCCCAGGCGCTGCAGGACGAGGCCACGATCGGACGCCCCGACAGCGACGGCGAGCAGTGGGACCGCGAGGAGCGCGCCGCGCTGCGCCGCGTGCCCGGGCTCTCCACTGAGCTCGAGGACGTCACCGAGGTCGAGTATCGCCAGCTGAGGCTGGAGAACGTCGTCCTCGTCGGCGTGCACCCGCAGGGGCAGGCCGAAGAGGCCGAGAACTCCCTGCGCGAGCTCGCCGCGCTCGCCGAGACCGCCGGTGCGGTCGTGCTCGACGCCGTGCTGCAGCGGCGTCCGCACCCGGACCCGGCGACGTACATCGGCCGCGGCAAGGCCGAGGAGCTGCGCGACATCGTCGCGGCCGTCGGCGCCGACACGGTCATCGCAGACACCGAGCTGGCCCCCAGCCAGCGCCGCGCGCTCGAGGATGTCGTGAAGGTCAAGGTGATCGACCGCACGACCGTCATCCTCGACATCTTCAGCCAGCACGCCAAGAGCCGCGAGGGCAAGGCGCAGGTGGAGCTCGCGCAGCTCGAATACCTGCTGCCGCGCCTGCGCGGCTGGGGCGAGTCGATGAGCCGGCAGGCCGGTGGCCAGGTCGGCGCCGGCGGCGCCGGCATGGGCTCGCGCGGTCCGGGTGAGACGAAGATCGAGCTCGACCGCCGCCGCATCCGCACCAAGATGGCG
>NZ_JBQCIP010000205.1:0-7981 GCF_051953575.1 Microbacterium sp.
TCAGACGCCTGCCCGCCCACGACCGGGAGAACTCGATGACCGAACTCCGCACGACTGCCCTGCACGATCGCCATGAGGCGCTCGGCGCCTCGTTCACCGACTTCGGCGGCTGGCTCATGCCGGTGCGCTACACGTCGGACCTTGCGGAGCATCACGCGGTGCGCACGACCGCGGGCCTGTTCGACATCTCGCACATGGCAGAGTTCGAGGTCAGCGGGCCGGACGCGGGCGCCTTCCTCGACTACGCCCTCGCGGGCGCGATCTCGCCGATGCGCGTCGGCAAGGCGAAGTACTCGCTCGTCCTCGCGGAGTCGGGCGGCATCGTCGACGACGTCATCGTCTACCGCCTGGCCGACGAGCGCTTCCTGGTGATCGCGAACGCCGGGAACCGGGATGCCGTCGCCGCGGCGCTCACGGAGCGCCTGGCAGGGTTCGACACCGAGGTGGTCGACAGCACCGACGCGTTCTCGCTGATCGCAGTCCAGGGTCCGGTCGCGAGGGCGGTCGTGGAGGCGACCTCCGGCATCGCCGACGTGCAGCCCTCGTTCGCCGAGCTCGGCTATTACGCGTGGTCGGACGGCACCTTCGACGGCGCGCCGCTGTTCGTCGCCCGCACCGGCTACACCGGCGAGGACGGCTTCGAGCTGCTCGTGCGCAACGAGTCCGCCCCCGCGCTGTGGGATGCCCTGCTCGCCGCAGGCGCACCGCTCGGCCTCGTGCCCGCGGGGCTCGCCGCGCGCGACACCCTCCGCCTGGAGGCCGGGATGCCGCTGTACGGCCACGAGCTGTCGCTCGACATCGTGCCCGCGCAGGCGGGTCTCGGCCGCGTCGTCGCCGTCGACAAGCCCGGTTTCGTCGGCAAGGCGGCGCTGGCGGCCGTCGTCGCCCCCGACGCGCCCGTCCTCGTCGGCATCGTCGCCGAGGGCAAGCGCGCCGGCCGCGCCGGCTACGCCGTGCTGAACGAGGCCGGCGAGCCCGTCGGCGAGATCACGAGCGGCGCGCTGAGCCCGACGCTCGGGCATCCGATCGCCATGGCGTTCGTCGCGCCCGCTTCGGCCGCCGTCGGCACGCCCCTGTCCATCGACGTGCGTGGGACCCGCATCCCCGCGACCGTGACCGCTCTCCCGTTCTATCAGCGCGCCCGCTGAGCCACCGACCCGCCTACCGGAGGAACCCATGACCGACCTCACCGCCCTCAAGTACACCGCCGAGCACGAATGGGTCGCCCTGGACGGCGACGTCGCGACCGTCGGCATCACCGAGTACGCCGCCGACAAGCTCGGCGACGTCGTGTTCGTCGAGCTGCCCGCCGTGGGCAGCGCGGTCACGGCGGCGACCGTCGTCGGCGAGATCGAGTCGACGAAGTCGGTCGGCGAGCTCTACGCCCCCCTGACGGGTGAGGTCGTCGAGGTCAACGACGCCGTCGTCGACGACCCGTCGCTGGTGAACGCCGACCCGTTCGGGGCCGGCTGGCTCGTGAAGATCACGGTCGACCCGGCCGCGATCGAGGGCCTCCTCGACCGCGACGCGTACATCTCGCTCACGGGCGGCGCCGAATGACGGGTCTGTTCGCCGACCGTCACATCGGGACGGATGCCGCCGCACAGCGCACGATGCTCGACGCGCTGGGCTACGACAGCGTCGATGCGCTCGTCGAGGCGGCAGTGCCGGCATCCATCCACGCGAAGCCCCGCACCACGAGCGACATCCGGCCGGCGGCCACCGAGGCGGAGGCCCTCGGGGAGCTGAGAGCGCTTGCGGCCCAGAACCGCACGGCTCGGCCCATGATCGGCCTGGGCTACGCCGACACGTTCACGCCCTCGGTGATCGCCCGCAACGTGCTCGAGAACCCGTCCTGGTACACGGCGTACACCCCGTACCAGCCCGAGATCTCGCAGGGACGCCTCGAGGCGCTCATCAACTTCCAGACGATGGTGACCGATCTCACGGGTCTCGCCACCGCCAACGCGTCGATGCTCGACGAGGCGACGGCCGCCGTCGAAGGGATGCTGGTGGCCCGCCGCGGCTCGAAGTCGGCGTCGAACGTGTTCGTCGTCGACGCGGACGCGCTGCCCCAGACGCGTGCCCTGCTCGCGCACCGCGCAGCCGCCGTCGGCATCGAGCTCGTCGTGCTCGACCTCGCGAACGGCGCGGCGCTGCCGGACGAGCACTTCGGCGTGCTCGTGCAGTACCCCGGCGCCTCGGGCCGCGTCTGGGACCCGTCGGGGGTCGTGGATGCCGCGCACGTCGCCGGGGCGCTGGTCGTCGTGGCCGCCGACATCCTGGCGCTCACGCTGCTGCGCTCCCCGGGCTCGCTCGGCGCCGATGTCGCCGTGGGCACGACGCAGCGCTTCGGGGTGCCGCTGGGCTTCGGCGGGCCGCACGCCGGCTACATGGCCGTCCGACAGGGGCTCGAGCGTCAGCTTCCCGGCCGTCTCGTGGGCGTCTCGCAGGACGCCGCCGGGCATCCTGCCTACCGGCTCGCGCTGCAGACGCGCGAGCAGCACATCCGCCGCGAGAAGGCGACCTCCAACATCTGCACGTCGCAGGTGCTGCTGGCCGTCATGGCCTCGATGTACGCCGTCTACCACGGCCCTGACGGCCTCCGCGCGATCGCGACCGACGTCGCGAAGAAGGCCGAGGCCCTCGCCGGGCGCCTGCGCTCGTACGGGCTCTCGCTGCGGTCGGACTCGTTCTTCGACACCATCCGCGTGACCACGCCTGGGCCGTCGCTTCGGGTCATCGAGCGTGCACGCGAGCGCGGCTACCAGCTCGCGTGGATCGACGATGCGACGGTCGGCGTCTCGGTGGACGAGACCACGACCGCGGACGACCTCGCCGCCGTGGCGTGGGCATTCGGGCTGCCCGAGGGCGAGTTCTCCGGTGCGGGTGCGCAGGGCGAGCGAGCGGTTCCCTTCGCGGATGCCGCACCCCTGGCCGGTGTGCCGTCGGAGCTCCACCGCGTCGAGGAGTTCCTCACGCACCCGGTGTTCACGTCGCACCGTTCCGAGACGGCGATGATGCGCTACCTCAAGCAGCTGTCGGACCGCGACTACGCGCTCGACCGGGGAATGATCCCGCTGGGCTCGTGCACGATGAAGCTCAACGCGGCGACCGAGATGGCGGCGGTGTCGTGGCCCGAGTTCTCGCGCGTGCACCCGTTCGCGCCCGAGGAGGACGTGCACGGCTACCTCGCGATGATCGAGCAGCTCGAGGTGTGGCTGGCCGAGGTCACCGGGTACGACGCGGTGTCGCTCCAGCCGAACGCCGGCTCGCAGGGCGAGCTCGCGGGCCTCATGGCGATCCGCGGCTACCACCGCGCGAACGGAGACCTCGGACGCACCGTGTGCCTCATCCCGTCGTCGGCCCACGGCACGAACGCCGCGTCCGCCGTGCTGGCGGGCATGCGGGTCGTGGTGGTCGCGTGCGACGACGCCGGCAACGTCGACCTCGACGACCTGCGCGCGAAGATCGCAACCCACGCGGACGAGCTCGCGGCACTCATGATCACGTACCCGTCGACGCACGGCGTCTACGAGCACGACGTGCTCGACATCACGCAGGCCGTGCACGACGCCGGCGGACAGGTGTACGTCGACGGAGCGAACCTCAACGCGCTCCTCGGCTACGCGCGGTTCGGCGACCTGGGCGGCGACGTCTCGCACCTCAACCTGCACAAGACGTTCGCCATCCCGCACGGCGGCGGCGGCCCGGGCGTCGGACCGGTGGCAGCCAAGGCGCACCTCGCGCCCTACCTGCCGTCGCACCCGCTCTCGCAGCGGCGTGACCACCCGGGGGGCGTCTTCGACGGCGGCCCGATCTCAGCCGCGCCCCACGGCTCGGCGAGCATCCTGCCGATCTCGTGGGCGTACGTGCGGATGATGGGCGCCGAGGGGCTGCGCAGCGCCACGGCCGCGGCGGTACTCGCAGCCAACTACATCGCCTTCCGTCTGCGGGAGCACTACCCGGTGCTGTACGCGGGCGAGGCGGGGCTCGTGGCCCACGAGTGCATCCTCGACCTGCGGCCCCTCAAGGAGGCGACCGGGGTGACCGTCGACGACGTGGCCAAGCGGCTCATCGACTACGGGTTCCACGCGCCGACGATGTCGTTCCCGGTCGCCGGCACCCTCATGGTCGAGCCCACCGAATCCGAGGACCTCGGCGAGATCGAGCGCTTCATCGAGGCGATGATCGCGATCAAGGCCGAGGCCGACCGCGTCGCCGCGGGGGAGTGGCCCGCGGACGACAACCCCCTCGTGAACGCCCCGCACACGGCCGAGTCCGTGGTCGCGGGGGAGTGGACCCACCCGTACTCGCGGGAGGCCGCGGTGTACCCCGTCCACGCCCTCGTGCGCACGAAGTACTGGCCCCCGGTGCGGCGCATCGACCAGGCGTACGGCGACCGCAACCTCGTGTGCGCCTGCCCGCCGATCGAGGCGTTCGCCTGACACCTCATGACGAAGGGATGCCGGTGCCCCCGGCATCCCCTCGTCGTCAGGAAGCGGGAGTCGGCGACGGGCTCGGGATGGGCGCGAACACGCCGGGCCACAGGGCTGCTGCCAGCGGATAGCCGACGAAGGCCACGATGTCGAGGATCGTGTGGGCGATGACGAGCGGCATGACGCGGCCCCAGCGGCGGTAGCACCAGCCGAACACGATGCCCATCACGACGTTGCCGATGATGGCGCCGAACCCCTGGTAGGCGTGATACGCGCCGCGGAGGGCGGCTGACGTCAGGATGATGCTCCAGTCGTTCCAGCCGAGCCGGCGGAGCCGGTCGAAGAGATACCCGATGAAGATGACCTCTTCGGTGAGGCCCGCCCGCAGCGCTGACAGCACCAGCAGCGGGACCGTCCACCATGCGGCATCCAGCGGCGATGCCACCACCGCCACGGTGATGCCGAGCGCGCGGCCTGCGGCGTAGAGCGCCAGGCCGGGCAGGCCGATGACCGCGGCCAGCAGCACGCCCCGTCCGAGGTCGCCGCCGAAGTGCGTGAAGTCGAGCCCGATGCGGCGCAGCGCGTTGCTCCCCGGCTCCCACAGCAGATACACGACGAGGGCGACGAGCGCGAGGGCGAAGAACACCGCGAGCAGCTGATAGACCACGTCCCAGACCGCCTGCGCATCGCGCGAGGGATTGACCTGCGTCTGCTGCGATCCCAGCGGGACGGGCGCCAAGAGCTTCCGCACCAGCGACAGCACCGAGTAGAGCGCGGACTGGCCCACCGTGACGGCCAGGACGATCCAGATCTCCCATGTGAGACGGCGGCGCTGATACCCGGTGCGGGAGGGCAGGGTACTCGATACCACACCATCGGAGGGCGGGAAAGAGGGGGTCACCTTGTCAGATTGTCACACTTCGCGTCGATTGAGTTAAGGCTCTGTAACGTTTTGGCCGATCGTTTTGACCATCTCACCAGCGATGCTTATCGTTTTCCCATCCGCGCGCCCGTCCGGTCTCCCATCTGACGTGCGCGCACAACCCTGCACAGGAGGAACAGTGAGAATGAAGCGCATCTCGGCCGCGGTGGCGCTCACCGCGGTCGGCGCACTGGCGATCTCGGGTTGCGCCGCCAACGGTGGCGGCAACGACTCGGGTGACGACTCCGGTCTCGTCGAAGGCTCGTCGATCACGGCGGCGTGGAACCAGGCGTTCTACTCGATGAACGGAAACACGTCGTTCGGTAACGCCACGGCGAACAACAACATCAACTACCTCGTCCTCGACGGCTTCAACTACTACGACAACACCCCGAAGCTCATCGAGAACAAGTCGTTCGGCTCCTACGAGAAGCTCTCGGACGACCCGCTGACGGTCAAGTACACGATCGCCGACGGCGTCAAGTGGTCCGACGGCGTGGACGTGGACGCCTCCGACCTCCTGCTGAACTGGGCCGCTCTGTCGCGCGCGCTCGACACGCCGGACTTCGACCCCACGCAGTACCAGGACGCCGAGACCGGCGAGTTCACGGGCGACCTCCCGACGGACGTCGTCTACTTCGACTCGGGCGCCACCCCGGACGCCGGTGTCGGCCTCGTCTCGCAGACCCCCGAGGTCAGCAAGGACGGCAAGTCGATCACGATGGTCTACGACAAGCCGTTCGTCGACTGGGAGCTCTCGTTCCCGAGCCCGCTCCCGGCGCACATCATCGGTGAGAAGGCCCTCAACCTCGATGACGCCAAGAAGGCCAAGGACGCCGTCGTCTCGGCGATCCAGGACAACGACGCCGCCGCTCTCGCGCCGATCTCGTCGTTCTGGAACTCGGGCTTCAACTTCACCGAGATGCCCGACGACACCTCCCTCGTCACCGCGAGCGGCCCGTACATGATCACCGACTTCGTCGCCGACCAGTACGTGACGCTGAAGGCGAACCCGGAGTACAAGGGCGAGAACGCGCCCAACATCGAAGAGATCACCATCCGCTTCATCCCGGACCCGCTCGCCGCGGTCCAGGCGCTGCAGAACGGTGAAGTCGACATCATCTCGCCCCAGGCCACGGCCGACATCAAGACCGCTCTCGACGCAGTCAAGGGCATCACGGTCAAGACCGGTGTCGAGGGCACGTACGAGCACGTCGACCTGCAGTTCGACCAGGGCAAGAACAGCCAGAACATCTTCTCGAACCCGAAGGCTCGTGAGGCGTTCCTCAAGACGATCCCGCGTCAGGAGATCCTCGACACGCTGATCAAGCCGATCGCCGGCGACGACGCGCTCCTGCGCAGCTCGCAGCTGTTCGTCCCGGGTGCCGAGGGCTACGACGAGTCGGTCAAAAACAACGGTTCGGACCAGTTCGCCGAGGTCGACATCGAAGGCGCCAAGCAGCTGCTGGCCGAGTCGGGCATCACCGACACCTCGGTCTGCATCCTGTACGCGTCGAACAACCCGCGTCGTGTCAACGAGTTCGCCCTGATCCAGCAGTCCGCTGCGCAGGCCGGCTTCAACGTCACCGACTGCGGTTCCGAGAAGTGGGGCGGCCTCCTGGGCACCCCGGGTGCCTACGACGCGTCGCTCTTCGGGTGGCAGTCGACCAGCCTCGGTGTGACCAACTCGCTGCCGACCTTCCAGACCGGTGCGATCAACAACCTGAACTTCTACTCGAACGCTGAGGTCGACGACCTCGTCGCTCAGCTGAACGTGGAGTTCGACGCCGACAAGCAGATCGAGCTGCAGCAGCAGATGGACAAGATCCTGTGGAACGACTTCTACGGTGTCACCATCTTCCAGTTCCCGGGCGTCACCGCCTTCAGCGACCGTGTGGAGGGCATCGACCCGTCGATCCTCGCTCCCACGATCTTCTGGAACGCGTGGGACTGGGCCGTCACCGACTCGGGAGAGTGACAGACACGCGGTAGTCACCGTGCTTCGGCACTGACCACCGAGGTGGGGTGCAGGTCCCCCTGGGGGACCTGCACCTCGCCGCGTTACACTCCTCTCAGCGGCGGGCAGGAGGTCGGCAGCACGCCGGCTCGTGTCCCTGCTGATTCATCGATTGGCAGGCGGCCACACCATGGCTTCATTCATCATTCGGCGACTGATCGCATCGATCTTCGTGCTCTTCGCCGCGACATTCCTGATGTATCTGCTGGTGGCTTACTCGGGTGATCCCCTTGAAGACCTCCGGCTGAGCAACGCTCCTAACAAGGAGTCCCTCATCGAGGCGCGTACCAAGCTCCTCAACCTCGACGTCCCCCCGCCGCTGCGCTACTTCCTGTGGCTCGGCGGCATCTTCCGCGGCGACTTCGGCATCTCCATCCAGAACCAGCCCGTCAACGCCCTCCTGGGCAACGCCATCACGTCGACGCTGACGCTGGTCACGACGGCGACCATCGTCGCGATGGTCCTGGGCATCACCGTCGGCATCGTGTCGGCGCTGCGTCAGTACACCGGGTTCGACTACAGCGTGACGCTCATCGCGTTCCTGTTCTTCTCGCTCCCGATCTTCTGGGTCGCCGTGCTCCTCAAGCAGTACGGCGCCATCCA
>NZ_JBQCIP010000206.1:0-22142 GCF_051953575.1 Microbacterium sp.
CACGCTCCTGTCGGACGACGCGAAGCTCGACGAGCTGCTGCTCGCCGTCGCCTCGACCGCCGACCCCGACGCCCGCGTCAAGGCGTCGCAGGCCGTGCAGGACTACCTCGCCGAGCAGGCGTACGTGATCCCGCTGTTCGAAGAGCCCCAGGTGTACGGCGCCGCGCCGTACGTCAAGGGCGTCGAGTTCGAATCGGTCGCACGTCCGCTGTTCTACGACGTGTGGCTCGACAAGAAGAAGTAGGACCGAGGAGTCGATGAGCTACGCGCTGAGACGCGCCGGGCAGGCCGCGATCGTTCTGATCGCGGCCTTCACGGCCACGTTCATCCTGCTGCAGCTGCTGCCGGGTGATGCGATCCTGATCAAGTACGAGGACCCGTCACTGGGGCTCAGCGCCGACCAGATCGAGCAGATCCGCGTCGCGTACGGCGTCGACTCGTCGTGGTGGGAGCAGTACTGGGCGACCCTCACCGGGTATGCCCGCGGCGACTTCGGCTATTCGACGCAGTACGGCACGCCGGTGCTGCAGCTCATCGGCGAGGCTCTTCCGGCCACGGCGGTGCTCGCGAGCCTCGGGTTCGTGCTCGCGGCGATCATCGCCTTCGCGATCGCGTTCCTGTCCACCCTGTCGCCGTTCGGCTGGCTGCGTCAGGGGCTGCAGGCGCTGCCGGGCGTCTTCGTGGCCGTGCCGGTGTTCTGGCTCGGCATCCTGCTCATCCAGGTGTTCTCGTTCGGGCTCGGCTGGGTGCCGATCGTCGCGGCCGACCCGGCGGTCGGGCTCATCCTCCCGGTGATCACGCTGGCCGTGCCGATCTCGGCGCCGCTCGCGCAGATCCTCGTGCGCAGCATCGACGACGTGCAGCTGCAGCCGTTCGTGACGGTCGTACGCGCCAAGGGCGCCTCGCCGTCGTGGGTGCTGTGGCGGTCGGTCGCCCGCAACGCCCTGCTGCCGACCCTCACGATCGCCGGCGTGCTGTTCGGCGAGCTCATCGGCGGCGCGGTCGTCACCGAGACGGTGTACGGCCGCACGGGCATCGGCCGCGTCACCGAGCAGGCGGTCTCGAGCCAGGACATCCCGGTGCTGCAGGGCATCGTCGTGCTCGCCGCCCTGACGTTCGTCGTCGTCAATCTCGTGGTCGACCTGCTGTACCCGGTGCTCGACCCGCGCCTGCGTCGCAGCTCGCGCGCCGCCCGCACATCGTCCGCCCCCGCCCTCCAGGAAGCCTCGGCATGAGCACGCAGACCAGTGAACGACCGGATGCCGCCACCGCCGGGATCGCCCGGGACGAGGCATCCGGCACCGTGCTCGACCCGGTGGCGCGCGACGCGGGCGCGCTCGACGGACAGCCGACGCGGCGCGCGAACGTCGCACGGCTGTTCGCGAACGGGCGGCGCCCCTCATGGACCCTCGTGCTCGCCGTCGCGGTCATCGTCATCGCGGTGCTGTGGGCCGCGGTGCCGTGGCTGTTCACCTCGTACGACCCGATCGATGGGGTGCCGGCGCAGAAGCTGCTGCCGCCGAGCGCCGAGCACTGGTTCGGCACGGACGCGATCGGCCGCGACCTCTATGCCCGCGTCGTGTACGGCGCGATCCACTCGCTGTCGGGCGCCCTCATCGCCGTCACCGTCGGCCTCGCGGCGGGCACCCTGCTCGGGGTGGTCGCCGGTTCCGTGGGCGGGTGGCTCGACGACGTGCTGATGCGGGTCGTCGACGTCCTGCTGTCGATCCCCGGCCTGCTGCTGTCGCTGTCGGTGATCATCCTGCTCGGCTTCGGCACCGTGAACGCGGCTATCGCCGTCGGCATCGGCAGCGTGGCGTCGTTCGCGCGGCTGTCGCGTTCCGAGGTCGTGCGCGTGCGCCGCACCGACTACGTCGAAGCCGCGTTCGGCAGCGGCGGGTCGTTCGCCTCGGTGCTGCGGCGGCACGTGCTGCCCAACTCGCTCACCGCCGTCGTGGGTCTCGCCGCGCTGCAGTTCGGCGGCGCCATCCTCGCGATCTCGACGCTCGGCTTCCTGGGGTACGGCGCTCCGCCGCCGACGCCCGAGTGGGGCCTGCTCATCGCCGAGGGGCGCAACTACGTCGCGACCGCCTGGTGGCTGACGACGCTGCCCGGGCTCGTCGTGCTCGTGGTCGTGCTGAGCGCCAACCGCATCAGCCAGTCGATCGGAAGGGGGACGCGATGAGCGTGCTCGACGTGCACGACCTGCGGGTGTCGTACCAGACCCGCACCGGGCGCCGTGAGGTCGTCCACGGCGTCGACGTGACCGTCGAGGAGGGCGAGGTCGTGGCGCTCGTCGGCGAGTCCGGCTCGGGCAAATCGACGACCGCCCACGCCCTCATCGGCCTGCTGCCCGAGGGCGGCCGCGTCGACGGCGGCTCGATCGCGCTCGGCGGCGTCGACATCACGGGCTGGAACCAGAAGCGGCTCCGCAGCGTCCGCGGCGCCCGGGTCGGCCTCGTGCCGCAGGACCCGGTGTCGTCGCTCGACCCGGTCCGCCCGATCGGCGTGCAGGTGGGCGAGATCCTGCAGGTGCACGGAGTCCGCGACGCCGCCACGCGCCGTGCGCGCGTGCTGGAGCTGCTCGAACGCGTCGGCCTCGACGACCCTGCGCTGAGGGCCCGTCAGTACCCGCACGAGCTGTCGGGCGGCATGCGCCAGCGCGTGCTCATCGCGACGGCGATCGCACTGCGGCCGCGGCTGATCATCGCCGACGAGCCGACGAGCGCCCTCGACGCCACCGTGCAGCGCCGCATCCTCGACCTCATCGACGACCTGCGCCGTGAGGAGGGCACCTCGGTGCTGCTCGTGACGCACGACCTCGGCGTCGCGGCCGACCGTGCCCAGCGACTGGTCGTGCTCAACCAGGGCCGTGTCGTCGAGCAGGGGCCGAGCGCCGGCATCCTCTCGTCCCCGGCCGACCCGTACACGCGGCAGCTCCTGGCCGATGCGCCCGCCCTCGCCACGGAGGGCTTCCGGCGTCCTGCCGCACCGCTGTTCCTCCGGGATGCCGCGGCCGCCGCAGGGGAGAACCCCTACGCGATCGTGGCCGAAGGGCTCGTGAAGGAGTTCGGCGTCCGCGGGCGGGAGGCGTTCCGGGCGGTGGACGACGTGTCGTTCCAGGTCCGCCGGGGCACGACCCACGCGCTCGTGGGGGAGTCGGGGTCGGGCAAGACCACGACGGCACGGCTCGTGACGAGGTTCCTGCAGCCGGATGCCGGGCGCATCGAGCTCGCGGACGCCTCGGGCGCGCTCGGCGACATCGCGGGGCTGCGCGGCGAGGGCCTGCGGCAGCTGCGGCGGCGCATCCAGCTCGTCTACCAGAACCCCTTCTCGTCGCTGGATCCGCGGCAGAGCGTCGCGCAGATCGTCGCCGAGCCGCTGCACAACTTCCGTGAGGGCACGCGGGCCGAGCGGCACGCCCGCGCCGCGGAGCTGATCGATCGCGTCGCGCTCCCGGCCGACGTCCTGGAGCGCTCGCCGCGCGAGCTGTCGGGCGGACAGCGGCAGCGCGTCGCGATCGCCCGCGCCCTCGCGATCCGGCCCGACGTCGTCGTGCTCGACGAGGCGGTGTCGGCGCTGGACGTGACGGTGCAGGCGCGCATCCTCGAGCTGCTCGAGTCGCTGCAGCAGGAGCTGGGCCTGACCTACCTGTTCATCTCGCACGACCTCGCCGTCGTGCGGCGCGTCAGCCACACCGTGTCGGTGATGCGCCGCGGCCGGGTCGTCGAGGCGGGCAGCACCGAGGACCTCTTCTCGGCCCCCACCCACGAATACACGCGCGAGCTGCTGGCAGCCGTGCCCGGACGATCGGAGGTCGCGGCATGACCGCGCCGACTCTCGCGTTCTTCACGCGTCTTCTCGACGAGGCCCCGCCGGCCGAGCGCTACCGCCTCGCCACCGACCAGATCCGTCACGCGGAGCGGTTCGGGGTCGGGCGTGCGTGGGTCGCGCAGCATCACTTCCGTGCCGCGGAGGGCGGCCTGCCCGCGCCGTTCGTGTTCCTCGCCCACGCCGCCGCCGCGACGAGCGAGATCCGGCTCGGCACGGGCGTCGTGACGCTGCCGCTGGAAGACCCGGTGCGGGTCGCCGAAGACGCGGTGGTCGCCGACCTGCTGTCGGACGGGCGCATCGATCTGGGTCTCGGCAGCGGGGGCACCCCGTCGTCGTTCGTGCCGTTCGGGCAGGACGTCTCGGCGAAGGCGGCCGTGTACGACGAGAAGCTCGCGGTGCTGCTCGACGCGCTCGCCGGTCGCGAGATCGGCGGGGGCAACACGCTCTACCCGCCCGCCGGGAGCCTGGCCGAACGCGTCTGGCAGGCGACGTTCTCGCCTGCGGGCGGCACCCGGGCCGGCGTCCACGGGCACGGCCTGCTGCTGTCACGGACGCAGCCGCGCCCCGCGGATGCCCTCGGCGCGAGCCTGGCGGACCTGCAGCACCCGATCATCGACCGGTACCTGGAGGCCCTGCCGGACGGCGTCGCGCCGCGCGTGACGGCATCCCGCACCGTCTTCGTCGCCGACGACCGCGCCGACGCCCTGCGCTTCGCCGAGGTCGGGCTCCGCCGCGCCGCAGAGGGCCTGCGCCGCTCGGGGCACCACCTTCCCGACGGCGCGCTCGACGACCTCATCGCCGCGACCGACACGCACCTGGGCACGCCCGAGGAGGTCGCGACGTCGCTGGCGGCCGACTCGACCCTGTCGCGCGCGACCGAGGTCGCCTTCCAGGTGCACTCGGTCGACGCCCCCCACGACTTCGTCCTCCGCTCGATCGAGCTCTTCGCCACCGAGGTGGCGCCGGTGCTCGACTGGTCCGTCCGCGACCGGTCCCTCGAAACCGCAAGCCGTCTCGGAAAGGAGACCTCATGACCACCCCTGAGCTCATCGAGGACATCGACGTCGTCGACGACCTCGTCGGCGTCCACGCGGGCGACCCGCTCGACGCGCTGCGCCGCCGCCGTCCCGTCACGCGCGAGCAGCTGCAGGCCAGCTACGACGCCCTCTTCGCGCCGATCGACGACACCGCCTTCCCGCTGGAGGAGCGCGTGCTCGTCGCCGCGTTCGCCACACGCTCGACAGCCGACGACGCGACGGCCGCGTTCTACGCCGACGCCTCGGCCGCGGTCGACGCGCGGCGCACCGAGATCGTCCTGGGCGAGGCATCCGCCGCCGCCACGGCCGGACCGTTCGGCGCCTACCGCGAGGACGGCCTCGTCGCCGAGAGCACCGACGGGCGTCGTTACGAGCCCGGCATCGCCGCCCGCGATGCGCTGGGCGAGCGGCTCACCGCCGCGCTCGCGCACGCCCACCTGCTCACCTTCCGGCCGCGGGAGGCGGATGCCGCGGCCCAGGCGCGCCTCGTCGACGCGGGATGGAGCGCCGACGGCATCGTGACGCTGTCGCAGCTGGTGTCGTTCCTGGCCTTCCAGCAGCGGGTGGCCGCCGGCCTCCGCGCGCTGGCGCCGTCCGTCGCAACCCCCGAGGAGGTCTCCGCATGACCGGCACCACGACCGAAGCGACCGCAGCCGCCGTCCTGACGCACGACGCGCCTCACCCCCACGCGTTCACGCGCGCCGAGGTGGGGTGGCTCCCGTGGCTGGAGCCGCTGCCCGTCGACGAGCTGACCGAGCGTCACTACGAGGGTCTCGTCGACCGGCCGCGGGCCTCGAGCGACTACTTCCGGCTACTCGTCCGCGACCCCGAGATCCTCCGGGCGCGCACCCTCGTCGACAAGGACATCTTCTACAACACGGCCGAGGGTCTGCCCCGGGCCGAGCGGGAGCTTGCCGCGACCGCCGCGTCGCGGGTCAACGGGTGCGTCTTCTGCGCGTCCGTGCACGCACGCTTCGCGACGCACTTCTCCAAGTCGCCCGAGCTCGTCGACCGCCTGCTCGACGAGGGCATCGACGCCGACCTGGGCGAGCGGTGGAACGCGATCGTGGCCGCCGCGGCCGCACTCACCGCGACTCCGCTCGCGTTCGACGAGACCCACGTCGCCCGGCTGCGCGACGCGGGCCTCGACGACCTCGAGATCTCGGACGTCATCCACGGCGCCGCGTTCTTCAACTGGGCGAACCGCCTGATGCTCTCGATCGGCCGCCCGGTCGCGCCCCCGGAGGACGCCTCGTGAGCGCCGTCGAGCTCGCGGCGGCGACGGCGGCCGCCATCGCGGCGGCACGCACCGCAGCGCAGGGCACCGAGCACGGTGCGGCGATCGGGCACGGCGGGGCGATCGGGCACGGTGCGGCCACCGAGCACGGTGCAGCGGCACCCGCCGCCGACGCGCTGCGACCGCTGCGGGTCGTGGGGGTGTCGGGGTCGCTGCAGGAGCCCAGCCGCACCACGGCGCTCGTCCGCACGATCCTCGCCGGGGTCGCCGAGCGCGCCGCCGCCGAGACCGAGCTCATCGAGGTCGCCGCCCTCGGGCCGGGCTTCGCGGGGGCACTGAGCCGCGAGGACGTCGCCCCCGAGGTGGAACGCGCGCTGCGGGCGATCGAGTCGGCCGACCTGCTCGTCGTCGCGAGCCCCGTCTACCGCGCCTCGTTCACGGGACTGTTCAAGCACCTTTTCGACTTCGTCGGCCAGTACGACCTCGTGGGCACTCCCGTGCTCCTCGCGGCGACCGGCGGCGGGGAACGGCACGCGCTCATCATCGAGCACCAGCTGCGCCCGCTGTTCGGCTTCTTCCAGGCGCTGACGCTGCCGATCGGCGTGTACGCGTCGAACAGCGACTTCACCGACTACCGGCTGAGCTCGCCCGAGGTCGCGCGCCGCGTCGTGCAGGCCGTCGACCGTTCCCTTCCGCTCGTCGAGCAGGCGGCGCTCGTCCGCCGTTCGGAGTACGTCGCGACCTGGTGATGAAAGGCGAAGGGATGCCGCCGGCCGCGGCATCCCTTCGCCTTTTCCCGGGGTGCCGTCATGAAAGCCCGCTCCTGGCGTCTTGCCGGGTGTGAGCTTCGATGTCATCCCCACTCGCCGCGGCACCGGCGCATCGCCGTTCCTCACGCCCGCCGCGGCCGCCAAGCTCGCCGGCCTGACGCCGGCCACCCTCACCCGACGGCTCGCGAACGGCGAGCTGCCCGGCTATCGGTTCGGGAGGCGCTGGTTCGTGCCCGAGGCGGAGTTCCGCCGGCAGCTGCGTCGCCGCGCCTGGATGGTGCGGGCGGATGCTGGGCCCGTGGTCATCCGAGAGCTCACGCGCACCCTCCCGCCGTTCCTCACGGCGGACGATCTGGAGCGGTTCTTCGGCGTGCGGCGGATGATTCTGGCGGAAGCGCTGCGGATGCCGTCGTTCACGAGCCGCGGCGGCGGCACCACGATCGCCGTGCTCGAGCGCTCGCTGCTGAGCGCCCGCAACGGCTGCACGCCGTGTGTCCCCGAGGTCGTGCCGCACGGCATGTGCGGCGCCGCGTGATCCCGGATTGCGGACGACGTCTGTACTCGGGGCCCGGCGGCCGTCTAGACTTGCCCGCGTGTTGACCTGTCGGTGTTGTCGCTCCTGCTGTTGAAGCCTCCGCTTCACGCAGCCCCTCCGCGACCCTGACAACCCTCCGCGCCCGTGCGCGCGGCAACACTTGAGGAACCTCACGTGCGTTACGCCCAGAGCGTCGCCGACCTCGTCGGCAACACCCCCCTCGTCCAGCTCACGCGTGTCACCGACGGCATCGCCGCGACCGTGCTCGCCAAGGTCGAGTACTTCAATCCCGGCGGCTCGGCGAAGGACCGCATCGCCGCCCGCATCATCGACGCTGCAGAGCGCGACGGGCTGCTGCTGCCCGGCGGGACGATCATCGAGCCCACCAGCGGCAACACCGGCGTCGGGCTCGCGCTGGTCGCCATCCAGCGCGGCTACCGGATGATCTTCGTCGTACCCGACAAGTTCGCGGGCGCCAAGGTCGACGTGCTCAAGGCCTACGGAGCCGAGGTCGTCGAGACGCCGACCAGCGTGCCGCCCGAGGACCCGCGCTCGTACTACAGCGTCGCCGACCGCCTGGTGCGCGAGATCCCCGGCGCGTTCAAGCCGAACCAGTTCGCGAACCCGAACGGTCCGCGCAGCCACTACGAGACCACCGGTCCCGAGATCTGGCGCGACACGGACGGCCGCGTGACGCACTTCGTCGCCGGCATCGGCACCGGTGGCACGATCAGCGGCACGGGCCGGTATCTGCACGAGGTGTCGGGTGGCGCCGTCCGCGTCGTCGGCGCCGACCCGGAGGGGTCGATCTACTCCGGCGGGCCGCTGCACGGCTATCTCGTCGAGGGCGTGGGGGAGGACTTCCTGCCCGACAGCTACGACCCCTCGGTGCCCGACGAGATCCACCGCATCCCGGATGCCGAGGCGTTCGCCATGACGCGGCGCCTCGCCCGCGAGGAGGGGCTGCTGGTCGGCGGATCGAGCGGCATGGCCGTGGTCGCGGCGCTGCGCACGGCCCGTGACCTGCCTGCCGACGCGGTCGTGGTCGTGCTGCTGCCCGACCACGGCCGAGGGTATCTGCAGCGGTTCTACGACGACGACTGGATGCGCGAGCACGGCTTCGACCTGCCCGCCGACGGCACCGGGACAGCCGGGACCACCACCACCGAAGGAGCACCCGCATGACCGAGCCCACCGCCGCCTCCGGCTTCGAGACCCGCGCCGTGCACGCAGGGCAGGCCTTCGACCCCACGACCGGCGCGGTGATCCCGCCCGTGCACTTCTCGACGACGTATGCCCAGGACGGCATCGGCGGTCTGCGCGAGGGCTACGAGTACGGGCGCAGCGGCAACCCCACCCGCACGGCGCTGGAGACGCAGCTGGCCGCGCTCGAGGGGGGCGCGCACGCGCTGTCGTTCGCGTCGGGGCTCGCCGCCGAGGACGCGCTGCTGCGGGCCGCGCTCACGCCCGGCGACGAGGTGCTGCTGGGCAGTGATGTGTACGGCGGCACGTACCGGCTCATCGCCCGGGTGCTCGGGGCGTGGGGCGTGACCGTGCGGGTGGTCGACATGAGCGACCTCGACGCCGTGCGGGCCGCTCTGGAGGAGCGTCCCGCGCGCATCGTGTGGGTCGAGACCCCGAGCAACCCGCTACTGCGCATCACCGACATCGCCGGCCTCGCCCGGCTCGGCCACGACGCCGGCGCGCTCGTCGTCGTCGACAACACGTTCGCCTCGCCCGCGCTCCAGCAGCCGCTCGCGCTGGGCGCCGACGTCGTCGTGCACTCCACGACGAAGTATCTCGGCGGGCACTCCGACGTCGTCGGGGGCGCGCTGGTGCTGAACGACGACGCGCTGTACGCCGACGTGAAGTTCCTGCAGTTCGCGGTCGGGGCGGTGTCGGGTCCGCTCGACGCGTGGCTGACGACGCGAGGCATCAAGACGCTGGCCCTGCGGATGCAGCGGCACAGCCAGAACGCGCAGCAAGTGGCATCCTTCCTCTCGTCGCATCCGGCGGTCGCCCGCGTGTACTACCCGGGACTGCCGTCGCACCCCGGACACGAGCTCGCGGCGCGGCAGATGACCGGGTTCGGCGGCATCGTGTCGGTGGCGCTCGCGGATGAGGCATCCGCCCGACGCTTCGCAGAGTCGACGCGGCTCTTCCAGCTCGCGGAGTCGCTGGGCGGCGTCGAGTCGCTCATGAACTACCCCGACGAGATGACGCACGCCTCGGTGCGCGGCACCGAGCTCGCCGTGCCGCCGGAGGTCGTGCGGCTGTCGGTCGGCATCGAGTCGGCCGCCGACCTGCTCGCCGATCTCGACGAGGCCCTCACCCGGCTCTGACCCGGTGGCCGGACGGCCGGCTCAGTGCTCGCTCTCGACCAGGGCGATCAGCCCGGCGAGGTCGGAGGCGAGCACATCGTCCAGACCTGCCATGCTCGCCGCGAACTCCTCGGCACGCGGGCCGTCGAACGACGCGTGCAGCTCCAGCCGGCTGCCCGTTCCGTCGGGGTGCGACTCATGGCGCACCGTGAGTGAGGCGCCGTCGAAGAGCACGGTGTCCTGAAAGGCCAGCCCGGGGACGACGTCGCTGACCATCATGGGCGTCTCTTCGCCGTCGCGGGTCTTCATCACGCCGCGCGCTCCGGGACGCACCGGCCCTTCGAGCCGGATGTACTCCATGCCGGGCGCCCACTCGGGGTGGGTGGCGACGTCGCACCAGCGGGCGTGGAAGTACTGCGGAGGAACGCGCGAAGTGGCCGTGATCACCGGGAACCTGATCATCGCTCCAGGCTACTGAGTCACGGGGACACGGCTCGTCGTAGGCTCGACGGCATGTCCGCGAGTTCCGGTACCCGTTCGTCCGCCCTCGCGCAGCCGTTGCGGATCGGTGCCGTCACGGTGGCGAACCGCATCATGCAGACGGCGCACTCCAAGCAGTACTCCGACCGCGTCGAGTCCGACCGCGAGACGGCGTACTACGTGCGGCGGGCCGAAGGCGGCTGCGGGCTGTTCGTCGCGGGCAACCACTTCGTGCACCCGACCGGCTCGATCAAGGGCTTCGAGGATGCGTACCGTCCCGAGGGCGTAGCGGCGTCGAAGCGGATGACGGATGCCGTGCACGACGCCGGCGCGAAGATCTTCGTGCAGCTCAACCACCACGGCGCGCAGGCGCAGGCCGACAGTCCCGATGGCCCGCGCACGGTGTATGCCCCGTCGCGCATATTGTCTCCTTCCACCGCGCACGCGACCCGCGAGATGGACCGGGACGACATCGCCGGGCTCGTCGAAGGATGGGCGCTGTCGGCAGAGAACTCCCGGGCCGGCGGCTTCGACGGCGTCGAGATCCACATGGCCCACGGATACCTGCTCCACCAGTTCCTGTCGCCGCTGTACAACGCGCGGACGGACGAATACGGCGGCGACCTGGAGGGCCGCACCCGCTTCCCCCGCGAGGTGCTCCGGGCGGTGCGGGATCGCGTGGGCGACGACTTCACGGTCGGCATCCGCATCGTCGCGAACGAGTTCCACCCGGACGGGCTCGACGGCGCAGCCATGCGCGAGGTGATCGCGCGGCTGCGGGCCGAGGCGCGCATCGACTTCCTCGACCTCGCCGCCGGCGGGTACCACAACGTGCACTACGTGTTCCCGTCGTCGCCGATGCCGTACGCCTGGTTGCGCGACGACGTCGCCGCGGTCAAGGCCGCGAACCCCGACGTCCCGGTGTTCGGCGTCGGCGCGGCACGGTCGGTCGAAGAGGCCGAAGAGGTCGTCGCCTCCGGCATCGCCGACATGGTCGCCCTCACCCGCGCGCAGATCGCCGACCCCGACCTCGGCCGCAAGCTCGTCGGCGCCGCGCCGGTCGACACCTCGAACCCCGGCATCCGTCACTGCATCCGGCTGAACCAGGGATGCCTCGGCCGCGGCAGCCGCGGGCTCGCGATGTCGTGCACCGTGAACCCGCTGGCCGGGCGCGAGCACGAGCGCGGGCCTCGCCCGATCACCGACGCGCCGCAGCGGTGGATCGTGGTCGGCGGGGGACCGGCCGGCATGCGCGCGGCGGTCGAGCTCGCCCACGACGGTCATGACGTCACACTGCTGGAGCGGTCGGCCGAGCTCGGCGGCCAGCTGCGGCTCGCCGGGCAGGTGCCGGGGCGCGAGAGCGTCGGCCTGCTCGTCGACGACCTGGTGCGCGACCTCGCGGGCGCCGCAGTCGATGTGCGACTCGGAGTCCCGGCCACGGCGGCGCTGCTGCGGGACCTCGACGCCGACGGCATCGTCGTCGCCACCGGTGCGGTCGCGCCCGCGACCACCTCGCTCGCGCTCGGCAGGGCTTACGCGGGCGGGTTCCCGGCGCACGGCACCGTCGATGCGTTCGCCGCGGCATCCGATCACGGCTCTCTCGGCCACCGCATCGTCGTCGTCGACGCGGACGGCACCGCGTACGCGGCCGGCATCGCGCTCATGCTGCTGCCGCACGTCGACGAGCTGGAGCTCGTCACCCCGTTCGAGACGGTGTTCCCGCACATCGGCGCGGGCTACGACCGCCCGCTGCTGCTGGAGCGCCTGGGCGCTCCCGGCACCTTCCGGCGTCGGACGGCACACCGCGTCGAGAGCCTCGGCGGACGCGAGGTCGTCGTGCGCGATGTGCTCACCGGCGTCGCAGCGACCCTCGGCGAGGTCGACACCGTGGTGGCCGTCGAGCCGCGGGCGTCGGTCGGCATCGACGGAGTCCGGGATGCCGCTCCTCGCGTCGTGACGATCGGCGACGCGTTCGCACCCCGCACGATCGACGCCGCGATCTTCGAGGCCGTCGAGCTCGCCTACGACGTCGCCGGCCTCGCGGTGCTGCGCGGCTGAGCCCGGGTGCGGCCGCGGGCGCGGCATCGGCTCGTCGTCGACCTGTCGCAGCGCGGATGCCGCCGCCGGCCCCGCAGCGAAGACGTCGCTGGCTACGCTGGGGCCGTGGACCCCGTCGCCGCTACGCTCATCATCCTGGTCCTCGCGGTCATCGCGTTCGTGAGCAACCGCGTGCCGATCGGCGTCGTCGCGATCGGCGTCGCTCTGGCGCTCTACTTCACCGGCGTGCTGACGCTGCCGCAGGCCCTGGCCGGTTTCGGCGACCCGACGACGCTGTTCATCGCGGCGCTGTTCGTGGTCAGCGAGGCGCTCGACGCGACGGGGATCACGGCGTGGGCGGGGCAGAGGGTCATCGGCCGTGCGGGCACGAAGCGCAACACGCTGCTGGTCGTGATCGCGCTGCTGGTGGCGGGCCTCACCGCGCTCATCAGCATCAACGGCGCGGTCGCGGCCCTGCTGCCGCTCGTCGTGGTGGTCGCCGCCCGCGCGGGCATCGCGTCGTCCAAGCTGCTCATGCCTCTGGCGTTCGCCGCCTCGGCCGGGTCGCTGCTGCTCCTCACCGGGACCCCGGTCAACATCATCGTGTCGGAGTTCGCGGCCGGGGCCGGCGGGCGCGAGTTCGGGTTCTTCGAGTTCGCGCTGGTCGGCATCCCGATCCTCCTCGGCACCGTCGCCATCCTGCTGCTCGGCGACCGGCTGCTGCCCGAGCGCCGCGGCGCCCTCATGCCCAAGGACCTCATGCGGCACGCCCGGCTGCTCCGCAGCCAGTACTCGCTGTCGGTCGACACCGGGACGCTGCTCGGCCCGGTGAACGGCGTCACCGAGGTGGTCGTCGCGCCGCGTTCGCCGCTCATCGGCAAGACTCTGTGCGCAGGCATGACGACCAAGCGCGGCGACCTCGTCGTGCTCGCGGCCCGCCGCGGCGACGAGCAGCTCAAGGGCGCCGAGTTCGTCGTGCAGGCCGGGGACGCCCTGCTGCTGCAGGGGGCCTGGGACGACCTCGCGCGCCGCGCCAGCGAGCCGGGCGTGCTCGCGGTCGACGACCCGTCGCAGCTGCGGCGATCGGTGCCTCTCGGGCGTGGAGCCAAACGGGCGACCGTGATCCTGCTCGCGATGGTGGTGCTGCTCGCCACGGGCCTCGTTCCCCCCGCCGTCGCGGCGCTGCTGGCGGCGTGCGCCCTCGTGCTCACCCGCACCGTGACGGTCACGCAGGCCTACCACTCGATCTCGTGGACCACCGTCGTGCTCATCGCCGGGATGATCCCGCTGTCGACGGCATTCATCAGCACGGGTACCGCCGACCTCGTCGCGGGAGGGATGCTGTCGCTCCTCGGCGACGCAGGCCCCCAGGTCGCGCTGCTGGCGCTGTGCGCCCTGACGGTGGTGCTCGGGCAGCTGATCAGCAACACCGCGACGGTGCTGATCGTCGCACCGATCGCGATCTCGGTCGCGCAGGCGATGGGCGTCTCGGTGCAGCCGTTCATGATGGCGCTGACCGTGGCCGGCGCGGCCGCGTTCCTCACTCCGATCGCGACGCCGGCCAACCTCATGGTGATGGACCCCGCCGGCTACCGCTTCGGCGACTACTGGAAGCTCGGCCTGCCCCTCGCGATCTTCTTCCTGCTGGTGGCCGTGTACTACGTGCCGCTGATCTGGCCGTTCTGACCCCGCCGCCGGCATGGCGAAGCCCCGGCCGTCGGGTCGGCCGGGGCTTCGCGGTCAGGGGTCAGGCGGCCGACCAGCCGCCGTCGCTGGCGAGGTTCTGCCCGTTGACGTTCACGCCGTCGTCCGACAGCAGGAACGTGATCGATGCGGCGAGGCGATCGGCGGTCACCGGCGGCGTCATGACGGCCATTCCCGCCTGCACCCGCTCGGCGCCCAGGGGCGAGGCGAACTTCGCCTCGATGTTGGTGATCACGCCGCCGGGGGCGACCGCGTTGACGCGGATGCCGCTCGGCCCGTACATGAACGCGCTGGACTTGGTGAGGCCGACCACGGCGTGCTTCGAGGCCGTGTAGGCCGCACCCGCGGCCGAGCCGCGCAGCGACGCCTCGGACGACGTGTTCACGATCGAGCCGCCGCCCTGTGCGAGCATCGCGGGGATGACGGCACGCATGAGCTTCATCGTGCCGGTGACGTTGACGCGGAAGACCCGCTCCCAGACGGCGTCGGTGACCTCGCCGACCGGGGTCATGTCGTCCATGATCCCCGCGATGTTCGCGAGCCCGTCGATGCGGTCGCCGGCAGCCTCGACGATGCGGGCGACGCCCTCGTCGTCGGTGATGTCGGCGGTGAGGGCGACGACGTCGGCGCCGTCGTGCGCGGCCACGAACTCGTCGAGGCGCTCCTGGCTCACGTCGACCGCGATGACCCGGCCGCCTTCGCGTGCGATGCGCGATGCGGTGGCGCGGCCGATGCCCGAGCCCGCGCCGGTGACGACGACCGTCTGTCCGGTGAACCGACCGGCGCTGACCTTCTCTGCCCACTCGGCGCGGGGGGTCTGAGCGCCGGCTGCCTCGGCGGGCACGCCGTCGGGGTTCACCTGCGCGATGAGCGCGTCGAGCGCGGCCTGCGGGAACGCGCCGCCGCTCATGGCGACGAGGTTCGAGATGGGCAGGGCGGCGATCGGCGCCAGGGCGTCGGCGCTCTGCCCGCCCTGCGCGAGGAGGCCGCGCAGCGCGGCGCCGCCGGCGGCGTCGTCGAGCCAGGTCTGGATGCTGGAGGCTCCGGTGAGCGGAGCGGGGGTGGTGCTCATGGTCTTCCCTTTCATCTGGCAGTGCATCGGGGCTGCGGGTCCGGGGATGAGGATCCTTCGGGGCGGCTCCTACCGGACAACTCTGTCCGGTACTAGGCTACCACCGTGCCCAGCACCGCATCCCCCCGTGCGGAGACCCGCCAGAACCGTGGCCCCGCCGCCGCTGCCGACAACCGCCGCGCCCTCATCGCCGCCGCCCGAGAGGTCTACGCCGAAGGGGGTCTCGCCGCCCCGTTCAGCGCGGTGGCCAAGCGCGCCGGCGTCGGGCAGGGCAGCCTCTATCGCCACTTCCCGGACCGCACCGCGCTCGCCGTCGCGGTCTTCGAAGACAATGTGCGCGACCTCGAGGAGTACACCGCAGCGCCCGATCGCACCATCGAGGACCTGCTGGATCGGGTCGTCGATCAGGCCGTCGCGTCCACGGCGTTCATCCAGCTGGTCACGGCCGACCTCACCGATCCCCGTGTCGCCGCCCTCGGCGAGCGGTTCTACGGCGTCGTGCAGCAGCTCGTCGCGCGGGACCACGCCGCGGGCCGCATCGGCGCCCACGTCGAGATCGAGGACGTCACGATGGCTACCGGCATGCTCGCCACGGAGCTGGCGAGGACGGATGCCGCAGCCCGGCCCGCTGTGTCGGACCGGGCGCGACGTCTCTTCCGGGCGGCGTTCGCCCCGCGCTGAGTCGCCCGTCAGGCGCTGGTCGCCGCGGTGTCGTCCCAGGCGATGGTGTGGTTGTACAGGTGATTGTTTCGGGTGTTCTTCGTCGCGTTGCGCAGGAACAGCGGCAGCATCACGTCGCGCAGTGCGACGGCGAGGCGGGAGCCCCCGGGGGCCTTCTGCCGCCCGATGGCCCGCGAGTAGGCCACGACCTCCTCGGCGCGTGGCCTGCGGAGGCGCTCGTACGCGCCGAACGCCTGGGTGTGCGTCGGCGCGTCGCGCAGGCTGCGTGCGAGGGTCGCGGCGTCTTCGAGGGCGAGCGATGCCCCCTGCCCCGCGTTGGGGGATGTGGCGTGCACGGCGTCGCCCACGGCGACGACGCGGCCGCGGTGCCAGTGTGGCACGTGCGGCAGCTCGTAGATCGGATACGCGCCGACCTCGGTGGCCGCGTCGAGGATCTGCGGCACCGGGTACGGGTCGTCGGCGTGCAGCACGCGCAGCTCGTCCAGCCACTCGTCGCCCGGGATCCGCCGGAACGCGGTCTTGTCGAGCTCGGGGCTGGTGGGGTTGGCGAACCAGTACACCTCGCCGTCCTCGCGGACCAGATAGCCGAAGAATCCGCGGGCGCCGAAGATCATGCGCTGCACGGCGGGTGTGGGCTCGAGCCCGGGCACGCGGGCGAACCCGCCGACGCTCAGCAGGCCCGTGTAGTCCGGTTCGGGCGCCGCAGGGTCGATCCAGCGCCGCGTCATCGACCCGACGCCGTCGCCGCCGATCAGGATGTCCCCGGTGGCGGCCGTGCCGTCGGCGAAGTGCGCGGTGACCTCGTCCGCGTGCTCGTCGATGCGCTCCAGGCGCGCGCCCCACGTCGTGGAGATGCCGTTCTCTGCGAGCGCCTCTCGCAGCACGGCATGGAGCTCGTCCCGGCGGACGACGACGCTTCCCCGCTCCGGTTCGCCGGCCGGCCCGTTGGGCACGGTGCCGAGCAGTCTGTCGCGGCCGCTCCACATCTCCATGTAGGGGGCGTGGTGTCCGAGCGCGACGAGCCGGTCGCGCAGCCCCAGCTGGTCGAGCACCGCGAGGCCGTTCGTGGCGACGTTGAGAAAGAGTCCGCCGTGGGACTCCGGCTGCGGCCGTGCCTCGAACAGCTCCGCCTCCCAGCCGGCCTTCTGCAGGAACAGGGCCGTGGCGGGCCCGGCGATCCCGCCTCCGATGATCAGCGCCTTGGGCATGATCGCGACCTTTCGCTAGTCTAAGAAGAGAACAGAGACTCTCGCAGCGAGAGTATCTCTATTTCAGAGAGAATAGCAGATGACCGGTCTTTCCTCCACCCGTGCCTCCGCGATCGCCCGACAGGGGGAGGTCATGCGAGAGTTCATGGCGCGCGCCGTGCTCTTTCAAGACGCCGTCGCCCGCTCAGGCGGACTGAACGCATCCGACCTGCAGGCGGTGGGTCTGCTGCTCAGCGAAGGGCCCGCGACACCCGGTGAGCTGGCGTCACGGCTGGGCCTGACCGCGGGCGGGGCGATCACGGCGATGATCGACCGCCTCGAGCGGGCCGGATACGTCTCGCGCACCCGGGACGCCTCGGACCGCCGCAAGGTCATCGTCTCGGCGATCCCCGAGACCCTGTTCGCGCGCGTCGGCCCCATCTACGAGGGCGTCACCGCGCGCTGGAACGAGTACCTCGCCACGCTCACCGACGAGCAGCTCGACTTCGCGAACGAGTTCGTGGCACGGGCGGCCGCCTTCAACCGCGACGAAGCGGAGGCGCTGCGCCGGTCGTGATCCCGCTCGGCCGCGGGGGAGCGGATGCCGGGGTGCCCGGCATCCATTGGATCAGAGCCGGGTCCACGCCTCCGTGAGCACCCCGCGCAGGATCTGCTCGATCTCGTCGAACTCGGCCGGACCGATCGTGAGGGGCGGAGCGAGCTGGATGACGGGGTCGCCGCGGTCGTCGGCACGGCAGTAGAGCCCGGCGTCGAACAGCGCCTTGGAGAGGAACCCGCGCAGCAGGCGCTCGGACTCGTCGTCGTCGAAGGTCTCTTTCGTCGCCTTGTCCTTCACCAGCTCGATGCCGAAGAAGTAGCCGTCGCCGCGGACGTCGCCGACGATCGGCAGGTCGGTGAGGCGCTCGAGGGCCGAGCGGAACAGCGGCGAGTTCTCGCGCACGTGCGCGGTGAGTCCCTCCTCCTCGAAGATGTCGAGGTTCTCGAGGGCGACCGCCGCCGACACCGGGTGGCCGCCGAACGTGTAGCCGTGCGAGAACGAGCGGTCGCCGTGCGCGAACGGCTCGTAGATGCGGTCGCTGACGACGGTGCCGCCCAGCGGCGAGTAGCCGCTCGTGACGGCCTTCGCGAACGTGATCATGTCGGGCTGATAGCCGTAGGCGTCGCACGCGAACATGTGGCCGATGCGGCCGAAGGCGCAGATGACCTCGTCCGACACGAGCAGCACGTCGTACTTGTCGCAGATCTGGCGCACCCGCTGGAAGTAGCCGGGCGGGGGCGGGAAGCATCCGCCGGAGTTCTGCACCGGCTCCAGGAACACCGCCGCCACGGTGTCGGGGCCCTCGAAGAGGATCATCTCCTCGATGCGGTCGGCCGCCCAGACGCCGAACTCCTCGACGCTGCCCGTCGGGGCGCCCATGTCGGAGGCCCGGTAGAAGTTGGTGTTCGGCACGCGGAACCCGCCCGGCGTGACCGGCTCGAACATCGCCTTCATCGCGGGGATGCCGGTGATCGCCAAGGCGCCCTGCGGCGTGCCGTGGTAGGCGACCGAGCGTGAGATCACCTTGTGCTTGGTGGGCCGGCCCTGCAGCTTCCAGTAATACTTGGCGAGCTTGAACGCCGTCTCGACGGCCTCGCCGCCGCCCGTCGAGAAGAAGACCTTGTTGAGGTCGCCGGGAGCGTAGTCGGCGAGACGGTCGGCCAGCTCGATCGCGGCCGGGTGCGCGTACGACCAGATCGGGAAGAACGCGAGCTCCTCGGCCTGCTTGGCCGCGACCTCGGCGAGGCGCTTGCGGCCATGGCCCGCCGCGACGACGAAGAGTCCCGCGAGCCCGTCGATGTACTTCTTGCCCTGCGAGTCCCAGATGTGGTGTCCCTCGCCCTTGACGATGATGGGGACCCCGGGGCCGTCCGTCATGACGGACTGCCGGGCGAAGTGCATCCAGAGGTGGTCCTTCGCCATCTGCTGCAGCTCGGCCTCGCTCCGCGCGGGGCGGCCGGTGCGGGCGGGGCGTTCGGTCGAGAGAGACATGAGTGGCCTTCCGTCGGACGTCTCCTCACGCTACCCGTGCGGCCGGGGCGCCGGGTAGGTCGTTCTGTGCTGAGTGGATGCCGCTCCCGCCGGTCCGTCCGGCGTCAGGTCGAGCCGCGGGGGATGAGCCGCGTCGGCAGCACGATGGGGCTCGACGCCAGGACCGCGCCCGCGGCCGCGTCGGTGAGGGCCGTGACGGCCGCCGCCGCCATCTCGCGGATCGGCTGCCGGACGGTCGTGAGCGGCGGAGTGAGCCAACGGGCGCTGCGCAGGTCGTCGAAGCCGACGACGAGGACGTCGTCGGGGATGCGGCGGCCGGTCGCCGCGGCGGCCGCGTACACGCCCGCGGCCATCTCGTCCGAGGAGGCGAACACGCCGAGGCGCTCTCCCGCGCGCAGGCGCCGCAGCAGCGGGAGAGCGGCGTCGCGGGCGGCGGCGGC
Organism: Microbacterium sp.; assembly: GCF_051953575.1. Taxonomy (GTDB): domain Bacteria; phylum Actinomycetota; class Actinomycetes; order Actinomycetales; family Microbacteriaceae; genus Microbacterium. The sequence continues at coordinate 19,386 of NZ_JBQCIP010000206.1, forward strand.
GCCCCAGTCCGCCTCCAGCGTGACCGGATCGACACCCGGCAGGACCTCGTGGAGTCCCTCGACGAAGCCTTCGTGACGCGCGCGGCCGTAGCGGTACGGCGGGGAGCCCACCACGATCGCGAAACGCGTGGCTCCACGGTCGGCGAGGTGCAGGGCCGCCGTGCGGGCGCCGGCGCGGTCGGTGGTGCGGACGCTCGTGAGACCGCGGGACGTCTCGGCCTGGGGATCCATGAGGACGACCGGGATGTCGGCATCCTCCAGCGCCGCCAGCTGCGACGCCGTGGGCGAGATGAGGCCGAGCACGACACCGGCCGAGCCGCGCCGGCGGACCCGCATGGGCCAGTCGTCGTCGGGGGTGTCGCGCTCCTCGGTGAGCACCAGGTCGTAGCCGGCGGCCGCCGCGGCGCTCCGGGCGCCGGCGGTCACCTCGTCGGAGTACGCGTTGTGGTAGCCGCCGAGCACGAGGTCGACGAGCCGTGCCGACCCGGGCGGGCGGCCTCCGGCCGCCGGGTCGCGGGCGTACCCGAGCGTACGGGCGGCGGCGAGCACCCGTCGCCGCGTCGCGGGGGACAGGTCGCCGCGACCGGACAGCGCACGAGAGGCCGTTCCGACGCTCACACCGGCGCGCGCGGCGAGGTCAGCGAGGGTCACACGGGCGGGCACGCGACCACCCTCGCGCACGTCGCGGGTTTTGCGCAAGATTCTCGCCCGGTCGTGGAGCCGGTGGCATCGTCGGTGCCTGGAAAGGGACTCCACACGATGACGACGACGACATCGCCGCTGCGGATCGCGCTGATCGGCACCGGCTTCATGGGCCGCATCCACACGCAGGCCTGGCGCACAGCCCCCCGCTTCTTCGACCTGCCGTACGACCCCGTGCCGTCGCTCGTGGTCGGCCGCCGGCCCGAGGCGACCGCCGGTTTCGCCGCCCGCCTGGATTGGCCGGAGCACTCGGCGGACTGGCGCGAGGCGGTCGAGCGCGACGACATCGACGTGATCGACATCTGCACGCCGGGCGACACGCACGCCGAGATCGCGCTGGCGGCGCTCGCCGCGGGCAAGCACGTGCTGTGCGAGAAGCCGCTCGCGAACTCGGTCGCCGAGGCCGATGCGATGGCGGATGCCGCGACCCGCGACCCGCGCCCCGGGCGTCGCGATGTGCGGCTTCAGCTACCGCCGCACGCCCGCGCTCGCCCTCGCGAAAGAGCTCATCGCCGAGGGACGCGTCGGCGAGATCCGCCACGTCCGTGCGCAGTACCTGCAGGACTGGCTGAGCGATCCCGACGCGCCCCACACCTGGCGGCTCGACCGCGACCGCGCGGGATCGGGCGCGCTCGGCGACATCGGCGCGCACTCGATCGACACCGCGCAGTGGCTCGCCGACCAGAGCATCGACGCCGTCTCGGCCGTCATGCGCACCTTCGTCACCTCGCGCCCGCGTCGCGGCGCGGTCGAGGGGCTCGGCGGGGTCGCCGCCGACCCGACCGACCGGCTGCCTGTCACCGTCGACGACGCGGCCGCGTTCACGGCGCGGTTCGACGGCGGCGCCCTCGGTGTCTTCGAGGCGACGCGGATGTCGACCGGTCGCCGCAACGCAAACCGCGTCGAGATCGCCGGCGACCGCGGCGCGATCGCGTTCGACTTCGAGCGCATGAACGAACTCGAGGTGTACGACGCCGCGGCGGACGCGGCCCAGGGCTTCCGCCGCGTGCAGGTCACCGAGGCGCGCCACCCCTACGCCGGCGCGTGGTGGCCGGTGGGTCACGGCCTCGGCTACGAGCACCTGTTCACCCACCAGGCCGTCGACTTCGTGCGCGCCATCGCCGGCGAGATCCCGGTGTCGCCCAGCTTCGCCGACGCGGCGCAGGTGCAGCGCGTGCTCGCCGCCGTCGAGCAGAGCGCCGCGCACGACAGCATCCTCACCCCGGTGGCATCCGCCGCCGGCGCAACCGAAGGGACCCCCGCATGACCCGCACCGCCCTCGTCGTCCGCGGCGGATGGGACGGCCACCATCCGGTCGAAGCCACCGACCTGTTCATCCCGTTCCTCCGCGACAGCGACTTCGACGTGACGATCGAGGAAGACCCGCAGGTGTACGCCGACGCCGACCGCATGGCCGCGACCGACCTCGTGCTGCAGTCGGTGACGATGTCGGAGGCCTCGCACGAGGCGGTCAAGGGGCTGCGCGACGCCGTCGCCGCCGGCACCGGGCTCGCCGGCTGGCACGGCGGCATCGCCGACTCGTTCCGGGCGAGCTCGGACTACCTGCAGCTGGTCGGCGGACAGTTCGCCACCCACCCGTCGAAGCACCCCGACGAGGTGCACGGCGACCAGACCGACAACTACCTGGAGTACACCGTCGAGCTCACCGACCTCGGCCGCGGGCACGAGATCATGGCCGGGCTCGACGACTTCACGCTCACCACAGAGCAGTACTGGGTGCTGCACGACGACCTCATCGACGTGCTCGCGACGACCACGCATCCGGTGCAGCCGTACCACCCGTGGCACCGCCCGATCGTCTCTCCCGCGGTGTGGACGCGCGAGTGGGGCGCCGGACGCGTCTTCGTCTCGACGCCCGGCCACAGCCTCGACGTGCTGCAGGACGACAACGTGCGCACGATCATCGAGCGCGGACTCCTGTGGGCGGCGCGATGAGCGGGGCGCAGCCGACCGCCGTCGGCATCGTCGGCCTCGGCGTCATCTCGGGCCAGTACCTCGCGACGCTCGCCGAGGCGGCCGGCATCCGCATCGCCG
>NZ_JBQCIP010000207.1:0-3284 GCF_051953575.1 Microbacterium sp.
GATCGATCGTCCGGAGAACAGGAATGCGACCCCCGGAACGGGAGTCGCATGTCTGTGGAGCCTAGGAGATTCGAACTCCTGACATCCTGCTTGCAAAGCAGGCGCTCTACCAACTGAGCTAAGGCCCCGGGTGTGTGCCGGACGCGTTCGAACACGCGGCCGCACCCGCCTGGGTGACGCTCAATGGTACCAGCCCTCGGAGCGTGTCGAGTTCAGGGGATGCCGGCGGGGATGTCAAGCCCCCTGCGAGCGGTGGCCCGAACGGGCAGGCTGGATGGCGGACGAAAGGACCCGCCATGAACACGACGGACCGCGATGACAGCCGTGATGAGAGCCTGACGGATGCCCTGATCGGCAAGCCGGGCGGAGCCATGCCGATGCCTCACGGCTCGGACACGACCGCGCCGCTGCCTCCTGAGGACGGCGCCCTGCCGATGCCGCACGGCACCGATCCCGAGGTCCCCGAGTGGTCGGGCACGCGCGACGGCGCAGAGGACGCGGACGACGACGCCTGAACGGTGTCCGCGAGGAGGTAATACGGTGGGGCTACCAGGACTTGAACCTGGGACCTCTTCATTATCAGTGAAGCGCTCTAACCGCCTGAGCTATAGCCCCGTATCGACTGCGTCGCTTGCGCTCCGCAACCTCCAAGACTTTACCTGACGATTCTCGATTTCACGAATCGGGCCTGGATTCGGCGATCGGCGTAGTTGACTGGTGCCGTGACGAATCAGCCTCATCCTGACGAACCACACGGGACCGGACTCGGTCAGCGCCTGAACTGGCTGCGCGCGGGCGTGCTCGGCGCCAACGACGGCATCGTCTCGGTCGCGGCGCTCGTCGTCGGCGTCGCCGGCGCCACGACCGACACCGCGCCGCTGTTCCTCGCCGGCGTCGCCGGACTCGTCGGCGGCGCCATCTCGATGGCGCTCGGCGAGTACGTGTCGGTGAGCAGCCAGCGGGACTCCGAGCGCGCCCTCATCGCCAAAGAGACGGCCGAGCTCAGGGACATGCCCGAGCAGGAGCTCGAGGAGCTCACGCAGCTGTACCGGGACCGCGGGCTCACCGACGCCACCGCACGGCAGGTCGCCGTCGAGCTCACCGCCCACGACGCGCTGTCGGCGCACCTCGAGGTGGAGCTGCACATCGACCAGGACGACCTGGTCAATCCCTGGCACGCCGCCCTGTCGTCCGCGATCGCGTTCACGCTCGGCGCGCTCCTGCCGCTGCTCGCCATCCTGCTCCCGCCGCCCGAGTGGCGCGTTCCGGTCACGTTCGCCGCCGTGCTGGTCGCCCTCGCGGCGACCGGCACCGTGTCCGCACAGCTGGGCGGCGCCCCGCGTCTACGCGCGGCATCCCGCCTGGTCATCGGCGGCGCGCTCGCGCTCGTCGTCACGTGGCTCATCGGCACCCTGCTGGGAACGACCGTCGTCTGACCAGAAACGCGAAGCGCCGGCATCCGCTCTCATCAGAGGGATGCCGGCGCTTCGCGTCGTGCGTCAGTTGGAGGTGAAGCCGACCAGGAGTCCGCCCGTCACCTTGACGGCGAGGTTGTAGATGCCCGCGATGACGGCGCCCAGAACGGTCACCACGACCAGGTTCAGGATCGCGACCACGGCCGAGAAGGCCAGCACCTGCGGGAAGTTCACGAACTGCGACAGCAGCACGCTGCCGTCCGAGAAGCTCGAGAAGAACTCGTCGGCCTTGCCGATCAGGCCCGTGGCGGTCACCACGAGGTAGACCATGACGAAGGCGACGACCGTCACCACGGCGATCGCGATCGCGGCGAGGAAGGACAGCTTCACCGCGGACCAGAAGTCGATGTACACCAGTCGCAGGCGCACCTGCTTGGCGCTGGTCTTGTGACTGGACTTCTTGGCGAGCTTGTCGGCTACCGTGCTCATGCGTCAGTGCTCTCTTCGGGGGTCTCAGGCGAGGTTTCGGTGCCATCGGCGCCGCCGGGGGTCTCGGGCGCCGAGGCAGTGTCGGTGTCGACGTCGCCGCTGTCGGCGTCTGCGTCCTCGGTTTCTTCGGCCAGGCCACGCTCGCCATTCCGGGCGATCGCGAGGATGCGATCATCGCCGCCGGCCCGGGCGAAGACGACACCCATGGTGTCGCGACCCTTGGCAGGCACCTCGGCCACGGCAGAGCGTACCACCTTGCCGCTGGCAAGAACCACCAAGACCTCGTCGTCCTCGGAGACGATCAGACCGCCCGCGAGATCGCCCCGATCGTCGCTCAGCTTGGCCACCTTGATGCCCAGTCCGCCGCGGTTCTGCACGCGGTACTGGTCGACCGAGGTGCGCTTCGCGTAGCCGCCCTCGGTGACCACGAAGACGAACTCGTCGTCCTTCGCGACAGATGCCGACAGCAGGCTGTCGCCCTCGCGGAAGTCCATGCCCTTCACACCGGACGTCGAGCGACCCATCGGGCGCAGCGCGCTGTCGGTGGCCGAGAAGCGCAGCGACATGCCGTGACGGCTGATCAGCAGGATGTCGTCGCCCTCGTCGACGAGGAGGGCGCTGACCACCTCGTCGTCCGATGCGATCTCAGCCTCGTCGTCGCCCTCGTCCGCGCCGTTGCCGCGCAGCTTGATGGCGATGATGCCGCCCTGGCGGTTGGTGTCGTATTCGGTGAGGCGCGTCTTCTTCACCAGACCGCTGCGCGTGGCGAGCACCAGGTAGGTCGCGACGCTGTAGTCGCGGATGTCGAGGATCTGCGCGATCTCTTCGTCGGGCTGCAGCGCGAGGAGGTTCGCGACGTGCTGGCCCTTCGCGTCGCGGCCGGCCTCCGGCACCTCGTACGCCTTCGAGCGGTACACGCGGCCCTTGTTCGTGAAGAACAGCAGCCAGTGGTGCGTCGTCGTGACGAAGAAGTGCTCGACCACGTCGTCCGCGCGCAGCTGCGCGCCCTTCACGCCCTTGCCGCCGCGGTGCTGCTGGCGGTAGTTGTCGCTGCGCGTGCGCTTGATGTAGCCGTCGCGGGTGACGCTGACCACCATCTCCTCTTCGGGGATGAGGTCCTCGTCGGTCATGTCGCCGTCGAAGCCGAACATGATCTGCGTGCGACGGTCATCGCCGAACTTGGCGACGATCCCGCTGAGCTCCTCGTGGATGATCTGCCGCTGCAGGCCTTCGTCCGCGAGGATCGCGATGTACTCCGCGATCTCGAGCTCGAGCTGCGCGAGTCGCTCGTTGATCTTCTGCCGTTCGAGGGCGGCGAGGCGGCGCAGCTGAAGGGCGAGGATGGCGTCGGCCTGATCCTGGTCGACATCCAGCAGCTCG
>NZ_JBQCIP010000208.1:0-7861 GCF_051953575.1 Microbacterium sp.
CATGACCAAAAACGAATATCAAACTGACATCCATGAATTGATCCAAAAAAGACCCCCACCAACCGTGAAACACGGTCGACAGAGAAAAAATTGGCATTTGACAAGTGCACGCTGTTGAGTTCTCAAAGATCGGACGCACCAGCCAGCAACAGACCACCAGGCCCGCTGCCCCGGCTGGGCAACTTCACTATCCTACACCAACCCGAACCGCCTGTCGCATCAGCGACACTCAGATCAGAGGTAAGGTTCGTTCGCAACTTGAGGGGAGCCAGGCCACCAGGCCCTCGCTCTACCCTTTGGGGCGAACAACAAGAACACTACGCCCAACCAGCCCCCACGTCGAATCCACACCCCACCCCGGGCGTGTCGCACACCCGACGCGAGCGCGAGGTCAGCTGTTGCCGAGCATCGTCAGGCAGAACCCGACCACGGTGGCCGCTCCCGCCCATTCCTTCCCCCTCTCGTAGGCGAACGGCATGAGGGAGTTCGTCACCATCGCCAGCAGCCCGCCGGCGGCGAGTGCGGCGGCCCGGTCGCCGTACGCATCGGGCAGCGCCATCGAGGCCAGGTATCCGAGCGCCGCCGCGACGCCGCAGGCCAGCACGACGGCCGCCCACAGGACGGTGAGCCGTCCGATCCGCCAACCCGACTTCACCAGGTCGGCCGACGGCGCCAGCGCCTGCGGGATGTTCGATACGAAGACCGCGGCGAGGAAGCTGAGGCTGATCGTCGTGCCCGTGCCGATCTGGATGCCGAAGATCAGCGACTCGGGCACGCCGTCGACGACGGAGCCGACGACGATCCCCATGGCGCCGCCGACTCCGGCCGTCCCGAACTTCTTGTCGACGAGCCGATCGCCGAGCATGAACACCGCGACGCCGACGAGCATCCAGGTGACGGTGTCCCACATCTGGATGTGCACCTGCGACTCGGGGACGAGGTCGAACGCGATGGCCGAGATCATCGCGCCCGCCCCGAACCCCGCGAGGATCCCGACGATCCGTGTCGGTACGGTGACCCAGACCGCGAACAGCCCCGCCAGGAGCAGTGAGGACTGGGCCACCGTGCCGAGCACGAAGGCCTGGAGCAGTTCCATGTCGCTATGCCCGCTGCGGCACCGCGTAGGCGATGTGCACGCGAGAGATCTCGCCGTCGAAGGCGAACGGCATGCGGTCGACGTACGCGCGCGAGACCGCGCCGCCGTACGCACGGCCGATGTCGAGGCAGTCGTTCGCAGAGAACAGCAGCGGCGCGCTCACCGGGACGGTGCCCGATCCCACCTCGTCGCCGTTCACCCTGAGCGTGACGGCCAGCGGCCCGCCGGGACGCGGCTCGACGTAGGACGTCTCGATCTCGATCGTCACGTCGCCGGCGGGCACCGCCGCCGTCGACGCGATCTTCGTGCGTTGCACCAGGAAGAGGTTGTACTCGTAGTGCAGCACCCCGTCGACGAAGAACGCGGTGAGCCCGCCCCCCGCGCCGCCGAGCTTGTACAGCACGCCGTTCGCCTTGTCGGGGAGCGTTGCCGTGATCGTCACGACGTTGGGCTTGTTGCCGAGCGCCGGTGCGCAGAACTCGGGTACGCGCACGGTGTCGCCGGTCATCTCCCACTGCGTGTACGGCACCGAGATGCGGTCCTCGGGGTGGTAGACCGGCACCCACAGGCCCGCACCCACCGGCAGCACCTCGTTGCGCGCCGCCTCGATCGCGAAAAGCTCCTTGAGCTCGGCGAGCTTCTCGGGCTGCGATTCCGCGAGGTCGTGCGCCTGGCTCCAGTCCTCGTCGAGGTGGTACAGCTCCCACCGGTCGGCATCCGGAGTCCACGTCGCGATCCCGGGAGGTGCACCGGGCACCCAGGGCAGCCGTGGTCCGGTCGTCGACGCCATCCAGCCGTCGGAGTAGATCGACCGCGACGCCATGATCTCGAAGTACTGCGTGCGGTGCCGGCCAGCGGCATCCGGATCCTCCACCGCGTACGCGAAGCTCGTCCCGTCGATCGGGTCCTGGTGGATGCCGTTGACCGACTCGGGATGCGAGATGCCGAGGATCTCGTAGATCGTCGGCGCGAGGTCGATGACGTGGTGGAACTGCGTGCGCGGCTCGGGATCGGGCGCGATGCGGCCCGGCCACCGCAGGAACATCGGGTTGCGCGTGCCCCCGAGGTGCGAAGCCATGAGCTTCATGCCCTGGTACGGACTGGATCCTGCCCACGCCCACGCCGCGTGGTACTGGTTGTCGGTGGCCGGCGTGCCCAGCGCGTCCAGGCCGCCGAGCTCCTCGAGGGCGGCGATGTGCTGGTCGATCGTCGTCGGGATCATGTTCTGCGCGAGCAGCTCGCTGATGGTCCCGTTCTGCCCCTCGCCGGACGAGCCGTTGTCGCCCCAGATGTAGACCACCAGCGTGTCGTCGGCGTATCCGAGCTCTTCGAGCGCGTCGACGACGCGGCCCGCCTGCACGTCGGCGTGCTCGCCGAAGCCCGCGCACACCTCCATGAGCCGGGCCTGGAAGGGCTTCTGGTGGTCGGGGATGTCGTCCCACCCCTGCAGGCTCTCGGGCCGGGGGGTGAGCTCCGCGTCCTGCGGCACCCATCCGGCGGCCTTGGCCCCCTCGAACGCCCGCTCGCGATACACGTCCCAGCCGTCGTCGAATGCGCCCGCGTACTTGTCGGACCATTCCTTCATGATGTGGTGGGGCCCGTGGATGGCGCCCGTCGCCCAGTACATGAAGAAGGGCTTGTCGGGCGTCAGCGCCTTGTGGTTGCGCAGCCAGCCGATCGCATCGTCGGCGATGTCTTCGCTGAGGTGGTAGCCCTCCTCGGGCGTCTTGGGAGGCAGCACGGACGTCGTGTTGCGCACGAGGTTCGGCTCGTACTGCGACGCCTCGCCGGCGAGGAACCCGTAGAAGTACTCGAACCCGTAGCCCGTCGGCCAGCGGTCGAAGGGACCGGCGACCGTCGTCTCTTCGGCGGGCGTGTTGTGCCATTTGCCCCATGCCGCGGTCGCATACCCATAGTTGCGCAGCACCTCGGCGATCGTCGCGCTGCTCTTGGGGATGTGGCCCGAGTAGCCGTCCCAGTCGTTGGCGAGCTCGGCGATCTGCCCCGAGCCGATGCGGTGGTGGTTGCGGCCGGTGAGCAGCGCGCCGCGCGTCGGCGAGCACATGGCGGTCGTGTGGAACCGGTTGAACCCGATGCCCTCGTCGCGCAGCCGCCCGAGGGTCGGAGTGTTCACAGCGCCGCCCAGCGGCGCCGGCAGCGCAGGGCCGGCGTCGTCGATGAGGATCACGAGGACGTTGGGCGCGCCGTCGTTCAATCGCTTGACCGGTGGCAGAGGCGAGTACGTCGATTCGGCGAGGGTACGCCCGGCGAAGCTCCCGGACGGCTTGGGCGGAAACGGCAGGGTCCGTGTTGGCGGGAGCGGTTCTCCCACGATGGATGCGCGGATGCCGTCGGTCATGTGTGACTCCTGTCGTCGACCCAGAGCCGGCCGGACGACGACGCCCGACCGCGGGCGCGCACGCGCAGCGTCGGTGCCTGGAGGGACGGACAGAGACGGCGACCCCGATTTCAGCTCGTCGTTCGGATCCCCCCAGGACCGGCGTACGGAGCGTATCTCGCCTGATCCGCATCCTATGGGCGACGTTCGACGCGGGGCAATGGTCGCGGGGACAGATGAACGCCGGAGGGCCGCCGGCATCCACCAGTCCTGACGCCGACACGAAGAAAGCGGAACGAGCGGGCGCGCATGGGCGCGGCATCCGCTCGTCGAACAGGCCCCCGCCTGCACTTCCAGGGTATCGGGGAGAGGGGGCCTTGCGGCAAGGGCCCTCCGGGGGCGCATACTGGTCGGTCGCGACCCGTGCGCCGCCGATCCCCCACCTGGAGTCGATGCCGTGAATTCCCCCTCTGCCAGCGCTTTCCATCTGCCCGACCGCCTGTCCGCAAAGTCCGACCCCGCCCTGATCGACGTCGACGAGCAGCAGTTCGCCGCGATCGCCGACACGCTCGCCCGACAGACGGAGGGCCTCGAGGCTCGATTGGAGGAGCTGCGACTGCGTCCGGGCGGGCACGGCCAGTCGGCCCTCGAACGCGACCTCGAGATCCACCAGGCCACCGCCAGGCTGCGGGCGCTGCGGCGGTTCACCCTCGACGCGTGCCTGGGGCGCATGGTGCCGGACGACGGCTCCGACCCGGTGTACATCGGCCGATTCGGGCTGCGGGATGCCGGCGGCCGCCGCCTGCTCGTCGACTGGCGGACCCCGGCCGCCGAGCCGTTCTTCGCCGCAAGCTTCGCGGACCCGCACGGGCTGCTCAGCCGGCGCCGCTACCGCTGGACGGGAGGCCGCGTCACGGACTACTGGGACGAGGTGTTCACCGCGGACGGGCTCGACCACACCGCCGCGCTGGACGACCAGTCCGCGTTCATCGCGAGCCTGGGCGCGAGCCGGTCGCCGCGGATGCGCGATGTGCTGGGCACGATCCAGGCGGATCAGGATGCGATCATCCGGGCCGGGTCCCGCGGGGCCCTGGTGGTGGACGGCGGGCCGGGCACGGGCAAGACCGTGGTCGCGCTGCACCGCGCCGCATATCTCGTCTACTCGGATCCGCTTCTCGGTGAGGGCCACGGCGGGGTGCTGTTCGTCGGCCCGAGTCCCGCCTATCTGTCGTACGTCGAGGATGTGCTGCCGTCGCTGGGCGAAGAGAGCGTGCAGACCTGCACGCTGCGCGACCTGGTGGCCGAGGGCACGGCCGCGCGCCCCGAGGAGGACCCGCGCATCGCCCGGCTGAAGGCGGACGCCCGCATGGTCGACGCGATCGAGCCGGCGGTGGCGCTGTACGAGGAGCCGCCCACGCAGGGCATCGTGATCGGCACGCAGTGGGGCGAGGTCGCGCTCACCCCGGAGGACTGGGCGGAGGCGTTCACGTCCGCCGAGTCGGGCCTTCCCCACAACGAGGCCCGCGACCAGGTCTGGGAGACGGTGCTCGACATCCTCACCGATCAGCTCGACCCCGAAGAGGTGCCCCTGCACCAGCTGCGCCGCTCGCTCACCCGCAACGAGGCGCTCACGCGCATGTTCGGCCGTGCCTGGCCACTGGTGGAGGCATCCGTCCTCGTCGCCGACCTGTGGAGCGTCCCCGCGTATCTCCGCCGTTGCGCGCCGTGGCTCACCCCCGTAGAGGTCGAACTGCTGCAGCGCGCGGATGCGGCCGCCTGGACCGTGTCGGACCTTCCGCTGCTGGATGCCGCCCGGCGCCGGCTGGGCGACCCCGCCGCGTCGCGGCGGCGGCGCGAGCGTGAGGCGAAGCTCGCCGAGGAGCGCGAGTACATGGCGCAGGTCGTCGACCGGCTCAAAGAGGCGGGCGACGAGATGATGACCTGGCTCGACGGCGACGACCTGCGCAACAGCCTGGTCGACGAGTCGGTGCTCGACACGGTCGACCCCGACCTGCTCGCGGGGCCCTTCGCGCACATCATCGTCGACGAGGCGCAGGAGCTCAGCGACGCCGAATGGCGGATGCTGCTCTCGCGCTGCCCTTCCCGCAGCTTCACCGTGGTGGGCGACCGCGCGCAAGCCCGGCACGGCTTCCGCGAGACGTGGCAGGAGCGGCTGGAGCGCGCCGGGCTGACGAACGTCTCGATCGCCTCGCTGACGGTCAATTACCGCACGCCGAGCGAAGTCATGGCCGAGGCGGAGCCGGTGATCCGCGCTGCGATCCCCGACGCGAACGTGCCGACCTCGATCCGCTCGAGCGGCGTGCCGGTGCGTCACGCCACGGTCGCCGAGCGAGACGCGATCGTGGACGAGTGGGTGCAGGAGCACCCCGACGGCGTCGCGTGCGTCATCGGCGACCCGTCGTTCGCCCCGCGCGAGCGCGTCCGGTCTCTGACGCCGGAGCTCGCTAAGGGACTCGAGTTCGATCTGGTGGTGCTCGTCGAGCCGGCCTCGTTCGGCGAGGGCATCGAGGGCGCGGTGGACCGCTACGTCGCCATGACCCGCGCGACCCAGCGGCTGGTGGTCCTCGAGGGCTGAGTGGATGCCGGCGGCCCGACCGGCCGCCGGCATCTCGCGTCCTCGGGGCTCAGGCCGCGAAGCGATGCGAGGCGAGAGCCGCAGGCGGATGCGGAATGCGCTTCGTCTCGCTGGCGCTCGCCTAGGGTCGGGCTGGTGCGATCCAGCAGAAGGTGTGAGCCGACCCGCGACTTCAGAACGGGGGTGGGTCGGGTTCTGGGGTGTTCGTGGTGAAGGTGGGGATGCGTCGTTCGGGTTCGACGAGGTATCGGCGTCCGGTGGGTGAGGTCCACTCGATGACCCCACCCGATCCGGGGAGCTGCTTCACGGCCCAGGCGGTGTTGTCTTTGACGAGGTGGTGGCTCTTGCACAGCGGGGTGGTGTTGCCCAGCGCGGTATGGCCGCCGTCGGCCCACCGGATCTGGTGGTCGATCTCGCACCGCGACGCGGGCATCACACACCCCGGCGCCATGCACCGTTGCGCCCGCCACCGCACCAGCCGGCGCAGACCCGCCGGGGGTGCGTACCGGTCACGGCCGACCGAGAGCACCATCCCGGTCTCGGGGTGCGTGAGCACCCGCATCCACGTCCCGTCCCCACCGCACAGCTCCCGCGCCCGCCACACCGGGATCGGCCCGACCCCCTCCACCACCGGCAGATCCGCGGCCGGACCCGACGCCCGGGTGAGACCTGAGGCGCTGACGACACGTGACGGGCTGACGGCATCGGACCCTGTGGCCGGTCCCGCAGCAGCGTCGCCCAGAAGACTGAGGACGGGAACGGTGACCACGACCTGCGCCCGGATCCCGGATGCTGCCGCCGGCATGCTGTCGGTGGTGCCGTCGATGAGCAGGTCGCACACCGCATCGGCGCGGATCTGATCCAACGTCCGGTCATCCCCGGCTGCCGTGATCGCCTTTCCCATCGCGGTCACCCGCCCGTGGATGGCCTGCAGCTCCACCATGGGCGCATGCACCCACAAATCCCCCATCCCGTCGGCACCGGGCTGGATCGCGATCCGCCGCCCCGCGACCGCCCGCAGGTGCCGCTCCTCCAACGTCTCCGCCTGCGCCCGGGCGACTCGGTCGTGCAGCTTCCGCCGGAACGTGTTCACCGGTTCGGTCTCGGCCAGCGCGACCGCGTCGGTCACAAGTCCCTCGCTGACACCGTCGGGCAGTTCGCCGAGCAGGTCGACGAGCACCTCCGCGTGCTTCTCCGTGATCCGACCCCCCGCCAACGCGTCCCACGCGGACGGGTACACCCGCACCCGTGCTTCGGCGAGCACGATCAACCGGCCCGCCGCGTACTCGGACACCCGCATCGCCGCGGCCAGCTCCAACCGGATCGACCGTTCCACCAGTTCGACCTCACCCGCCCCGAACCGTCGCGCATCGGCGACCTGTTCCCGCCGCATCGCGTCGATCCGGGCATACCGTTGCGCGGCGAACACCGACACCATCGTCGAGGCCTCCACCACCAGATCCACCGCGTCCGGAACCGGCGGCACCCACCCGTCACACCCCTCCAACGGGGACGGGAGCGAGGTACCGGTCATAGCCCGAGTTTAGAACATATGTCCGCGGCTTGCAAGACTTAAACTGCCTCCGACCAGCTGTTTTCATCCCACAAACCGCTACCACATGCCACCGACATCGGCACACGCACCAGCGACCGACGACCTCAGGACCCCGTCGTCGCCGTCGGGCTCACGCCCGGGCCCGACTTCTCGTCCGGGTGCTCCAGGCCACCCCGCCGGGCGATCCGACCGCAAGCGAGGCTTGCCGTAACCACAGGAGTGAGTGTACAGTCACTCACATGAGCCCTCGCAGTTCGATCCTCTCCACCGCCGACG
>NZ_JBQCIP010000209.1:0-12690 GCF_051953575.1 Microbacterium sp.
CGCTCGTCGGCATGGTCACCCAGACGAGCTCGATCGTGCAGGGTCTCGCCGAGGGCACCGGCTACCGGTACCAGGTCGTGGCCGTCAACGGGCGCGGCGAGTCGGCACCGAGCGCGGTCGTGACCTTCACGACCAAGCAGGCGCGGTACAAGTACGACTTCCAGCTGAAGGGCAATCCGCTCATGGCGGGGTACACCGAGGTGAACCCCGACACGGCGTACACCGCCGAGCGCGGCTACGGCTTCACCAACACCCTGCCCGCGTCGGCCGGACGCGACCGCGGGGCCGCCGACGGCTCGAACGACCTCGTGCGCGACTTCGTGCTGCCCGGCGACACGTCGACGTTCGCCCTGGACGTGCCCGACGGCACCTACTCGGTGAAGACGTACTCGGGCGACTGGATCGGCTCCACCAAGACGAGCTTCCGCGTCGAGGGCAAAGAGGCGGGGTCGGGCAACGCCGGCAAGGGCTCGGTCAACGAGACCCTGCGCGGCCCGTTCCTCGTCACCGACGGGCAGCTGAACATCGAGGCGTACGGCGCCGCGGCGGGCACCCGGCTGAACGGCCTCGAGATCACGCCGATCCTGCTCGGACCGGTGGGCCTGCAGGTGACCGGCATCGACGCCGACCCGGCGGCCCCCAGCGTGTCGCTGGCGTGGACCGGCGAGACCGGCCTGACGTGGAACGTCTACCGCACGTCGCCGTTCGACGCGAAGCCGGTGCTCGTGGCATCCGTCGACCAGCCCTCGTTCGTCGACACCTCGGCGCGCGTCGGGCTCGACTACGCGTACCACGTGACCGCCGTCGACCAGACGAAGCTCGAGTCGGTGCCGTCGAAGACCGTCGAGGTGTCTTTCGTCGACGCCTCGGTCGCGCCGCCGGCTGCCCCGACGGGACTCGCCGTCGAGAGCATCGACAAGCGGTCGCTGGAGCTGTCGTGGTCGCAGCCGCTGAACGCGCTGTACTACCTGGTGTTCCGCTCCGAGGTCGACGGCGAGCGCGGCGATCTCGTCGGCGTCGCCGACGCGAACCGCTACACCGACACGTCGGTGCTCACCACGATCCCCTACTTCTACACGGTGGTCGCCGTGAATGCGGGCGGTGCGGGTGCGGCATCCGCGCAGCTGAAGACGGATGCGGTGACGGTGCTGCAGCGGCAGGCCGAATACCTCGATCGGGCTCCGGCCGCGGTGCCGACAGGTGACGGCACGCTCGTGTCGTGGCGGATGCTGGGCACCGACCCCGACGGCGTCGCGTTCCATGTGTACCGCGACGGCAAGCGCCTGACGACGACGCCGATCACGGACTCGACGAACTATCTCGACAAGTCCGGCTCTGCGGCATCCACGTACTTCATCACGAAGGTGCTCGCCGGCGTCGAGACGACCGAGACCGAGACGTTCGGCGTGCAGGACGGGTCATACCGGAGCGTGCCGCTCGACAAGCCCGCCGACGGCTACACGAAGGACGGGCAGCCTTACAGCTACACCGCGAACGACACGAGTGTCGGCGATGTGGACGGCGACGGGCAGTACGAGCTGATCGTGAAGTGGGACGCCCGCTCGCACGACAACTCGCAGGCCGGCTACAACGGCAACGTGCTGTTGGACGCCTACCGGCTCGACGGCACACGCCTGTGGCGCATCGACCTCGGCGTGAACATCCGGGCCGGTGCGCACTACACGCAGTTCCAGGTCTACGACTACGACGGCGACGGCCGGGCCGAGGTCATGATGAAGACGGCGGACGGCACCATCGACGGCATCGGGCAGCCGATCGGCAACGCCAGCGCCGACTACCGCAACAGCTCGGGGTACATCCTGAGCGGTCCGGAGTACCTCACGGTGTTCGACGGCCTCATCGGCGCCGCGATCGACACGATCGACTACGTGCCGCCGCGCGACGACGTCGGGGCATGGGGCGACACGTACGGCAACCGGGTCGACCGGTTCCTCGCGGCGACCGCGTACCTCGACGGCGAGCACCCGAGCGCGATCTTCAGCCGCGGGTACTACACCCGCGCGGTGATGGCCGCCTACGACTTCGACGGCTCGAAGCTGCACCAGCGCTGGGTGCTCGACTCGAACGACGAGGGCGCTGAGGGCTTCTACGGCATGGGCAACCACAACCTGTCGGTGGCCGACGTGGACGGCGACGCCAAGGACGAGATCGTCTACGGCTCGGCCACGGTCGACGACGACGGCTCGCTGCTCTACTCGACGGGACTCGGCCACGGCGACGCGATCCACGTGTCGGACCTCGTGCCGGCGAACCCGGG
Organism: Microbacterium sp.; assembly: GCF_051953575.1. Classification (GTDB taxonomy): domain Bacteria; phylum Actinomycetota; class Actinomycetes; order Actinomycetales; family Microbacteriaceae; genus Microbacterium. The sequence goes on from NZ_JBQCIP010000209.1 coordinate 2,279, forward strand.
GCTGGAGGTGTTCGCCGCCCACGAGGAGATGCACGCGTCGGGCAACCGCGGCGCCACGATGCGCGACGCCCGCACCGGCAAGATCCTGTGGTCGATCCCCGCGACGGTCGACACCGGCCGCGCCGCGTCGGCAGACATCGACCCGCGATACGAGGGCGCCGAGGGGTGGGCCGTCGGCGGCGACGCCGCCTGGAACTCGCCCGTCGGGCAGCTGAAGTCGTCGACCGGCGAGCTGATCTCGACCGAGATCCCGGCCGCGAACTTCCTCGCGTGGTTCGACGGCGACCCGCTGCGCGAGATCGTCGACCACGACTGGAACGCCGGCTCGTCCGAGGGCGTGCCGACGGTCGGAAAGTGGAACTGGCAGACCGAGACCACCGACGTGATCCTGAAGGCCGACGGAGCCCGCTCCAACAACGGCACCAAGGGCACGCCCAACCTGCAGGCGGACCTGTTCGGCGACTGGCGCGAAGAGATCGCGTGGCGTTCGGCGGACTCGACCGAGCTGCGGATCTTCTCCACCACCGACGAGACGTCGATCCGGCTGCGCACGCTCATGCACGATCCGGTCTACCGGCTCTCGGTGGCGTGGCAGAACACCGGCTACAACCAGCCCCCGCAGACGAGCTTCTTCCTCGGCGACGGGTTCACGCAGCCGGCCGCCCCGCGCATCGCCGTCACCGGCGACCCGGGTGGAGCGGTGGATGCCACGGCCCCGGTGCTCTCGAGCGTCCCGGCCGACGGCACCCTGCTGCCGAGCACCGGCACGTTCACCGTCGGCGTGACGGCGGACGACCCGGAGTCGGGGGTGCGCAACCTCGACATCGCGTTCGACGGCGAACCCGTCGCGCCCGGGGCGGCGATCGCGCTGGCCGGCAAGGTCGGCGTGCACACGCTCACGGTCAACGCCGTGAACCACGACGGCCTGGTCGCCCAGGCGTCGGTGCAGCTGCTGGTGTTCGACGACGAAGGCGCCGGATCGGCGCCGGGTCGCGGCATCCTGTCGTCCGACTCCGGCTGGGAGAACGGGCTCAGCGACGGCCGTTACACCGTGTCGATGAACCTGTGGTCGGGGGTCAACGGAGCCGTCTACAGGCTGTACGAGAACGGCGCGCTCATCGCGACGAAGCTGCTCGACGCGAACTCGCCCGCCGCGCAGCTGGCGACCGTCGACCTGACCGGCAAGCCCAACGGCACTTATGTGTACACGGGCGAGCTGATCAACGCGAAGGGCACGACCGCGACCACGTCCGTCACGGTGAAGGTGAAGGATGCCGCACCCGGCGTCCCCGTCCTATCGCACGACAACTACGACAAGGACGGCAACTACACCGTCACCGCGAACCTGTGGTGGGGCACGAACGCCACGTCGTACCGGCTCTACGAGAACGGGACGCTGATCGACGAGCAGGCGCTTGCCGCTGCATCCCCGAACGCACAGCAGGCGGCGAGCGCCGTCGTCGGACGCGCTCCCGGCACCTACACGTACGTCGCCGAGTTCGTGAATGCCGCCGGGACGACCTCGTCGAAGGCCATCACGGTGACCGTCAAGAAGTAGCGGGCCGACGACGGCCGGTCGCCCCTCAGGGGTGGCCGGCCGTCGCCGTGTCAGCCCGAGGTTCCGAAGCCGCACCACTGGCCGACCCAGGTGAGGATGCGGCCGCGCAGGTCGTCGCCGACGAACAGCTCGAACTCCCCCGGCTCGCCGTCGAGGGCGACGCGCACGTCGAAGACCGTGCCGCGCTTGTCCTCCTGCACGGCGTGCGGGTCGCACCGGAACGGTACGATCGGCACCTCCACCACGATCGGCGCGGTGTCACCCGCGGCGACGTCGACATCCACCGCGTAGAGCTCGTCGTCGCCCGGGCCGGTGAAGTCGATGAGGTTCGTCCGCTCGAGGCCGACCACGGTGACCGCCGCCGTCCCCGTCGGGGTGACGGTCAGCTCGAGGGCGGCGGGCTCGCCGGCTGAAGAGGGCGTGAACCCGGTGAAGGCGACGGCGGCGGCATCCGTCACCCGCTTCTGCACGCACTCGCGGGCGTGCAGTGGCGCGAGGAAGCCCACCGGATCGGGGGCGGATGCCTCGACCTCGGCGCTCCCGGAGTCGTCGACGAGCTCGAGCACGACGCGGGCCGACGCGTCACCCGGCGCATCGCAGTCGACCGGCGCGAGCTGCACCCGGATGTCGACGCTGCTGCCGGCGGGCACGGTGCTCACGCGGTCGGCGATCACCCGCGTCGACGGCCCGCTGAACCGCGGGTCCTCGACACGCACGTCGCCGATGGTGAGCGGGGCGTCCGACCCGTTCGTCACGCGCACCTCGGCCTGCCGGGCCGCGACGTCCGCCCGCAGCTGCTGAAGCTCCACGGTCACCCCGGCAGGCAGGGTCGGGGCGGGGTCGGACTCGGCCGCGCAGCCTGACAGCGCCGCGACGAGCGCGAGCGCTCCGCAGACCCACCCCCGCGCGCGCATGTCAGCGGGTGAGCGTCTCGCGTGCGACCGTGAACTCGTCGAGCGCGACCGGATCGATCTGCACGCCCAGGCCGGGCCCTGTCGGCACCCGCACGTGCCCATGCTCCAGGACGGCGGGCTCGGTCACGATGTCGCGCGTGTAGAAGCGGTCGGATGCCGACACATCGCCCGGCAGCGTGAAACCCGGCAGCGCGGCGAGCGCGGCGTTCGCAGCCCGGCCGATGCCGGTCTCGAGCATCCCGCCGCACCATACCGGCACGCCCGCTCCCAGGGACCGGTCGTGGATGCGGACCGCTTCGAGGTAGCCCCCGACGCGGCCGGCCTTGATGTTGAGGATGGATGCCGCACCCAGGGCCAGCGCGTCGGCCGCCGCCTTGTCGGACACGATGGACTCGTCCAGGCACACCGGGGTGCGCAGGCGCCGGGCGAGCGTGGCGTGGTCGACGATGTCGTCCTCCTGCAGCGGCTGCTCGATCAGCAGCAGGTCGAACCGGTCGAGCTCGGCGAGGGTGTCGGCGTCGGCGAGCGTGTAGGCCGAGTTCGCGTCGACCTGCAGCGGGATCGTGCCGAACGCGTCGCGCACCGCGGCGGTGTCGTCGACGTCGCGACCGGGCCGGATCTTGAGTTTGATGCGCACGTAGCCCTCGTCGAGGTAGCCGGCGACGGTGTCGACGAGCGCCGCCGGATCGCGCTGGATCCCCACCGACACGCCGCTCGGCACGCGGTCGCGCACCGCGCCGAGGTACTCGCCGAGCGGCCGCCCCGCCGCGCGCAGCGCCGAATCGAGCACCGCCAGCTCCAGGCCGGCCTTCGCCATGCGGTGGCCCTTGAACGGCTCCAGCACTCCGGCGACGTCTTCCGGCGCCAGCGTGCGCCGGTCCAGCAGTGCCGGCGCGAAGAACCGCAGCGCGACGTCCCACGCGCCCTGCGTGTATTCGCTCGAGTACAGCGGGTCGGCCTGCGTGACGATCTCGCCCCACCCCTCGCCGTCGGCGGTCAGCGCGCGCACGACGATCACCTCGCGCACCGTCTCGGTGCCGAACGACGTGGTGAAGGGCGACACGAGCGGCAGGTGCAGCACCCGCAGCTCGAAGCCTTCGAGGGTGACGGGATCCGCGGGCCGGGCGATGGGCATGCGCTCAGCGTACGCCCGGGCGTCGACCCGGTCCGGGCTCAGTGCGCGAGGTGCAGCGTCGCCGCGTCGCGGCGGACCGGGATGTACGTCGACCGTGCCGTACGAGGACGACGCCGGCGCGGCTCGGTCTCGGTCAGGCGCCGTTCCGCTCGCCGCAGGGCATCCCCCGCGGCGAGGATCAGGGTCTCGATGTGCTCGTGCATGGCTCCTCCTTCCTCACCGAAGAGCCGTGGCCGGGCGCTCTGATACCTCCCGGGTGCGCGAGCCTGTTGCGTGTCAGGCGGGCAGCTCGGCGAAGGCGCGCACCGGGAACGTCCCGAAGCCCTCGACCGCAGGTGGCGCGGCCGTGAAGCGCGCGCCGCGCGGGGGCAGCGCGCCGAGCTGGGTGAGGTGCTCGACAACGTGCACGCCCGCGCCCAGCAGCAGCGAGTCCGCCGGGCGCTCCCCGCCCGACTCGGTGTCGTCGATGTTGAGCGAGTCGATGCCCACGAGCACGGCGCCCGCGTCGATCAGCCACTGCGCCGCCTGGCCGGTGAGGAACGGCGCCCCCACGCCGTACTCCGGCTGACCGAACCAGCGGTCCCATCCGGTGTGCAGCAGCACTGCGGCGCCCCGCACGTCGCGGTCGGCGAGCGTCTCGGGACGGATGCCGCGGCGCCCCGCATCCCACGCGTCCTCCAGGTGGAAGACCTCGGCACGCAGCCCCACGAGCGAGGCGAGGTCGAGGCCGGCGAGATCCCGGCCATCCGCGTAGCGATGGAATGGCGAGTCGAGATACGTGCCGGTGTTGCCGACGAAGTGGATGACGTCCATGGCGAACTCGGTGCCCGGCGCGTACCGCGCCCGGGATTCCTCGCGCGTCAGGTGCGGTGTGATCGTCGGCGCCGGCAGGCCAGGGTAGGTCACGAGCCCCGCCCGGATCGGGTGGCTGAGGTCGACGACACGGGTCTGCGGAGCGGATGCCGCCACCTCGACACCGCGGGACCCGCGGTGCGGCTCTTCGACGATCCGCACCCCGCGCAGCTTAACCTCGTCGACGAGCGCGAGACCCAGGTGCGCGATGAGCAGACGAGCGAGCTCGTCCTCGGAGATGCCGGCCGCAGGGACGTCGAGCCGGAAGCCGACTCCCGACAGCCCACCCCCGTTGGCGAAGCGGATGTCGAAGTCGAAATGGGCACGGTACTCGGGCATGCCGCGAGCCTAGGGGCGCGGCATCCCGCCCGTTCCTCCACCAACGCGAGTTGGCAGGCGACTTCGTGCCGACGGCAGGAATCCTGCGGCGGCGGATCAGGGACGCACCAGCAGATACCCGCGCTCGTCGTCGAAACCGCCGATCACGAGCCCCTCGGCCAGGTGGGCCACGATCTGGTCGCGCACTCGCGCGCGCCAGGCGGCGGCATCCGTCGGGGACTCCCGGCGCAGCGCCTCGATGTCGTGCGGCACCGCGACCGACGCCACCACGGCGTCGTCGTCGGGGGTGGGCGCGGGAGGTGCGGCCAGCGCCCACGAGACCATGATGCGGTCGGTCTCGTCGCCGCGGTTGACGCCGTCGTCCATCGGTCCGTAATGGTTGACGAGGTACTCGGTCGCCCGGGTGCCGAGCACCCGCAGGTTGAAGTGCGCGTTGCGGGCGACGAGCGGGTCGAAGGTCCATGTGATGTGGCCGACGTCGCGCGCGAGGGCCCACTCGCGCTGGTGCTGCTTGAGCACGCGCCCGAGTCCCTGCGACTGGTGCGAGGGCAGCACGCCGGTGATGTGGCTGTGCATCGAGCGCGCGGCGGGCGCCGCGAAGAACGCGACGGACGCCCCCACCATGCTCTCCCCGTCGTACAGGCCGACCGCGTAGTTGCCGGAGTGCGCGAGCGCGCGCAGCAGGTTCGGCGGCATGCCGCCGCGGTCGCCGCCCCACACCTCGGCGAGCACCGCGGAGGCGCGGTGGACCTCGTCGACCGTGTTGAGCGGGCGGATGTCGATGCCGGGCGGGGTGGCGGTCTCGGCCATGCCCCCAGTCTGCACCCGACGGTGCCCACTCGTGAGGCACGCGTCGGAGCCGGTGTCGGCGAGCGCCGATAGCCTGAACGGATGGGCACGGGCGGCGACGACGAGAGAAGACGACTGACCCGGATGCCCCGCCAGGGCGCCATCGTGGCGGTGCTGGCGATCGCCGGCCTGGCCTCGTCGTTCATGTTCACGCTCGTCGTGCCGATCCAGTCGAAGCTCCCCGAGCTGCTGGACGCCAGCCGCGAAGACACCGCCTGGGTCGTGACGTCCACGCTGCTGGCCGCCGCCGTGATGACCCCGATCTCGGGGCGCCTGGGCGACATGTACGGCAAGAGGCGCATCGTGCTCGTGCTGCTCGCGGTCATGGTGGCCGGATCCGTCGTGGCCGCGGCATCCCCCGGCATCGTCGGGGTGATCGTCGGGCGCACGCTGCAGGGCGCCGTGACGGGGGTGATCCCCCTCGGCATCTCGATCCTGCGCGATGTGCTGCACGAGGACCGCGTCGACTCGGCCATCGCGCTCATCAGCGCCACCCTCGGCGTCGGCGGCGCGCTCGGCCTGCCGATCAGCGCCTTCATCACGGAGCGCAGCGACTGGCATGTGCTGTTCTGGGTCGCGGCGGCGCTCGGCGTCATCGTGTTCGTGCTCGTGCTGTGGATCGTGCCGGTGAGCGCGCTGCGCACCGGCGGGCGGTTCGACTACCTCGGCACCGCCGGCCTCACGATCGGCCTCATCGGCGTGCTCCTCGCCGTCTCGCGCGGCAACGAGTGGGGCTGGGCATCCCCCGCCGTGCTCGCCTGCGGGCTGGGCGGCATCGTCGTGCTGCTGGCGTGGGGCTGGTACGAGCTGCGCACGCCCGATCCCCTCCTCGACCTGCGCGTCGCTGCGCGCCGGCCGGTGCTGCTGACCAACCTCGCCTCGATCGCGTTCGGGTTCTCTCTGTTCGCGTCGAACGTCGTGTACCCGCAGCTGCTCGAGCAGCCCACCACCGCCGGGGGCTTCGGGCTGTCGCTCGTCGCCGCGAGCCTCGTCGTCATGCCGGCGGGTCTCGTGATGATGGTGCTCTCGCCCTTCTCGGGGCGACTCGCGCGCACCGTCGGCCCCAAGCTGCTGCTCGTGCTCGGCGCGATCGCCCTCGTCATCACGTACGGCTTCACCCTGCTGTTCGCGAGCGAGGTGTGGCAGATCCTCGTCGCCAACATCGGCATCGGGTTCGGCATCGGCTTCGGCTACGCCGCCATGCCGATGCTCATCATGCGCTCGGTGCCGCAGTCCGAGACGGGTGCGTCGAACGGCCTCAACGCGCTGTTCCGCTCACTCGGCACGAGCACCGCGGCCGCCGTCGTCGGCGCCGTGCTCGCCACCTACGCGATCGACCTCGACGGCACGCCCATGCCCGGTCCCGAGGCGTTCCACGTGTCGTTCCTGCTCGGCGGTGCCGCGGCGGTCGTCGCCCTCGTCGTGGCGCTGTTCATCCCGCGCCGGCGCGCGCCTGAGGAGCGGCATCCCTCGCTCCCGGAGTGACCGTCAGCGGGCGGGCGGCCTGAGCGCCGCGAGCCGCACCGAATCGGGAGCGAGACGCTCCGCGACGGCGACCGCCGAGACGATCGCGCTCTCATGCGAATCGGCGTCGGCGGTGTACAGGCCCGCGAGCGAGATGCCGTGCGATCCCTGCAGCGGACGCAGCCGCCGCTGCGCGTCGAAGTACGCCGGGTCGATGAGCCCGTGCCGGTACGTGGCCGTGGCGTACAGCGGCTGCGGAGGTTCGTCGTCGTACGTCACCCAGCTCTTGAAGACGGGGATGCCGCGAGCCGGGCTCCAGATCGACAGCTGACTGTGCGCCCCGTCGGTGCGCACGTTCACGGCCGACCACGCGGCGCGGTCGCGGGGCATGAGCCGCGCGTCGCCGTGGATCGCGATGGTCGTGTCGAAGTACCGGAAGCGGGCGAGCTGCGTCCGCACCTCGACGGTGTCGGCGACCCCCGCGAGCAGTGCGTGCGCCGTGCTCGCGTCGCACGCGAACACGAGATGGTCGAACGGATGCCGCACCCCGGCCGCCGTGACGACCAGCGAGCCGTCGGCATCCCGGGCGACGGACTCGACCGGGCACCCGGCGTGCAGAGCCGCTCGCTGGAGCGAGGCGATCAGCGCGTCGACGTAGACGCGCAGACCGCCGGGGATCTCGCTCTGCGCCGGCGGCGTGATGCCCTTCGGCAGGTTCGCGCCCAGGTAGTACAGCGCGTTGTAGGCGGCGAACCCGCGGAACTCCTCCAGGTCGACGCACCAGAACGCGAGCAGCAGCGGGAAGAGGAAGCCGTCGACAAACCGCTTCGGGAGCCGGCGCCGCTCGACGTACTCCGAGATCGTGATCGTCGTGTCGTGCTCGGCGAGGAAGGCGGGGATGCCCGACAGGAACGCCCGGAACCTCAGCAGGTCCACGATCGCGCGCGGTGTGAGCGACGCCCAGACGGGCCGCCATCCGCGCACGGGGGGCATCGCGACGGGCCGGGTGCCGTCGTCACGGGCGACGGTGAGTGTCGCGGGGTAGGTCGTGCGCGGCACGTGGAGCGCGTCGAGCAGCCGGTTGAACGTCGCGTAGGCGGCGGTGCGCGCGAAGAACTGGAATCCGGCGTCGATGCTCAGCGTCCGCCCGTCCACTTCGATGTCGACGGTGTGCGCGTGACCGCCGAAGCGGTCCTCCTTCTCGAACAGCGTGACGTCATGCTCCTGCTCCAGCAGCCAGGCGGTCGCGAGGCCCGCCGCGCCCCCGCCGATGATCCCGATGCGCACTCCCGCACCGTACCGCGTGCCGGCGCGCCGGTACGCGGTACGGGGGCTACCGCCGGTGCACGGGTCGTCGCTAGCCTGACGTCATCCGGGGGGGCGACGGGAGCCAGCGCATGGACGGGCGTGATCAGGGATTTCAGGACGACGGCCGTGCTCGACGCCGAAAGGGCGAGCCCGAGCAGATCCCGGTGGGACCGCCCGACGGGGCACGTGCCGCGGCCGACGCGACGAGGACGGGGACGGTGGCCTCCACGAGCGGGACGGTCCCCACGGCCCCTCCACCCGCCGCTGGCGCGTCGCGCGGAGCCTCCGGCCGCGTGGGCCCAGCCGCCGGCACGACCGCTCCTGACGACGGCTCCGACCACGACACCCGGTTCTTCGGCCAGCCGTGGGCGCTCGCGCACATCTTCGGCGTCGAGATGTGGGAGCGGTTCAGCTTCTACGGCATGCAGGGCATCCTGCTCATCTACATGTACTACACGGTCGCCGAGGGCGGCCTCGGGATCGACAAGGCCACCGCGACGGGGATCGTCGGCGCCTACGGCGGCACCGTCTACCTCTCGACGATCCTCGGCGCGTGGGTCGCCGACCGGCTGCTCGGCTCGGAGCGGGTGCTGTTCTTCAGCGCCTGGGTCATCATGGCCGGGCACATCGCCCTGGCGCTGCTGCCGAACGTGTGGGGGCTCGGCGTGGGCCTCGTCCTCGTCGCCGTGGGCTCGGGCGGCCTCAAGGCCAACGCGACCGCCGTCGTCGGCACGCTGTACTCGGCGAAGGACGCCCGCCGCGACGCGGGCTTCTCGCTGTTCTACCTCGGCATCAACCTCGGCGCCTTCCTCGGCCCGATCGTGACCGGCGCGCTGCAGAGCAGCCTCGGCTTCCACTGGGGCTTCGGCGCTGCCGCCGTCGGCATGGCGCTGGGCCTCATCCAATACTCGTTCGGCCGCAAGCAGCTGCCCGCGGCATCCCGCGTCGTCGCCAACCCGCTCCCCGCGAACCGTCGCGGGCTCATGATCGGCATCGCGGCGGCGGGACTCGTCGTCATCGTGGTGCTGGTGCTCACGGGAGTCATCCGTGCCGACAACCTCGCCGGCGTGGTGATCCTCGTGACGCTGGCGGCGGCGATCGCGTACTTCGCGGTCATCATCGGGTCCCGCCAGATCAGCGGGGACGCCCGCTCGCGCGTGATCGGCTTCATCCCGCTGTTCATCGTGAACGTCGGCTTCTGGTCGCTGTACCAGCAGCAGTTCACGGTGCTGACGATCTACTCCGACGAGCGGCTCAACCGGATGATCTTCGGCTGGGAGATGCCGATCCCCTGGGTGAACTCGATCAACCCGATCTTCGTGATCATCCTGTCGGGCGTGTTCGCCGTGATCTGGACGAAGCTCGGCGACCGCGCGCCGTCGGCCCCGGTGAAGTTCTCGCTCGGCGCCATGATCATGGGCCTCGCCTTCCTGCTCTTCCTGCCGTGGGCCAACGGCGCCCCCAATTCGACGCCGCTGCTGGCGATCGTGCTGATCCTGTTCGTGTTCACCGTGGCCGAGCTGTTCATCTCGCCCCCGGGGCTGTCGGTGACGACCAAGCTCGCCCCCGAGCGGTTCCACACGCAGATGGTCGCGCTCTACTTCCTGTCGATCGCGCTCGGCACGGCCATCGCCGGGTGGCTCGCCCAGTTCTACGACCCGAAGAACGAGGTCCCGTATTTCACGATCCTCGGCGGCATCGCGATCGTCCTCGGCCTCGCCCTGCTGGCTGCCGTGAAGCCGGTGCTGAAGCTCATGCGCGGCGTGCGCTGACGATGAGGGATGCCGGGCGCCCGGCATCCCCTCGTCGTCACCGGCGCCGCGACGTCAGCACCGCCCCCACCGCCGCGAGCAGGGCGGCCACCAGCACGGCCGCGCTCGAGACGGCGGGATTGGCCGTTGGGCCGAAGGCACCGCTCAGCTGACCGCCCGCCCACGAGCCCGCCGCGATCCCGACGTTGAACAGCACGATGATGGCCGCGCTCGCGAGATCT
>NZ_JBQCIP010000210.1:0-3478 GCF_051953575.1 Microbacterium sp.
CGGGGGGCCGCGGTCGGTGTGGGGGACCCCGCCCCGGTGCCGCAGGGGCGCCCCTTTGGTGGCACTCCTACGCGCGGGGGGGGGTGGGGGGGGCGCCCCCCCCACGAGGGGGAGATGACCGGCGGCGAGGGGGAGATGTGACGCCGGATGTTCATACTTCGGAATAGATCCCAGATCCATGTGCTTGCATGAAAGTGGAACGTCCACGGTGGATCCCCACGGGGACGCCTTTTTGTTTTCAAGGAGCAGGACACATGACTGACCGCACCATCGGCTACATCGTCGGCAGCATCTCGTCGACGTCGATCAACCGTCGCCTCGCAAAGGCGCTCGAACGCCTCGCCCCCGAGGGCACGACCCTCGTCGAGATCCCGATCGCGGACCTCCCGTTCTACTCGCCCGACTTCGACGCCGACTACCCGCAGGTCGCGCGCGACTTCAAGAAGGCGATCGAGGACGCCGACGGCATCCTCATCATCACGCCCGAGTACAGCCGCTCCATCCCCGGCGTGCTCAAGAACGCCCTCGACTGGGCCGCGCGCCCGTGGGGCCAGGGCTCGTTCAACGGCAAGCCCACCGCCGTCATCGGAACGTCGGGCGGCGGCATCGCCACCGCGGCCGCGCAGCAGCACCTGAAGGCGATCCTCAGCCACTTCAACGCGCCGACGCTCGGCCAGCCCGAGGGCTACGTGCAGACCACCCCGGGTCTGTTCACCGAGACCGGCGAGGTCACCAACGAGCAGACCGCCGAGTTCCTCGTCGCGTACCTCGAGGCCTTCGGCGCCCTGATCGAGCGTTACGCCCCGGTCGCCGTCGCGGCCTGACACCCTCGTGGACCGGCGCGCGCCGGTCCTGTTCCAGCAGACGGATGCCTCGGCCCTGCGCCCCTTGCGGGTCAGGGTCGAGGCATCCGTCGTATTCTGGCGACTCGCCACGATCCGCGGCTGAGGCGTCCGTTTCTGGCGACTCGCCGAGATCCGCGGCTCAGGCCAGGCCGTGGCGGTGCGCGTACACGACCGCGGCGACCCGGTCACGGGCGCCGAGCTTCTGCAGCACGTTCGACACGTGCGTCTTGACGGTCGCTTCGCCGATGTACAGGCGCTGCGCGATCTCGGCGTTGCTCATCGCCTGGGCCACGAGCCGCAGCACCTCGGCCTCGCGCTCGGTGAGGTCGCCGATCGGGCGCTCGCCCTGGGGCGGTACGACGGCGGGGACGGATGCCGCGGGCACCGGCGCCGCCGCGAACCGCGCGATGACGCGTCGGGTGACCCCGGGGGCGAGCAGGGCGTCCCCGGCGGCGGCGACGCGTACCGCCGAGATGAGCTCCTCGGGCCCGGCGTTCTTGAGCAGGAACCCGCTGGCCCCGGCGGCCAGCGCGTCGAACAGGTAGTCGTCGCGGTCGAACGTCGTCACGACCACCACGGCCGATCCGATCGCGGCATCCCCGACGATGCGCCGCGTCGCCTCGAGCCCGTCCATGTCGGGCATCTGCACGTCCATGCAGATCACGTCGGGGCGGAGGGCGGATGCCGCCGACACCGCCTGAACGCCTGTCGAGGCCTCGCCGACCACCGTGATGTCGCCCGAGGATTCGAGGATCATCCGGAAGCCGGCGCGCATGACGGCGTGGTCGTCGACGAGCAGCACGCGGATCGGCGCGCTCATGCGATCGCCTCGGCGTGGACGAGCGGCACGCGCAGCCGCACCAGGAACCCGCCCCGCGACCGAGGCCCGGTCTCCAGCTCGCCGCCAGAGGCCGCAGCACGCTCACGCATGCCGACCAGGCCCAGCCCCGGCCGCATCGGCGCGGTGACGACGCGCCCGGTGTTGACGACCTCCAGCTCGACGGCGTCGTCGCCGTACCGCAGCCGCACGTCGGCGGCGGCATCGGGACCGCCGTGGCGGCGGGCGTTCGTGAGCGCCTCCTGCGCGACGCGGTAGACGTTCACCTGCACGAGGTCGGGGAGCGGCACCGGGTCGCCGACGACCGTGAGCGTCGTGGGCAGGCCGTTGTCGTTCGCGTGTGCGACGAGGTCGGGCAGGGCCGACAGGTGAACGGTCGACCCGGCGTCCGCGTCGGTCGCAGACGTGCGCAGCGTCTCGAGCAGCTGACGCAGCTCGACCAGCGCCGAGCGCGCCGACGACTCGACGCCGAGGAGCGCCGCGCGGGCGGCATCCGGATCCCGGTCCAGCACCGCTCTGGCCGCGCCCGCCTGCACGCCCATCGCCGACACGTGGTGCGCGACGACGTCGTGCAGCTCGCGGGCGATGCGCACCCGGTCGAGGGCGACGGCCTGGGCGGCGGTCACCTCGCGCTCGAGTTCGAGTTCGCGCGTGCGCTGTTCGAGGGCGCCGCGCTCGAGTGCCGCGGCGTAGGCGCGATCGCCCATGTAGTACGCGCCGCCGAAGAACGCCGCGTTGATGAGCAGCTGGATCAGCAGCATGGCCGCGAACGGCGAGAAGAGCCCGGCCTGCGAGAGCGCCTCGTCGGACGGGTCTATCGCGGACTGGAACATCGTGATGAGCAGCCACACGAACATGCCCACGATCACCGCCGCACGCACCCACATCGCGCGACGGCGGTCGTCGACCCAGGCGCCGACGGTGTACATCGCTATGAACATCGAGACGTTGCCGACGTACAGGTCGGGGATGCGGAACGTCACGCCCACGAAGAACACGACGGCGACGACGACCACCACGATCTCGGCGTGCCCGCGGCGCACGGCGAGCGGGGCCGTCAGGGCGAGCGCATAGAGCAGTGCCCACTGCAGACCGTGCGTGGCGTCGGCGCCGTAGACGCCGGCGACGGATCCGAGGGCGCTGCTCAGGACGGCGGAGAGGAACAGTCCCGCCGCGAGCCAGACGTCGCCCCGCAGTTCGCGCGGGGTTGGCGGCGTGCGCCGGAGCGGGTGGGCGGGCGGCGGGGTGGGCATGCCTCCACGGTACGGATCCCTGCGGGTCGCGGCATCCGCCTCACGGGGGAGAGGAATCTGTTACTTGCTATTGACAAGCGAACTTGTTTTTTGCAACCATCGATTCGTCGGGAGTTCCGGCACACCGAGACGGGCACAAGGAGCAGGGCAATGACGCACATCTTCGTCAACATCCAGACGAGCGACCTCGAACGGTCCAAGGCCTTCTACACGGCGCTGGGTGCGAGCATCAACCCGCAGTTCACCGACGAGAACGCGGCCTGCATCGTGTGGGACGACAACGTCTACTTCATGGCGGTCACCGAGGCCTACTTCGCGACCTTCACCGACAAGCAGATCGTCCCCTCGCGCGGACAGGCCCAGGTGCTCATCGCGCTCAGCCGCGACTCCCGCGAGGACGTCGACAAGGCCATCGCCGCCGGCGTGGCGGCGGGCGGCGTCGAGCCGAGCGAGCCCAAGGACTACGGCTTCATGTACAGCCGCGACCTCGACGACCCCGACGGCAACGGCGTGGAGTTCTTCTTCATGGAGCCGCAGGCCGT
>NZ_JBQCIP010000211.1:0-30776 GCF_051953575.1 Microbacterium sp.
GGACGACTCGACGAGGCACGGACCGCCGCGGCGGTCGAGACCGACGACGCCGGGACGGAACGCACGGCTGCGGCCACTGCCGAGGCCGAGGGCTCTCCCGTCGATGACGAAGCCGGGACCGAGGTCGATGCGGACGCCACCGAGCTCCAGGCGGAGACCGAAGCCGCGGACGAGACCGTCGACGCCGCCGCTGCGGTCGACGAGGTCCCGCCCGCCACCGCGACCGACGCCTCCCTCGCCGACGGAGACGCCGACGCCGACGCAGACGAAGACGCCGACGCGGCGACCGTCGCCGTCGCGACCGCGGTCCTGGCCCCCGCCGACGCCGCCGCGGCCGAGGCATCCCCTTCCGCCGACGCGACCACCGTCCTCCCGGCACCGCCCCTCGCCGACGAGGCGGCCGCCGCGCCGCCGGCCGGCACCGACGGCCCCGTCTACGCGTGGGCGGAGCCCGACCCCAAGCCCAAGAAGAAGCGCACCGCGCTGTGGCTGAGCATCGGCGCCGGCGTCGCCGTCGTCGGCCTCGTGGTCTCGTCGCTGCTGATGATCGCTCCCGGCACGACGGTCGCCGGCGTGCCGGTCGGGTGGATGACCCCCGGCGCCGCGGCGGACGCGATCCAGAAGCAGCTGGCCACGACGACGGTGGTGCTCACGGGCGACGGCGGCGACGCCGAGGTGACCGGTGCCGAGCTGGGCGCGTCGGTCGACGCGAAGGCCCTCGCCGATGCGGCGTTCACCGACCACCCGATGTGGAACCCCACCGCGTGGTTCGCCGAGACGGGCGCCGAGGTCGAGCTCGACACGGCGACCGCCCTCGAGGCGCTGCAGAAGGCCGCGCCCGCCCTGTTCACCGACCCGGTCGACGCGACCATCGCCTACGACGAGGCGTCGACCTCGTACGTGTCGGCGCCGGCGACGCCGGGCACCGGGATCGACGTCGCCACCGTGCAGCAGGCGCTGCAGGCGGCGTTCGAGGCAGGCAAGACGACGGTGAACCTCGACCCGGTGATCTCCGAGGTCCCCGCGGCGATCTCGACCGAGACCGCGGCAGACACGGCGACGAAGCTGAACGGAATGATCTCGAACATCGGCTTCTACGTCGGCGACGAGCGCACCGTGCCGGTGGACCGCGCCGTGGCGGCATCCTGGCTCACCGTCACTCCCGAGAACGGAGTGTTCTCGATCAGCGCGGACGCCGCGGCCATCCAGCCGGTCGTCGACACGCTCGCCGCGTCCGTCGACCGCGCACCCGAGAACGCCGTCGAGATCACCGACCGCGCCGGCAAGGTGCTGCAGACCATCGCGGCAGGGCAGTCGGGCCGCAAACTGGGCGCCACCGCCGGCATCGCTGCGGCGTTCGCGGCGCAGCTCGCCGGCGGCGACCCGGTGTACAAGCTCCCCGTCGACGAGGTGCCGGTCAGCACGACCACGCGCGCGCGCCACATCGTCGTGGACCTCAGCGACCAGGCCGCGTACTTCTACGAGAACGGCGTCGTCGTCAGCTCGACCCGGATGTCGTCGGGCCTGCCGGGCCACGACACGCACACCGGCAGCTTCCGCATCACCGCGAAGCTGCGCATCCAGAACATGGGCAATCCCGACCTCACCAAGGCGCCGTACTACTACACGAAGAACGTCCCCTGGGTCATGTACTTCAACGGCGACCAGGCTCTGCACGGCGCGTACTGGCACAACAACTTCGGCAACCGCATGAGCCACGGCTGCGTCAACCTGCCCGTCGGCGTCGCCGAGTTCCTCTACCAGTGGGCCCCCATGGGTACCGAGGTCACCGTCCAGAACTGAATCACCGCATACGACGAATGAGCGGATGCCTCCGGCAGGAGGCATCCGCTCATCTCGTGCTGGCTGCGGGTCAGAGGCCGTCGATCACCGCGTTGAACGTGGCCGACGGGCGCATGACGCCTTCGACCAGCTCGGCGTCGGGACGGTAGTAGCCGCCGATGTCGACCGGCGAGCCCTGCACGGCGAGCAGCTCGTCGACGATCTTCTGCTCGTTGGCGGCGAGGGTCTCGGCGACCGGCGCGAAGGCCGCGGCCAGCTCGGCGTCGTCGGTCTGCTTGGCGAGCTCCTGCGTCCAGTACAGGGCCAGGTAGAAGTGGCTGCCGCGGTTGTCGATCGTGCCGAGCGCGCGGCCGGGCGACTTGTCGTTCTCGAGGAACGTGCCGGTCGCGGCATCGAGCGTGTCGGCGAGCACCTTCGCCTTCGCGTTGCCGGTGAACTCCGAGAGGTGCTCGAACGACGCGGCCAGCGCGAAGAACTCGCCCAGCGAGTCCCAGCGCAGGTAGTCCTCTTCGAGGAGCTGCTGCACGTGCTTGGGGGCCGAGCCGCCGGCGCCCGTCTCGAACAGGCCGCCGCCCGCGAGCAGCGGGACGATCGAGAGCATCTTGGCGCTCGTGCCCACCTCGAGGATCGGGAACAGGTCGGTGAGGTAGTCGCGCAGCACGTTGCCGGTCACCGAGATGGTGTCCAGGCCGTGGCGCAGACGCGCGAGCGTGTACCGCGTCGCCTCGGCGGGGGCGAGGATCGAGATCTGGAGCCCCTTCGTGTCCATCGTGGCGAGCGCCTGGTAGACCTTCGCGATCACCTGCGCGTCGTGGGCGCGGTTGACGTCGAGCCAGAACACGGCCGGGGCGCCGGTGGCGCGGGCACGGGTGACCGCGAGCTTCACCCAGTCCACGAGCGGGATGTACTTGGTCTGCGTGGCGCGCCAGATGTCGCCGGCCTCGACGTCGTGCTCGATGACGACCTCGCCCGACGAGTCCACGATCTCGACGCGGCCGTCGGACGGGATCTCGAACGTCTTGTCGTGGCTGCCGTACTCCTCGGCCGCCTGCGCCATGAGGCCGACGTTGGGGACGGTGCCGATCGTGGCGGGGTCGAGCGGGCCGTTCGCGATGACGTCGTCGATGACCGCCTGGTACACGCCGGCGTACGACGAGTCGGGGATGACGGCGACGGTGTCGGCCTCGCCGCCGTCGGCGCCCCACAGCTTGCCGCCGTTGCGGATGAGCGCGGGCATCGAGGCGTCGACGATGACATCCGACGGGACGTGCAGGTTCGTGATGCCCTTGTCGGAGTTGACGTACGACAGCGCCGGGCCGGTCTCGAAGCCCGCCTCGAACGCGGCGATGATCTCGTCCCCGCCCTCGACGCTCTCCAGCCCGGTGAGGATCGATCCGAGGCCGTTGTTGGCGCTGAGCCCGGCCTGCGCGATCTTGTCGCCGTAGCGGTCGAACACGTCGGCGAAGTACGTCTTCACGACGTGGCCGAAGATGATCGGGTCGCTGACCTTCATCATCGTGGCCTTGAGGTGCACGGAGTAGAGGATGCCGGCGGCCTTCGCCTCGGCCTGCACCTCGGCGAGGAAGGCGTCCAGAGCCTTCGCCGACAGGAACGTCGCGTCGACGATCTCGCGCGGGAGGACCTTGAGGCCCTCCTTCAGCACCGTGACGGTGCCGTCGGCGCCGACGAGGCGGATCGACAGCACGTCGTCGTGCGCGGCGACCCACGACTTCTCGTTGCTTTTGAAGTCGTCGTGACCCATGGTCGCGACGCGGGTCTTGGAGCCCTCGCCGAACGCCTTGTTGCGGTGCGGGTGCTTGCGCGCGTAGTTCTTCACCGACAGCGGCGCGCGGCGGTCGCTGTTGCCCTCGCGCAGCACGGGGTTGACGGCGGAGCCCTTGATGCGGTCGTAGCGGGCGCGCACGTCCTTCTGCTCGAGGGTCTCGGCGTCGTCCGGGTAGTCCGGGATGTCGTAGCCCTGCGACTGCAGCTCGGCGATCGCGGCCTTCAGCTGCGGGATCGATGCCGAGATGTTCGGGAGCTTGATGATGTTCGCCTCGGGCAGGGTCGCGAGGCCGCCGAGCTCGGCGAGTGCGTCTCCCACCTGCTGCTCGGGCGTGAGGTTCTGCGGGAACGCCGCGAGGATGCGGCCCGCCAGTGAGATGTCGCGCGTCTCGATCTCGACCCCGGCCTGGCCGGCGACGGCCTGCACGATCGGGAGGAAAGACGCGGTGGCGAGGGCCGGAGCCTCGTCGGTATAGGTGTAGATGATGGTGGAGTCGGTCACCTGAATCGGTCCTGTCGGTGCTTCGGACGGGTCGCGCACAGCCTATCGCAAGCACCTGGGGAGATATCTCGACATCAAGATATCTCCGCGCGTGAACATTGCGTTTCCGTGTGAAATCCACAGTGCTGGATGCGGCCATCCGGGCTAGCCTGGGGCGCATGGGTGATCTGCGGCTCGTCGAACTCTCCGCCTCGACCATCGTGGCGGTCAACAATATGTCGCTCAAGCCCGGCCAGGAGGAGTTCCTGTCGCCGGTGAGCTACGGCATCGCCGCGACCGTCGTGAACCCGCAGACCACGTGGCAGCGCGTCGTGCTCGACGACGACCAGGTCGTCGCCTTCATCAGCGGCAACTTCGACCTCGAGGACCCGCAGGAGCACTTCCGCTCGGTGCTGTGGCGCATCAACGTCGATGCCGACGACCAGGGCAAGGGCATCGGCCGCTTCGCTGTCGAGGCGCTCCTGGAAGAGGCCCGCAACCGCGGAATGGATCACGTGAACGTGATCTACGAGGCCGGCGAAGGCGGGCCGCAGGCATTCTTCGAGCGTGTGGGCTTCACGCCCGTCGGTGAGACCGAGTACGGTGAAGTCATCGCCGAGATCAGAATCTGATCCGGCGCACCGGCGTCCGATCTGGGGAACGGACGATCAGCGCCTCCCAGCGCTCCTGAGACCGGCGGCGGGGCCTCGAATACCCCTCCCCCATCGAGGCCTCGTCGCCTTTTCTCCGGCGAGCATCGAAGCGCTTCCGCGCAGGCACGAGGGTAGGCCCGTGCCGAGATTCGATCTGTCCCCCGCGGAGCTCGAGGCGTACGCGCCCGACGTCCGCGAACCCGCCGACTTCGACGACTTCTGGGCGACGACGCTCACCGAGGCGCGTCGTTGGGATGCCGCTCCCGAGGTGGTGCCGGCCGATACCCCCTTCACCGCGCTCGAGGTGTTCGACGTGACGTTCCCGGGCTTCGGCGGCGACCCCGTCAAGGGCTGGCTGACGCTCCCCGCGGGTGCCGCCGAGCCGCTCCCCGCCGTCGTCGAGTTCCAGGGCTACGGCGGTGGGCGAGGCCTGCCGGGCGAGCGCCTGGGCTGGGCCGCTGCCGGCCACGCACACCTGCTGATGGACACGCGCGGCCAGGGCTCGATGTGGGGATCGGGTGGCGACACCCCCGACCCGCACGGCACGGGTCCGTCGTCGAGCGGCTTCATGACGCGCGGCATCGAGGACCCGGCCGACTACTACTACCGCCGCGTGTTCACCGACGCGGTGCGGGCGGTCGATGCGGTCCGGACGCTGCCGCAGGTCGACGCCGACCGCGTCGCCGTCTGCGGCGGCAGCCAGGGCGGAGGCATCGCGATCGCCGCCGCCGGGCTGTCGGACGGCCTCGTGGCCGTCATGCCCGACGTGCCGTTCCTCTGCCACTTCGAGCGCGCCGTCGGCTTCACCGACGCCGACCCGTACCAGGAGGTCGTGCGTTACCTCTCGGTGCACCGGGGCATGGACGACCGGGTGTTCGAGACGCTGTCGTACTTCGACGGCGCGAACATGGCGAAGCGCGCGGATGCCGCGGCCCTCTACTCCGTCGCACTCATGGACACCATCTGCCCGCCCTCGACGGTGTACGCGGCGTACAACCGCCATGCCGCGGCGAAGAAGCAGATCGAGGTGTACACGCACAACGGCCACGAGGGCGGTCAGGCGTTCCAGTTCCTCGCTCAGGCCCGCTTCCTCTCGACGCTGCTCTAACCCGCGACCCGGATCCGCGAAAGGCTACGATTCCGCGGCGAAAACGTACCCTTTCGCGGTTCCTGGGCTACACCGCCTCGACGTGGAGGACGAAGGCCTGCAGCGGCCAGAGCGTGGGCAGCTGCAAGCCGACCTCGGCGAGAACGGCGCCGGGCAGGTCGAGCCCGCCTGCGGTGAACCACTCCGGCGCGATCCAGCCGTACTTGGCCGTGCCGATCTCGTCGCGCACGCGGACGCGGTAACGCCGGGCGCGGTCGAGACCGGGGATCCGCAACCGCTCGGCGCGGGCGTCCTCCAGGCTCGCGACGGTGGCCACGAGCACGACGGCGGCGACATCGGTCACGAAGCCGGTGACACGCCACGCGGGGTCGCGGAGCTCCGGGTGCACGACGCGGCCGGTGTGCACGATCGGACGCAGCTCCTTGTACAACGCCGCGAACCGCGTGATCGCCGCGGTGTCGTCGTCGTCGCACGACATGATGTCCCACTCGAATCCCGCCGACCCCATGAGGCTCGTCGCCATCCGGTACGACAGGTCGGTCGTGCGCCCCGACGAGTGGGAGGTCGTGGGACCCACGTGCGCGCCGACGAGCTCGGGCGGAAGCAGCAGCCCGGTCCACCGCTGGATCTCCTGGCGTTCGACGGGGTCGTTCGAGTCGCTCGCCCACACCCGGTCGGCGACCTCGAGGATCCCGAGATCGGTGCGGGCTCCTCCGCTGGAGCACGACTCGATCTCGAGCGCAGGATGCCGGCGCCTGAGCTCGGCCATCAACCCGTACACCGCGATCATCTGAGCGTGGCCGCCGGGGCGGCCGGCGTGGACGCTCTCCACGAGGTCGCGGTTGTGGTCCCACTTGATGAAGTCGATGCCGAGGCCGGTCACGAGGGCGTCGATCTGCCCGAGCACGTGGGCGAAGGCATCCCGGTTCGCGAGGTCCATGACGTACTGCCCGCGCCACGACAGGCTCGCGTCATGTTCGAGGTGCGCGGGGTCGTGCAGCAGCCAGTCGGGGTGCGCCCGCGCGACGTCGGAGTCGAGACTCACCATCTCGGGCTCGAACCACAGGCCGAACTGCATGCCGAGCGCGTGCACGCGCTCCGCGAGCGGCTCCAGCCCGTCCGGCCACACGGTGCGGTCGACGACCCAGTCCCCCAGGCTCGTGGTGTCGTCGCGGCGTCCCTGGAACCAGCCGTCGTCGAGCACGAACCGCTCGATCCCGACCTCGGCCGCCCGCTCGGCGAGCGCCGTCAGCCGGGCGGGGTCGTGGTCGAAGTAGACGGCCTCCCAGGTGTTGAGCACGAGAGGGCGCGGGGATGCCGGATGCTGCGGCCGTGCGCGCATCCAGGTGTGCACACAGTCGGCGAAGCCGTCGAGTCCGGCGGAGGTGTGCACGAAGGCGGCACGCGGCGCCGCGTACTCGTCACCGGGCGCCAGACGGATCTCGCCGGGCCGAAGCAGCTCCCCCGCGCCGATCAGCGTCACCGCGTCGGTGACCCGGTCCACACGGGTGGTGAGGTCGCTCGACCAGGCCAGATGCACGCCCCACAGCTCACCTGCGCCCCAGCGCGGCACGCCGATCCCGGCGATCGCCGCCACCGGATTGTCGTGCCCGGGGCGGCCGCGCCGTGTCTGGCGCACGGTCGCGCCGGCCGGCATCGGGGTCGCCACGGGCCGCTTCTCGCGCGTCCAGCGCCCGTCGAAGGTGAGCAGCGTGTCGGTCGTCGTCGGCACCGGGAGCGACGCCTCGAGCCAGTCGAGGTCGATGGGCGCGGCATCCGCACCGCCGTCGTGGCGAAGCGCGTGGCGCATCCACACGACGCCCCCCGCCTCGATCGCCAGCTCGATCGTCAGCAGCAGTCCGGATGCCTCGTCGCGGGCCCGGAAGACGGCCCGGTCGCAGGCGGACTCGACCTCGTCGAGCAGCCACCGCGGGTGGTGGACGATGCCCGCCGCCCGCAGCTGCATGCCGGGACGACCGGTCCAGCCGTCCGCCTCCTGTGGCGAGAGCGTCACCTGCCATGCCGCGTCGAGCGTGCCAGGCGGGGTCTGCCGGCTCACCGTCCGCGCCAGAGCGATGCCATCGCCGTCGGCCAGCGGGCCCGTCGCGGTGCCCCAGTGCAACACGCAGGGCAGGCCCGGTCCGCGTGCGTCGATGACGACGCCGACGCCTTCGCGCTCAAGATGGACGAAGCCGGAGGTCATGCGGTGGTCCTGTCTGCGGGAGATCGTTCGCCGGTGCCGCGCTCGACGATCCAGGTGGGCATCTCGAGCTGGCGCGTGAAACCGGCCGGGTCCTGCATGCGCTCGATGGCGAGGGTCGCCGCCGCCTTGCCGAGCGCGAGCGGGTCGTACGATACGACCGACACGCCGAGCACGTCGGCGGTGTCGAAGTCGTCGAACCCGATGAGCGCGGTGGCGTCGTCGTCGCGGTCCCGCAGCACGCGCAAGGCTCCGACGGTGACACGGTTGTTGCCGGTGATGATCGCGGTCGGAGCGTCGGCACGATCGAGCAGGTCGGCGATCAGGCCGTCGGCGGGGCGCGTCAGATCGTCGGCGAGGCGTTCCCAGCGCCAGGCGTCCGCGATGTTGTAAGCGGCCAGCGCATCGCGATACCCCCGCAGACGCTCGGCCTGCGTGTAGACCGATGCCGGGTTGCAGATGTAGCCGATGCGGCGGTGCCCGCGTTCCAGCAGCCGCGTGGTGGCCTCGAAGACACCGCGGTGGTTCTCGAGCACGATCGAGTCCGCGACGAGATTGCGGGCCGGCCGGTCGATCGCGATGATCGGCGTGCCGAGGTGCCGCTCGCCTTCGAGGTACGACTGATCCTCGGCGACGGGGATCAGCAGCAGGGCGCCCAGGCGCTGGCCCAGCAGCGCGTCCGCGACCCGCTCCTCACCCTCGGGGGTGTCGTCGGTGGTCGCGACGACGAGCGAGAACCCATGCGCCGAGAGCTCCCGCTCGATGCCCGCGGCGAGCTTGTAATAGAACGGGTTGTTCAGCTCGCCCATGATGAATCCGATCGTGTCGGTCGGGCCGCCGCGACGCAGATTCCGCGCGAGCGGATTGGGGCGGAAGCGCAGCCGCTTGGCGGCTGCGAGCACGCGCTCGACCGTCTCGGGTGCGACCAGATCGCGGTGCGTGAACACGCGCGAGACCGTCTTCGAGCTCACCCCGGCGAGCCGGGCCACGTCCTCGAGGGTGGCGCGCTGCTGAACGTTCATGGGTGGCCTTCCTTGCTGGGCGGAGTTCACGCTAGCAGCCTTGACGACAAGATGTCTACGTAGGACATTGCACGGACATTGTCTTGGCGAGGGCGCGATCTTGAGAGCCTTTTTTCCCGATCAAGCGCTTTTTTGTTTCTCCGGCCTTGGATCGGACAAGACAAGACAGCGCTGACATTTGCGACTTGCGGAACCGCTTCGAAGCGCTCTACTCTGACGGCGCGACGAACCACGCGACGGTGCGATGATCCGCACCGGCAGTTCAAGGGCGAACCTGACAAGGAGAATCACATGGCGAAGAAGGCAATCGCGTCCCTCGCGGTGCTGGCGACAGCCGCGGTCGCGATGAGCGGCTGCGCGGGCAGCGGCTCCGACGACGCGGGCAACACCATCGACGGCGACGTCAAGGGCGACATCAAGGTCATCACGTGGCGGACCGACCTCGTGGAGGACGGCACCTTCGACAAGTACGCCGAGGAGTTCAACAAGAAGTACCCAGACGTCAAGGTGACGTTCGAGGGCATCACGGACTACGCGGGCGAGATGCTCACCCGGATGTCAACGAGCAACTACGGCGATGTCATCGGCATCCCGGCGATCAAGCCGGAGCAGTACGAGCAGTTCCTGGAGCCGCTGGGCAAGACCTCCGATTTCGAGGACACCTACCGGTTCCTTCCCGCGGCGAGCTACGACGGCACCCAGTACGGCATCGCGTGGGGCGGCAACGCCAACGGCGTGGTCTACAACAAGAAGGTCTTCGAAGAGGCCGGCGTCACCGAGCTTCCGACAACCGAGGACGAATGGCTGGAGGCGCTACAGAAGGTCAAGGACAACACCGATGCGATCCCGCTGTACACCAACTACAAGGATGGCTGGCCGCTGACGCAGAGCTTCGGCAACCTCGGTGTCGTCACCAAAGACGCGGACGCTCCCATCACCATGGCCGAGGACCCGGCGCCGTGGACGGAGGGCAGCGACGTCTACGCGATCGACTCGCTCCTGTACGACAGCGTCGCCGCCGGCCTCACCGAGGACGACCCGCTCACCACGAACTGGGAGCAGTCGAAGGTCGACCTCGGCACCGGCAAGATCGCCGCGATGACGCTGGGCTCCTGGGCCATCTCTCAGATGCAGGCGGCGGCGGACGACAACGGCGCCTCGGCCGACGACATCGGCTACATGGCGTTCCCCGCGAACGTCGACGGCACGCAGTACGCCGTCATCGGCGGCGACTACAACCTCGCAGTCAGCAAGCACTCGAAGGCGAAGGCTGCCGCGTGGGCCTGGATCCAGTGGGTCGTGGAGGACTCCGGCTACACCGAGGCGCAGGGCATGATCTCGCCGGTGATCGAGAAGCCCCTCCCCGACAACCTGAAGGGCTTCGAGGACGCGGGCGTCGAACTGATGGAGATCAACCCCGCCCCCGCCGGCAAGGAAGGGCTCATCAACAACGTCGCCGACGACTCGAAGATCGACCTCTACGGCCCGATCTACCGTCAGAAGCTCGTCGACATCGCACGCGGCGCAGCCGACGGCGACAAGGAGAGCTACTTCGCCGAGCTGAACGAGCGCTGGGGCGCCTCGGTCGAGAAGCTCGAGAACTGAC
Organism: Microbacterium sp.; assembly: GCF_051953575.1. Lineage (GTDB taxonomy): Bacteria > Actinomycetota > Actinomycetes > Actinomycetales > Microbacteriaceae > Microbacterium. Next base: position 10,659 of record NZ_JBQCIP010000211.1, read on the forward strand.
CGAGGGGGCGACAGAGACATGGCCATCGCGACTCCAGGTGCGGCTCCGGCGGATGCCCCTGCCGCCCTCTCCGCTCCGGCCCGGGGCCGGCTCGTCGGGATCACCCGGCGGGCCGACCGCCCCGGCCGCCGCGGCGGACCCGCCGGCCGGGGCGTGCTGAAGCACCTCACCCCGTGGTTCTTCCTCGCCGCTGCCGTGGGCCTGCTGCTGCTGTTCACCTACTGGCCGGCGCTGAACCTGTTCTATTTCAGCGTCACCGACTGGGACGGCATCGACCTGCAGAAGAACTTCGTGGGCCTCGACAACTACATCGAGGTGTTCACCGACCCGCGCATCTTCTCGGTGTTCTTCGTCAGCCTGTACTACTTCTTCGCGTCGTTCGCGCAGATGGCGATCGCCCTCTACTTCGCGACGATCCTCAGCTTCTCGACGAGGTTCTCGAACCTGTTCCGCGGGATCCTGTTCTTCCCCTACCTCATCAACGGCGTCGCGATCGGCTTCGTCTTCCTCTACCTCTTCCAGCCGGGCGGCACCCTCGACACGGTTCTCGGCTGGTTCGGGATGGCCGACCCGCCGCAGTGGCTGGGCAACCCCGACGTCGTGAACTGGTCGCTCGCAGGCACCTCTGTCTGGCGGTACACGGGCATGAACTTCGTGCTGTTCCTCGGTGCGATCCAATCGATCCCCCACGAGCTGTACGAGGCCGCCGACCTCGACGGGGCCAGCCGCTGGCAGCAGTTCTGGGCGATCATCTTCCCCGGCATCCGGCGGGTCGTCGGCCTGTCGTTCATCCTCGCGATCTCGGGCAGCCTCAGCGTCTTCGAGATCCCGTTCATCATGACCGGCGGCGCCAACGGCTCGGCGACATTCGTGATCCAGACCCTGCAGACCGCATTCACCTTCCGACAGGTCGGACTCGCGTCCGCGATGGCGGTGGTGCTGCTCGTCATCGTGCTCGTCGTCACCTGGATCCAGCGCAAGGTGTTCCCCGACGAGAAGGTCGACCTGACATGACCACGACCGAACCGCTCCGCACGATGCCGGTGCGGACCACGCCGCCCCGACCCGCTCGCGGCCGCACGCCGCTGCAGCGACTGCGAGGGGTGAGCGCGACGACCGCGAAGTACCTCAGCCTCATCATCGCGTCGGTCGTGACGCTGCTGCCTCTGTCGGTGCTGCTCTTCGCGAGCCTCAAGACCGCTCCCGAGTACGCGCAGACGGGACCCTTCGATCCGCCGTCGAACTGGCTGAATTTCGACAACTTCGTCACGGCGTTCACCAGCGGCAAGATGCTCGAGGGCTTCGTCAACACGGCGATCGTCCTCGTGGTCTCACTCGCCGGCACCATCTTCATCGGCACGATGGCCGCGTACGCCCTGGACCGCTTCGCGTTCCGCGGCAAGAAGCTCGTGTTCGGGCTCTTCCTCGTCGCGACCCTCATCCCGAGCGTGACGAGCCAGGTCGCGACGTTCCAGCTCATCAACGGCCTCGGTCTGTATGACACCAAGGCCGCGCTGATCCTGCTCTTCATGGGCACCGACATCATCGCGATCTATCTGTTCATCCAGTTCATGCAGTCGATCCCGGTCTCGCTCGACGAGGCCGCGATGATCGACGGCGCGAACCGCTGGACGATCTACTGGCGGATCATCCTGCCCCTCCTCAAGCCCGCCATCGCGACGGTCGTCATCATCAAGGGCATCGCGGTGTACAACGAGTTCTACGCACCATTCCTCTATCTGCCGTCCGAGGGACTCATCTCCACGTCGCTGTTCCGGTTCAAGGGACCGTTCGGCGCACAATGGGAGGTCATCTCGGCCGGCACCGTCCTCGTCATCATCCCGACCCTCATCGCCTTCCTGCTGCTGCAGCGCTGGATCTACAAGGGCCTGACCTCTGGAGCCGTCAAGTGACCACTCCCCTCACCTTCCGCCCCCTCGACTCAGGCTGGTCGCTGCGCGCGTGCGCCGGACCGGCGCCGGAGGGCTTCGACACCGACGTCGCGGCGACCGTCCCCGGCTGCGTGCACACCGATCTGCTCGCGGCGGGACTCATCCCCGATCCCTTCCTCGACGACAACGAGTCGGCGCTGGCCTGGATCGGCCTCGTGGACTGGACGTATTCGACGACGTTCGATTGGTCGAGGGATGCCGCCGACCGCACGGATCTCGTCTTCCAGGGACTCGACACCGTGACGACGATCCGCCTCAACGGGCGCGAGATCGGTGCGACGGCCAACCAGCACCGCTCGTACCGGTTCGACGTCCGCGACCTGCTCGTCGAGGGCGAGAACGAGCTGGTCGTCGCGTTCCGCTCTCCGATCAAATACGCCAACGAGCAGAGCGTCGCGCTGGGAGTGCGGCCGCGCGCGTACGCCCTGCCCAACGACGCCATCCGCAAGTCGGCGTGCAGCTACGGCTGGGACTGGGGCATCGCGACCTATACCAGCGGCATCGTGAAGCCCGTGGGCCTGGAGTCCTGGTCGGCTGCGCGCCTCGCCGAGACGCGCGTGGTCGCGACCCCGTCTGGCGACGGCGGCACCGTCACCGTGGACCTCGCGCTCGAGCGGGCGGGAGCGGATGCCGTCACCCTGACGATCCGCACGGCCGGGGTCGAGGCATCCGCGGTCCTCACGTCGGGCGATCGCTGCCGCCTCACCATCGACCTCGACGAGGTCGACCGGTGGTGGCCGACCGGGTACGGTGCGCAGCCGCTGTACGACGTCGAGGTGGAGCTCGCGGCATCCGACGGATCCGTACTCGACCGCACCACGCGCCGAGTCGGATTCCGCGACGTGCGGTGGGACATGACGCCCGACGAGGCGGGCACGCCGTTCACCCTCGTCGTGAACGACCAGCCGGTCTTCGTGAAGGGCGTCAACTGGATCCCCGACGACGCCCTCACGGTGCGCGTGACGCGCGACCGCGTGCGCCGGCGCTTCGAGCAGGCGCTCGACGCGAACCTCAACCTCATCCGGGTCTGGGGCGGCGGGCTGTACGAGTCCGACGACTTCTACGAACTCGCCGACGAGCTCGGGCTGCTGGTGTGGCAGGACTTCCTGTTCGCGTGCGCCGCGTACGCCGAGGAGGACCCGCTGCGCTCGGAGGTCGAAGCGGAAGCGCGTGAGAACATCACGCGGCTCGCCCATCACGCCTCGCTCGTGCTGCTCACCGGCAACAACGAGAACCTCTGGGGCTACGAGGACTGGGGCTGGAAGCTGCGCCTGGACGGCAAGACCTGGGGCGCGTACTACTACTACGAGCTCTTCCCGTCGCTGGTGGACGAGCTCGCGCCGCATGTGCCGTACGCACCCGGAAGCCCCTTCAGCCCCGGTCTCGGCTGGAACGGCAGGCAGCAGACCGGACCGCACCCCAATGACGAGCAGCACGGCAGCGTGCACCTGTGGGAGCAGTGGAACCGGCTGGACTGGACCACCTACCGCGCGCACACGCCGCGCTTCGTGGCCGAGTTCGGCTGGCAGGGCCCGCCCACCTGGTCCACCCTCACCCGATCGATCGGCGACGACCCGCTCACGCCCGAGTCACCGGGCATGATCGTGCATCAGAAGGCAGGCGAGGGCAACGTGAAGCTCACGAACGGCCTGCTCCCCCACTTCCGGTTGCCGGAGCACATGGAGACCTGGCACTGGGCGATGCAGCTCAACCAGGCCCTCGCCGTGCGCACCGCGCTGGAGCACTTCCGCTCGTGGGCCCCGCACACGCAGGGCGCCATCGTGTGGCAGCTCAACGACTGCTGGCCGGTGACCTCGTGGGCGGCGATTGACGGCGACGAGCGGCCGAAGCCCCTGTTCTACGGCCTCAGGAACGCCTTCGCGCCACGGGTCGTGACGATCCAGCCCCGCGAAGGCGGACTGGCCGCCGTCGTCTCGAACGACACCGCGGCCGCGTGGTCGGGCGAGCTCGTTGCTCGCCGGCTCGGGTTCGACGGCGAGGAGCACGGCCGGTTCGCGATCGCGGTGTCGCTGGAACCGCGCGAGACGACGACGGTCGCGCTGCCCGCCGGCATCACCGAGGCCGCAGACGCCGGCGCAGAGCTCATCGCGGCCGCCGTCGGCGACGTGCGCGGGTTCTGGTTCTTCGCCGAGCCTCGGGACTCGTCGCTCGGCGCGGCGGACGTCGAGGTGGCCGCCGAAGCCGCCGACGGAGGCACGCGCGTCACCGTGACAGCCCGAAGCCTCGTGCGCGATCTGACGCTGCTCGTCGACAAGGTCGACCCGGACGCCGTCGCGTCGGATGCGCTGCTGACACTGCTCCCCGGCGAGAGCACGACGCTGCTGGTGCGCCACGAGGGGCCGGCGCTGGCCGCATCCACCCTCTCGGATCCTCGGGTGCTGCGCACCGCCAACGAACTGGTCACCTCGTGACCGCGCCGCTCCACCAGGCACTCGGCTCCTACGTGGCCGGAATGACCTGGGGGTGGACCGGCGTGCGCGGAACCTGGGCCACCGACGATGCCGCGGAGTCGATGCGGCTCATGGCCGACCACGGCGTGAACTGGACGGCGCTCGCCTACTCGGCGCTGCAGGACACGGCGCAGTCGACCCACGTGCGGTTCGGTGACGCGCCGACCCTCACCGACGACGAGATCGTGTGGGCGATCCGCGAAGCGAAGAGGCTCGGGCTGAAGGTGTGCCTGAAGCCTGTCGTCAACGTCGCGGACGGCACATGGCGGGCGCACATCGGATTCTTCGACCAGGACGTTCCGGGCGAGCCGAACTGGGGCGAGTGGTTCGCGTCGTACCGCGAGTTCATCTTGCATGCGGCGCGGATCGCCGCTGCCGAGGGCTGCGAGATGCTCTGCATCGGCTGCGAGATGGTGCGCGCCGACGCCCGCGAGGCCGAGTGGCGCGCTCTCATCGCCGACGTCCGCGCCGTGTACGACGGCGTCGTGACCTACAACTGTGACAAGTACCAGGAGGACCGCCTCACGTGGTGGGATGCTGTCGACGTCATCACCTCGAGCGGCTATTACCCGGTCGATGCGTGGCAGGAGCAGCTCGACCGCATCGAACGGGTGGTCGAGGCCTCGGGCAAGCCGTTCTTCTTCATGGAGGCGGGATGCCCGTCCCGCGAGGGCTCCCCGTCACGGCCGAACGACTGGGCCCTGCCCGGCGGGCCGTCGGGCGCTGAGCAGCTCCGGTACTACGAGGCCATGTTCGCGGCGTGCGACGAGCGGCCCTGGATGCGGGGGTTCATGCTGTGGGACTGGCCCGCCCGCTTGTACTCCGCCGCCGACGCCTCAGTGAACAGCGACTACTGTCCCTACGGCAAGCCGGCCGGGGCGTTCCTGCGGGACGTCTACCGGCAGCGGACGGGCGGTGTGCGGTGAGCACCGTCTCGGCCACAATCGACTCAGCGGACAGAAGGGGCGGCAGCCGCATGAGCAGAGTACTCGCGATCGATGCCGGGCAGACCGGGATCAAGGTGCGCGTCGGCGGGCAGGATCTCGTGTTCCCCGGGATCGACACGCACGAGGAGCTGCTGCCCCAGCTGGCGGATGTCGTGCGCGCCGCACTCGAGCGCACCGGCGCCGACGCGTCTGTCGTGACCGCCGGGGTGTCGGGGCTGACCACGAGAGAGGCGGACGCGGCCGCTCTGCTCACCCGCATCGGAGAGCCCCACGTGCGCGAGGTCACTCTCGCGCACGACTCGACGACATCTTTCCTCGGCGCACTCGGCGACGTTCCCGGAGCCGTCGTCGCCGCCGGCACGGGCGTGGTCACCCTCGCCGTCGGCGCGGAACAGGTCGCACGCGTCGACGGGTGGGGGTACCTCATGGGCGACGCCGGCAGCGGATACTGGATCGGCCGCGAGGCCCTCGACGCGGTGATGCGCGAGTTCGACGGCCGCGGGCCGGCCACCGCGCTGACCGGCGTGGCGATGGAGCGCTGGCCCGACCTCACCCAGGCGTACATCGACCTGCAGGCCGATCACGATCGCGTGCGCGTCGTCGCATCGTTCGCCGAGCACGTCGCGCGCTTCGCCACAGCCGGCGATGCCGTGGCGCAGCACATCACGGTGCGCGCGGGCGGCGAGCTCGCGCACAGCGTCGAGACGGCGCTGCGCCGCGTCCGCTCCGACGCCGCGGAGCACTTCTCGGTGTGCGCGATCGGCGGTGTCTTCCGCTCGCCGCAGTTGCACGAGGCCTTCGCGTCGCACATCGCGGCGAGCGAGTTCGACGTCGCGCTCGTCGAGCCCCGCGGCCACGGCATCGACGGCGCGATGGCACTGGCCGACCTCGGGCCGCAGCATCCGCTCTCCCCCGCCGTCTGGCGCGCCCGCGCCTGACCCGCCCCGGGAACGACGGATGCCCCGGCCCTGAGTGTGGACAGGGGGCCGGGGCATCCGAGCTCGGGGTCGGCTACACGAGCGACTCGCGCCACGCGGCGTGGAGCTGCGCGAACTTGCCGGTTCCGCTGATGAGGGCGGCGGGGGCGTCGTCCTCGATGATGCGGCCGTGCTCCATCACCAGAACCCGGTCCGCGATCGCGACCGTCGACAGGCGGTGCGCGATGATGATGGCCGTGCGGTCGGCGAGCAGCGTCTGCAGGGCCTCCTGGATCTGCCGCTCGGACGGGATGTCGAGCGAGGCCGTGGCCTCGTCGAGGATCAGCACCGCCGGGTTCGCCAGGAACGCGCGCGCGAACGAGATCAGCTGACGCTGACCCGCCGACACACGGCCGCCGCGCTTGTTCACGTCGGTGTCGTAGCCGTCCGGAAGGGCCTCGATGAACCCGTCCGCGCCCACCGCGCGCGCCGCCGCCTTGATCTCGTCGAGCGTCGCGTCGGGCTTGCCGAGAGCGATGTTGTCGGCCACCGTCCCGCTGAACAGGTACGCCTCCTGCGTGACCATGACGATCGCACGGCGCAGGTCCTTCGGATGCAGCGACCGCAGGTCGACGCCGTCGAGCGTCACCGCGCCCTTCGTCGGGTCGTAGAACCGCGACACCAGCTTGGCGAGCGTCGACTTGCCGGCACCCGTCGTCCCGACCAGGGCGATCGTCTGCCCCGCCGGGATGTCGAGCGAGAAGTCCGGCAGGATGACCTTGCCGTTGCCGTACCCGAACTCCACGTCGTCGAAGCGCAGGTGGCCCTTCGCCTCCCACAGGTCAACCGGGTGGCGGGGGTCGGGAACCGTCGGCTCCTCCTCCAGCACGCCCGACACCTTCTCGAGCGCCGCCGTCGCCGACTGGTACGAGTTGAGGAAGAACGCGACCTCCTGCAGCGGCGAGAAGAAGTTGCGGACATACAGCAGCGCGGCGATCAGCGTACCGATGAGCAGCGCGCCGTCGGCCACCCGCACGGCGCCCCACAGCAGCACGACCGAGACCGTCACCGCCGAGATGGCGATGAGGCCCGGCTCGAACGTGCCGAACAGGCGGATCGAGCGCATGTTCACGTCGCGGTAGTCCATCGCGAGACCGCCGAAGTCCTCGTCGTTGCGGGGCTCCTTGCGGAACGCCTTCACGGCGCGGATGCCGGTCATGGTCTCGACGAACTTCACGATCACCTTGGCGCTGATGACCCGCGACTCGCGGTACACCCGCTGCGACCGCTTGTAGAACCAGCGCATGAGCAGGTACAGCGGCAGCCCCATGACGATGAGGATGACACCGGACTGCCAGTCGACGATCAGCAGCATCACCAAGGTGAACGCACCGAAGAGCACGCCGGACACGAGCTCGTTGAGCCCCCCGTCCAGGAGCTCGCGGATCGTGTCGAGGTCGCTCGTCTGCCGCGAGATGATGCGCCCGGATGTGTACGACTCGTGGAACTCGAGGCTGAGCCGCTGCGTGTGCAGGAAGATGCGCTTGCGCAGATCCAGCATGATCGCCTGCGTGAGGCGCGCCGCGACCACGACGTACCACCCGATGAGGGCGGCGCCGCCGACGGCGGTGATCAGGTAGACGGCGACGACCATGATGGTCGGCATCCAGTCCATCTCGTCCACGACGGCCGGCAGGGCCGTGTCGATGCCGTACGCGATGAGGGCAGGGCCGGCGACGCGCAGCGCGGTCGACACGACGAGGACGGCGCCGGCGAGGACGAGCTGCCCTCGCACGGGCGAGACGAGCGAGCCGAGCAGGCGCAGCGAGCGCTTGCGGATGGCGCGGCTCTCTTCGCGCGTGTAGTCGGAGCGGTCTTCGCCGCTGGTTCCGGTGACGGTCGCGGTGCTCATCGGGTCACCTCCTCTTCTTCTCGGATGCGGGTATCTCTGCGGTTGTCGTCCTCGATCTCGAGGCTCGAGATCACGTGGCGGTAGTGCTCGCTCTCGCGCAGCAGGTCGGAGTGCCGGCCCACCGCCGTGATGCGCCCGCCCTCGAGCAGAGCCACGCGGTCGGCGAGCATCACCGTGGACGGGCGGTGCGCGACCACGAGCGCGGTGGTCGAGTGCAGCACCTCGCGCAGCGCGTCCTCGACGAGCGCCTCGGTGTCGACGTCCAGCGCCGACAGCGGGTCGTCGAGCACGAGCACGGCGGGGCGCGCCGAGACCGCACGGGCGAGCGCGAGTCGCTGGCGCTGCCCGCCCGAGAGCGACAGCCCCTCTTCGCCGATGACCGTGTCGAGCCCCTGAGGCAGCTCGTCGACGAAGCCGGCCTGAGCCACCTGCAGCGCCTCGCGGAGCACAGCCTCGGCCTCGGGGCTGCCGGGCACGAGGTCTTCGCGTCCGAGCAGCACGTTGTCGCGGACGGTCTGCGAGAACAGCGTCGCATCCTCGAAGGCCATGCCCACATGCGTGCGCAGCTCGGGCAGGGTGAGGTCGCGCACGTCGACGCCGTCCAGCGTCACGCGCCCGGCCGTCACGTCGTACAGCCGCGAGGGCAGCGTCGTGAGCGTCGTCTTGCCCGAGCCCGTGAGCCCGACGAGGGCCATCGTCTCGCCCGGCTCGAGCACGAGGTCGATGCCGTCGAGCAGGTCGCGCTCCGACGGCGAGGCATCCTGGTAGCGGAAGTGCACGCCCTCGAACGTGAGCTGCCCCCGCGGCTGCGCGATCGTCCGGGGGTGCTCCGGGTCGACGATCGTGTTCTCCTCATCGAACACCTCGAAGATGCGGTCGGTCGCCGTCCGCGCGTCGAGCAGGAACGAGAACAGGAAGCCGATCGACTCCATCGGCCAGCGCAGCACGGTCGCCATCGCGAAGAACGCGACGAGCTCGGAGCCCTGCAGCTGCCCCATGGCGGTCAGGTAGATGCCGGCCCCGAGGCACAGCGCGAACGCGATGTCGGGCAGCAGCACGAGCCAGAACCAGATCCAGCCGACCGCGTGCGCCTTGTGCAGCTCGGTCTGGCGCAGCGTCTCGGCCTGGCGCGTGAACTTCTGCAGCGCGTGCTTGCCGCGGCCGAACGCCTTGAGCACGCGGATGCCGTGCACGCTCTCTTCGACCGAGGTGGCGAGGTCGCCGGCCTGGTCCTGCGACTGCCGCGCGAGGGTGCCGTAGCTCTTCTCGAAGCGGTAGCCCGCGTACCACAGCGGCGCGGAGCACACCAGGAAGATGGTGCCGAGCGCCCAGTGCCAGCGGAACAGCAGGGCGCTGCCGACGACGATCGTGATCACGTTCACGACGAGCAGCACGAGGCCGAACGCCAGCCAGCGGCGCAGCATGCTGATGTCCTGCATCATGCGGCTGAGCAGCTGGCCCGACTGCCAGCGGTCGTGGAAGGCCACCGGCAGCCGCTGCAGGCGCGAGTAGAAGCTCTGGCGCAGCTCGTACTCGACCATCGTCGCGGGTGCGAGCACGAACCAGCGGCGCAGCCACACCATGGCAGCCTCGGCGAGTCCGAGCACGAGGACGACGGCCGCGCCCCAGGCGATCTGGCCGAAGTCGCCCGAGGCGATCGGGCCTCGCACGATCACCTCGAGGACGAGCGGGATCGACAGGGCGAGCAGGCTCGCGCCGAGCGCGCTCGCGGCGCCGAGTGTCAGGCGCGGCAGCACCGGCCGCGCGAACGGGAGCAGGCGTGCGAGCGCCCGCGGGGTGGAGAGTCTCTCAGACGAAGACGAGGTCATGATCCTTGTGGGGTGGGTGATGCGGATGCGAGCGGATGCCGCGGGATGGGCGCGCCGAGAACACGTCGGTGTGGGCGCTGATGCGTCGTCCTGGAGGGCCAGAACGCGAGGACGGGCGATCCTATGCCGCGGACGCGGCGGATCTGCGGAGGTCGGCTGCGGTTCTACCCGGCGTAGTCGACGCGCGTCGTCCCGGCGATGGCAGGGAGGAAGACAATCGGCTTCGTGGTGACGATGGCCTGAGACATGGCTTCCTCCTCGGATCGTGGGATAAGGGCTGGGTGCCGCCGAAGCGACACGCCAGCCCTCCAGCGTATACCTGAGAAACAGCTGAGCGCAACAAGCGCTTTCCGCACCCCCGGAAAGTCCTGTCGGCCCCACCCACCCGGTCTCACACGAGCGCGGGCACCCCTGCCTCGCGCTCCAGCAGGCGCTGCTTGACGGGCAGGCCCCACGCGAAGCCGCCCAGCGACCCGTCGGTGCGCAGCACGCGATGGCACGGCACGAACAGGGCGGGCGCGTTGCGGGCGCAGATGGATGCCGCCGCCCTGACCGCGCTCGGCGACCCCAGCAGCACCGCGAACTCGCTGTACGTCAGCGGGCGTCCGGGCTCGATCGTCCGCAGCGCCGCCCACCCGGCCAGCTGCATCGGGGTGCCCTGTTGCGCGACGGGCACCTCGTCGATGGCCGCGAGGTCGCCCGCGTAGTACGCGGCGACGGCGGCGGCGGCATCCGTCTCTCCTTCACGGACGTCCGTCGGACGTGCGCCGGGGGTCAGACGCGCGAGGATCGCGTCGCGGTCGGCGGTCCAGCCCGAGGCGAGCACGTGCCCGCGCTCGTCGGCGAGGAGCGTGAACGCGCCGTCGGGTGTGTCGATGGTCTGAAGGGTCGCAGTGCTCATGAGATGCCTCCGCTGGTCGTTACGGGAGTTCTGGATGCTGCCGCCCGGCGCACCGGCGCCGGCTTCGGCGGGACCGCACGCCACAGGTGCGCGGTGAGATAGCTGCGCCACGGCGCGGTGCGCGCGGCCCAGTCGGTGAGCGGACGCGGCTCGGACGGGAGCCCCGCCGCCGCGGCGCCGGCCCGCACCGCGACATCGCCCGGAAGGAACACATCGGGATCGGCGAGCACGCGCATGCGCACGTAGTCCGCGGTCCACGGTCCGATCCCGGGCATGGCGAGCAGCGCCGCCCGCTGGTCGGCGGCGTCGTCGCCGGGGGTCAGGGTGAGCGTGCCGTCGGCGAGGGCGGCCGCCGCGCCGGTGATCGCCCGGATGCGGGCGGCCGGGCCCCGCAGCACCTCGTGGCCGTGCTCGGCGATGGCCGCCATCGTGGGGAACAGCAGGGGCGCCTGTCCCCCGTCTGACGCCATGCCGGCGAACGCCGGCACCTCTTCGCCCAGTGCGGCGGTGAGCGACGTGAGCGCCGTCCGTGCGGCGACGACGGTGATCTGCTGCCCCACCATCGCGCGGATGAGCATCTCGTGGGGGTCGGCCGCACCGGGGATGCGGATGCCGGGCAGCGCCGCGACGAGCGGCGCGAGCTCCGGGTGGCGCGAGAGCGACTCGTCCACGGCGACGGGGTCGGCGTCGAGGTCGAACAGCCGCCGCGCGCGGGTGACGAGGGTCGACAGGTCGGCGAGGTTCGACAGCGCGGCCCGCAGCCGGACGCGGCCGGCGTCGTCGATACGCAGCTCGAACCACACGGGACCGTGCGCCAGCCGCAGCGTGCGCGCGAAGGTGGAGCCGGTCGCCACCTCGGCCCCGGCGACGGCGCGGGCGGCCATCCAGGCGAACAGCCCGTCGGCGTCGAGCGGGCCGCGATGCGGCAGCGCGAGGTCGATCGTCACACCGGGCGCGAGAGCGTCGAGGTGGCGCGACGCGGGGCGCCGCGCACGGAGCTCGGTCGGCGGCATCCCGAACACTTCACGGATCGTGTCGTTGAACTGGCGGACGCTCGCGAACCCGGACGAGAAGGCGACGTCGGCGGCCGACAGGTCGGTGCCGACGAGCAGCATGCGGGCCGTCTGAGCGCGGTGCGCGCGGCTGAGGGCGAGCGGGCCGGCGCCGAGCTCGGCGGTCAGCAGTCGCGTCAGGTGGCGGGGCGAGTAGCCGAGGCGGCGGGCGAGACCGGGCACGCCCTCGCGCTCGACGACGCCGTCGGCGATGAGACGCATGGCTCGGCCGGCGGTGTCGCCGCGGAGGTTCCACTGCGGCGATCCGGGGGCCGCCTCGGGCAGGCACCGCTTGCACGCACGGTAGCCGGCCTCGTGCGCGGCGGCGCTCGTCGGGTAGAACGTGACGTTCGACGGCTTGGGCGTACGCGCGGGGCAGCTCGGCCGGCAGTAGATCCCCGTGGAGCGCACGGCCGTGACGAACTGCCCGTCGAACCGGGCGTCGCGCGAGTCGATCGCGCGGTACCTCTCGTCGAACGACATGGGGGCGACGCGCGCCGCCCCGGGTGTCATGGTCAGGCTCATGCCCCTAGCCTGGCACGCTCCAGGGACATGGGCTCGCGGAAATCGGACACGACCGTGGATGCCGCGCCGGTGCGCACGAGGGCCCCGGGAGGAGATCCGCCCGGGGCCCTCGACACCCACCTCAGTGGAAGAAGTGGCGCTCGCCCGTGAAGAACATCGTCACGCCCGCCGCCTTCGCGGCGGCGATGACCTCGTCGTCGCGCACAGAGCCGCCGGGCTGGACGATCGCCGTGACGCCGGCGTCGATGAGCACCTGCGGGCCGTCCGCGAACGGGAAGAAGGCGTCGGATGCCGCGACCGACCCTGCGGCGCGGTCACCGGCCCGCTCCACCGCGAGGCGGCACGAGTCGACGCGGTTGACCTGTCCCATGCCGATCCCGACGGTCGCCGAGCCCTTAGCCAGCACGATGGCGTTCGATTTGACCGCGCGGCAGGCCTTCCAGGCGAAGATGAGGTTCGTCATCTCGTCATCGGCCGGGCGCTCGCCCGACACCAGCTGCCAGTCCTTGGCGACCGACTCGATGTCGTCGGGGAAGCGGTCGGCGTCCTGCAGCAGCAGGCCGCCCGACACCAGGCGCACGTCCATGCGCTCCTGCTGCCAGTCCTCGGGCAACTGCAGCAGGCGCAGGTTCTTCTTCGCCTTGAAGACCTCCAGCGCGGCCGGCTCGAACGAGGGGGCGACGATCACCTCGGTGAAGATGTCCTTGAGGTTCTCGGCCATCTTGAGCGTCACGGTGCCGTTCGCCGCGATCACGCCGCCGTAAGCCGACACGGGGTCGCACTCGTGCGCTCGCAGGTGCGCGCTGGCGATGGGGTCGAGCGCGTTGGGCGCCGTGACGGCGATGCCGCACGGGTTGGCGTGCTTGATGATCGCGACCGCCGGCTTGATCATGTCGAACGCGGCGCGCAGGGCGGCATCGGCGTCGACGTAGTTGTTGTACGACATCTCCTTGCCCTGCAGCTGCGTGGCCTGGGCGATGCCGTGGCCGCCGTTGCGCGTGTAGATGGCGGCGCGCTGGTGCGAGTTCTCGCCGTAGCGGAGCGTGGCCAGGCGCTCGGCCTTGATCGTCAGGTGTGCCGGCAGGTCCTGCGCGGTGAGCGTGCCCTCGGAGAACCACGTCGCGACGGCGCGGTCGTACTCGGCGGTGTGCGCGAACGCGCGCGCCGCGAGCTCGCGACGCTGCACGAGGCTCGTGCCGCCGGCGCGGACGGCCTCGATGACCGCCGGGTACGAGGAGGGCGAGGTGACGATCGCGACGTTGGCGAAGTTCTTGGCCGAGGCGCGCACCATCGCGGGGCCGCCGATGTCGATCTGCTCGACGACGTCGTCGCCCTGCGCGCCCGACGCCACGGTCTCGACGAACGGGTACAGGTTGACCACCACGAGCTCGAAGGGCGAGATGTCGAGGTCGGCGAGCTGACGCTCGTGGTCCTCGAGCCGCAGGTCGGCGAGGAGCCCCGCGTGCACGCCCGGGTGCAGCGTCTTGACGCGGCCGTCGAGCGACTCGGGGAAGCCGGTGACCCTCGACACGTCGGTGACGTCGTAGCCCGCCTCGCGCAGGAGCGACGCCGATCCGCCGGTCGACACGATCTCGACGCCGGCGGCCGCCAGCGCGGCGCCCAGCTCGAGCAGGTCGGTCTTGTCGCTCACCGACACGAGCGCGCGGCGCACCGGGACGACGTCGCGCTGACGATAGAGGGCGGGGTCGTGGCTCGGTCCGGCCATGTCGGTTCTCCTCGAGGGGGTGGGGGTCAGAGCTGGGCGTTCGCGGACACCGCCGCGAGATCGAGGTCGCCGGTCGCGACGCGGCGCACCACGTCGATGAGAAGACGGCGTTCGACGGGCTTGATGCGCTCATGCAGGGCGTGCTCGTCGTCGCCGGGGAGCACGGGCACGCGCTCCTGGGCGAGGATCGGCCCCGAGTCGACCCCGTTGTCGACGATGATCACGCTGGCCCCGGTCTGGACGACCCCGGCGGCAAGCGCGTCGCGCACGCCGTGGGCGCCCGGGAACTCGGGCAGGTACGCCGGGTGGGTGTTGATGATGCGCGGCGACCACGCGTCGACGAGGTCGGCCGGCAGCAGGCGCATGAGTCCGCTCAGCACGACGAGGTCGGGCTGCCAGACCTTCAGCTGGTCGCCGAGCTCGGCGCCCCACTCCTCACGCGACGCAAATCGCGCGAACGGGACCATGAAGGTGGGGATGCCGTACTCCTCGGCGTGCGCGAAGCCCTCGGCCTCACGATCGGCGCCGACGACCACGATGCGGGCGGGGAACTCGGGATCGGCCGCCGCGTCGAGCAGAGCGCGCAGATTCGACCCTGTGCCCGAGATGAGGACGGCGACCGTAAGCACCCGATCAGTCTAGACGGGGCAGCTCGATCGGCTCGGTCACGGCGTCGGCGCCCCGACCGCCGCCCTTCGGGCCGCGGTCCCCCGCACCCTCGTCCGGTGTCGGCGCCGACGACGGGCGCAGCCCGCTCCACGCCGCGGTGATCGCCGCGAGGTCGGCGGTGTCGTCGAGGTCGGGGATCCGCGGGGGCTCGGGTGCGGCATCCCGCTCTCCCGTCCTCTGCGGCAGCTCGTCCGGCGTCGTCGCGGCCGGCGACGCCGTGCCCCCGTCGCCGCGCCCGCTGCCCCGGGCTCCCCCGGATCCGACGGGCGCGAGCAGGAGGATGGCGGTGCCGACGAGCACCTCCAAGCCGACGGCGAGCGCCACGGGGCCCGGCTGCGGTCCGAACTCCGCGAGGCGGCCGGGTCCGAGCGAGCCCGACGCGAGGAACGACAGCAGGGCGGCCACTGCGGCGCTGACCACCGCGATGCCGAGCGCGATCACGAGACGGGCCGCGATCGGCTCGTCGGCGTGCGGCTCCGGCGCGTCGTCGGGCTCGGGCTCCGGCTCGATGACCGGCGCCGATGCCAGCAGCCCCGACAGGGCGGCGGTCCTGCCGTCGTCGAACCGCGAGGTCGCCGGCTCTTCGCGCGTGGCGGGCTGCGGCATCCGCACCGCTCCCCGCCCGACGAGCCGTGAACGGACCACCCAGCCCGCGAGCGCCCCCAGCGCGACGGGCACCAGCGCGAGCAGCAGCAGCCACGTGGTGGTGGTGTCGGGCACGACCCCCAGCAGCGGGATGCCGGGCACGACGCCGACCTGCGTGCCCGCGGGCGAGACGGCGGTGCCGGTCCCCACGGCGAAGCCGGGACCTGCGATGAACGACATCCCCCACACGACCAGCGTCGGCAGGTAGGCGAGCTGCCCGAGGGTGATGACGGCCGAGCCCGCCGGATCGACGCCGGCGGCCTGGAACAGCGCGACGATCTGCCCGGAGCGGACGAACAGCGCCACGGCGAGCAGCAGCGCCCCGGCGCCCACGAGCCCCGTCACGACCACGGCGGCGCCTCGCGCGACGAGCGCCGGCACCAGGCCCCAGCCGTGCGGGCGCGCCTCGATCGCATCGCGCATCCGCGCGATCACGCCCGAGCCCGCCTCACGCCACTCCGTGACGACGGCGGAGCCCAGGGCGGGCACGGCGAAGACGAGCGTCGGCAGCACGATCGCCTGCCACGGCGTCACGCCCGCCACCGCGTTGGAGCCGGTGTACGCGACGCCGGTGGCCAGCGCCGCGAAGACCACGGTCGAGGTGGCGACGCCCGTGAGCCAGGCGTCGGCGTGCGACGCGCGGGCGCCGGAGCGGGCGGCGAACACCGCGGTGAACGTCGCGAATGCCAGCGGCGCGAGCGAGAGGACGAAGGATGCCGCGTCCGCGTCGACCCCCGTCGCGGCCAGGTACTCCGGGGGCAGCGTGACGTGGAGCGGAACGAGGTTGCCGAACTGCCACACCGAGACGCCCGTCGGCCAGAGGACGCCCCAGTCCGCACCTCCGCCGAACCCGAACACCCACAGCAGGGTCAGCGGGGCAAGGGTCGCCGCGACGCCGACGGCCACCGCGATGGCGGCGTCGACGGCGGAGAGGAGGGCGACGATGAGGCGATGCATGCGCAGTCGACCCTACTTCGAGCCGCCCGGGGCCCGTGGTCACCCGCGCGGAGGGGGCGGGCATCCGTTCAGCGAATCCCCAGCTTGGGCAGCGAGCGACTAACGTTCTGGTCGGAGGTCCCCACACATGAGCACAGACTCGCCCGCGCCCGAGAGCGTCACCGCAACCGATCCCACCCCCGAAGCCGCGACTGCGGAGCCGAAGAACGGCCTCGACCGCTTCTTCGAGATCACCAAGCGCGGATCGACGATCGGCACCGAGGTGCGCGGCGGTGTCGTCACGTTCATCACGATGGCCTACATCGTGGTGCTCAACCCGATCATCCTCTCGTCCGGCACCGACGTCGCGGGAAACAACCTCGCCTTCCCCGCTGTCGCCGCCGTCACGGCGCTGACCGCCGGCGTCATGACGATCCTGTTCGGCCTGGTCGCCCGCCTGCCCTTCGCGTTCGCCGCCGGCCTCGGCATCAACTCGTTCCTCGCGTTCAGCGTCGTCGGCCAGGTCACGTGGCCTGAGGCGATGGGCATGGTCGTCATCAACGGTGTCATCATCGTGCTGCTCGCGGCCACCGGCCTGCGACGGCTGATCTTCGACGCGGTCCCCTACGAGCTGAAGATCGCGATCACGGTCGGCATCGGCCTGTTCATCGCGTTCATCGGCTTCGTGGATGCCGGCTTCGTGACCGCGACCGGCCAGAACTCGCCGCCGGTCGGCCTCGGCATCGCCGGCTCCATCGCCACGATCCCGACGGTCGTCTTCGTCGTCACCCTGCTGCTCACCGGCATCCTCGTCGCGCGCAAGGTGAAGGGTGCGCTGCTGATCGGCCTCGTCACGGGCACCGTGCTCGCCGTCGTCATCGAAGCCATCTGGCACCTCGGCTCGGCCGTCGACAACCCCGGCGGCTGGGGCCTGTCGGTTCCCGCGCTCAACGGCAGCCTGTTCTCGCTGCCCGACCTGAGCCTCGTCGGCGACGTGAGCTTCGACTTCAGCAAGGTCGGCTTCCTCACTGTCATCATGCTCGTCTTCACGCTCGTGTTCACGAACTTCTTCGACGCGATGGGCACCATGACCGGTCTGTCGAAGGAGGCGGGCCTCGCCGACGCGAAGGGCAACTTCCCGCGCCTGAAGAGCGCGCTCGTCGTCGAGGGCGTCGGCGCGATCGCCGGTGGCCTCACGTCAGGCTCGTCGAACACCGTGTTCATCGAGTCGGGCTCCGGCATCGGCGAGGGTGCGCGCACCGGATTCGCGAACGTCATCACCGGTGTGCTGTTCCTTCTCGCGATGTTCCTCACCCCGCTCGCGCAGATCGTGCCGAGCGAGGTGGCAGCCGCCGCCCTGGTGATCGTCGGCGCCATGATGATGGCGCAGATCCGGGACCTCGACCTGAGCGACTTCTCGATCCTGCTGCCGGTGTTCCTCACGGTCGTCGTGATGCCGCTGACGTACTCGATCGCGAACGGCATCGGCGCGGGCTTCGTGGCCTGGGTCGTGATCCGCTCGCTGTCGGGCAAGGCCCGCGGGATCAGCCCGCTGCTGTGGGTCGTCGCCGCCGGCTTCGCGATCTACTTCGCCCGCGGACCGATCGAGCAGCTCCTGGCCGGCTGATCGGCTGCAGAAGACCGGGTGGATGCCGGCGGCCTCGGCCGCCGGCATCCACTTCTCTTTGCGTCCAGGGTCAGCGCAGCGGCGTCCAGCCGAAGGGCAGCGGGCCGTCGGGGTCGGCGCGCTCGGCGTCGGCACGGGCCGACCAGCCCTGGGCGGCCGCGTCGCCGTCGAAGCCGCCCCGCGCGACGCGGAAGCCGACGTCGTCGTGGTGCGAGCGCGGCGGGCCGCCGCGGCGCGTCGAGGCGCGGACGCTCCAGGCGTCGTCGGCGAAGCCGCCACCGCGGAAGACGCGGTAGTCCGCGTACCGGGCGGGGTCGAGCAGATCCCAGCACCACTCCCACACGTTGCCGAGCGGGTCGAACAGGCCATTCAGGTTGGGGAGCCGGCCGCCGACCTCTGCTGGAGCGGTCAGGCCGTCGGCGCTCGTCCAGGCGACCTCGGCGAGAGGGCCGTAGTGGGGGCCGGTCGAGCCGGCACGGCAGGCGTGCTCCCACTCCGCCTCGGTCGGCAGGCGGTAGCCGTCGGCGTCGACATGCCACGTGACGTCCTCGCCGTCGAACGTGTAGGCGGGGTCGAGGCCCTCCCACTCCGAGGCGGCGTTGCAGAAGCGGATCGCCCGCTGCCAGCTGACGCCGACGGCCGGTCGCCGCGGATGCCGCGCGGACTCGCCCAGCAGCTCGGCCAGCTGCTCCTGTGTGACGGCGTACACGCCGATCTCGTAGGGCTCCAGGTCGACGCTCCAGCGCACCTTGCGCCGCGCATCGTGCAACGTCACCGTCCCGCCCGCGATGCGGGCGAGCTCGATGTCGGTCACGCCTCGTGCGGCTCGAGCACGAAGACCGCGATCAGGCGGTCGGTCTTGGTCTGATAGTTCGCGTAGTCCGGCCACACCGCGGTCGCGCGCTCCCACCACTGCGCACGCTCGTCACCCGACAGCTCGCGGGCGTCGTAGTCGCGCTTGACGTCGCCGTCCTGCAGCTCGACGTGCGGCTGACGGCGCATGTTCTCGGCCCACTTGGGCTCGTCGGGCGAGCCGCCCTTCGAGGCGACGACCGCGTACCGCCCGTCGTGCTCCACGCGCATGAGGGCCGTCTTGCGCAGTGCGCCGGTCTTCGCGCCGACGGTCGTCAGCACGATGATGGGCACGCCCCGCAGCGTGTTCGCCTCGGCGCCGTCGGACGCCTCGAACGCTTCGGCCTGCTTGCGCGCCCAGTCGGCGGTGGACGGCTTGTACTCCCCGGTCAGCGGCATGACACCAGCCTAAGCTCCCCGCAAACGGCGAAGGGTGGATGCCGCGGCCCTGGGCCGCGGCATCCACCCCCCGATCCGGGTCTTACAGGCCCGCGATGATCTCGCGCATGAGCGCAGCGGTCTCGGACGGCGTCTTGCCGACCTTGACGCCGGCGGCCTCGAGGGCCTCCTTCTTGGCCTGCGCCGTACCCGCCGAGCCCGAGACGATGGCGCCGGCGTGGCCCATCGTCTTGCCCTCGGGGG
Source organism: Microbacterium sp. (assembly GCF_051953575.1). Taxonomy (GTDB): domain Bacteria; phylum Actinomycetota; class Actinomycetes; order Actinomycetales; family Microbacteriaceae; genus Microbacterium. The sequence continues at coordinate 30,262 of NZ_JBQCIP010000211.1, forward strand.
CGGTGAAGCCCGCGACGTAGCCGACGACCGGCTTGGTCACGTTCGCCTTGATGAAGTCGGCCGCGCGCTCTTCGGCGTCGCCGCCGATCTCGCCGATCATGACGATCGCCTTGGTCTCGGGGTCGGCCTCGAACGCGGCGAGCGCGTCGATGTGCGTGGTGCCGATGATCGGGTCTCCGCCGATGCCGATGGCCGTCGAGAAGCCGATCTCGCGCAGCTCGTACATCATCTGGTAGGTCAGGGTGCCCGACTTCGACACGAGCCCGATCGGACCCTTGCCCGCGATGGTGTGCGGCGTGATCCCGGCGAGCGACTCCTCCGGCGTGATGATGCCGGGGCAGTTCGGGCCGATGATGCGGGTCTTGCCGCCCTTGGCCTTGGCGAGCGCCCAGAACTCCGCGGAGTCCTGCACGGGAACGCCCTCGGTGATCACGACGAGGAGGGGGATCTCGGCGTCGATGGCCTCGACCATGGCGTCCTTCGTGAACGCCGGCGGCACGAACGCGATCGACACG
>NZ_JBQCIP010000212.1:0-8099 GCF_051953575.1 Microbacterium sp.
CGAAGGTCGGCACCCCGTGGACGTTCTCGCGCAGCGCGGCGAGCATCTCGGCATCGGGGTCGATCGCCACGACCTCGGCTCCCGCCTCGACGAGCGTCCGCGTGAGCTTGCCGGTGCCGGCACCGACGTCTGCCGCGCGCAGCGACCGGCCGGGTTCGCGCACGGGCTCCAGCATCCAGTCCACCGCGTCGCGCGGATAGTCGGGGCGACCCGACTGATACGCGCTCGCGGCGGCTCCGAACGACACCGACATCTCTTCGCGGCTGGCCATGATCCGACCCTATGACGACGCGCCGCTCGGCGCGCCTGCGAGCGGATGCGCCGACGCCGGGTGAGTCTGGTGACGTGCCACTGGACTTCACCGCGATCGACTTCGAGACGGCGAACTCCAGCAACGCGTCCGCGTGCGCGGTGGGGCTCGTCCGGGTCCGCGACGGCGAGATCGTCGACCAGACGGGCTGGCTCATCCGGCCGCCCGCCGGGCACGACGTGTTCTTCGAGCTGAACGTGCGCATCCACGGGATCCAGCCTGAGGACGTCGTCGACGCCGCCGGGTGGAGCGATCAGCTCGCCGACCTCGTGGCCTTCGCGGGCGAGGACGTGCTGGTCGCCCACAACGCCGGGTTCGACATGGCCGTCATCAAGCGCGCGTGCGACGCCACCGGCGATGACCATCCCGCCTACCGGTACGCGTGCAGCCTGCAGGTGGCGCGCAAGGTGTACCGGCTCGACTCGTATCGACTGCCGTTCGTCGCGGCCGAGGCGGGCTTCGGCGACTTCCCCCACCACAACGCGACGGCGGACGCCCTCGCGTGCGCGCACGTCATGATCGACGCCGCCCGCCGCCTCGGAGCGGGTTCGATCGACGAACTCGCGGATGCGGCCGGCGTGCGCGTGTCGCAGCTGGCCGCTGCGGAAGCGCCCGCGATCTCGTTCGCCGTCGCATAGCGGATGCCGCGGCCCGGCGCCGCGCGATGTCGGAGCCCCCGGGCACGATGAGGGCATGGACGCAGTCGTTGTCAGTGTCGTGGTGATCGTCGCCCTCGTGCTCGGCGCGGTCGCCGGCTGGGCGATGGGCCTCGCCCGCGGCGCCGCGCGCGCCGCCCGCGACCACGCCGAGCTGACGGCGCGGCTCGCCGGCTCCGAGGCGGCACGGCAGGGCGTGCAGGCACAGCTCGACCACCAGCAGCTGCTGTACCGGGAGCTGGCCGGCCAGGCGCGTCACGATCAGGCCGCGCGCGAGGAGCGCGAACGGCGGGAGCAGTCGGTGCTGCGCGCGCTGGCACCGGTGCAAGAGACCCTCGCCGCGATGCACGCGAAGGTCGACGACCTCGAGCGCGACCGCCACACCCAGTTCGGCACGCTCGCCGAGCAGCTGCGGCGCGCGCACGAGTCCGACGAGGCGCTGCGCGCCACGACCGAGTCGCTGGCCAGTGCGCTGCGCTCGGGCAGCACGCGGGGCGTGTGGGGCGAGACGCAGTTGCGTCGCGTCGTCGAGGCCGCGGGGCTCACCCGGCACGTCGACTTCGATCTGCAGACCTCTATCACGACCGATGCGGGCGCCGGACGCCCCGACATGGTGATCCGCCTCCCCGGAGACAAGGCGATCGCCGTGGACGCCAAGGTGCCGCTCGACGCGTACCTCGAGGCCAGCGCCATCCCGGTGACGGCCCAGGGCGCCGAGGGCGCCCGCCGGCAGAGCCTGCTCGACAAGCATGTCAAGGCGGTCCGCGCGCACGTGGACGCGCTGGCACGCAAGACCTACTGGGCGGGCCTGTCGTCGAGCCCGGAGTTCGTGGTCTGCTTCGTGCCGAGCGAGTCGCTGCTGGCCGCCGCACTCGAGGAGGACCCCGCGCTCCTCGACTACGCGTTCGGCAAGCGCGTCGCACTGGCCTCACCGGTCAACCTGTGGGCGGTGCTGAAGACCGTCGCCTACACCTGGACGCAGCAGGACGTCTCGCAAGAGGCACGCGCGCTGTTCGACCTCGGCAACCAGCTCTACGAACGCCTGGGGTCCCTCGCCTCGCACGCCGACGACCTGCGCCGGGCGATCGAGCGGACGGTCGACAGCTACAACCGGTTCGCGGGGTCGCTGGAGACCCGTGTGCTCGTCAGCGCGCGGAAGTTCCCGGGCATTGATGCGACGAAGCTCGATGCGGTGGGCGAGCCCGCGACGATCGAGAAGAGCCCGAGGCGGCTCACCGCTCCGGAGCTTCTCGAAGAGACGCTTCCCGGGCTGGAGGCGCCGGACACCAAGACGCGAGCGACCACGGCGACTGCAGAACTCGGTGAGGTCCGCAGCCGCATCGCCGCGGCCTCGGAGGAACGCTGACCGCGGTCCGCAGTACGGGACGGCTCAGGCGCCGCCGGGAACGAAGCTCAGCAGCAGGATGACGGCGGCGGAGACGCCGACGAAGGCGCCGATCATCCACCACGCGCTCACTTCGTGGCCTTCATCGCGTCGAACGCGCAGCAGGACGTCGGGACGCCGAGCGGGGTCGATCGCGTTCGCGACTACTGCGTGCGCGCCCGTCTGGGGCTGCGACGAGTCACCGGACTGCGCAGACATCGTCAACTCCTCGCGTCAGGAACACCTTCGTGTCCCCATCGACACCACGTCGATTCTGCCAGAGTTCCCCGGACGCAGTGTCACGAAGTCATCACAGGGGCATCACGAGTCACACCGTTCACACGAGCCACGTGACCCGTACGGTCAGAGCCACTTCGAGACGAGGTGCTCCGACGAGATGCGGCGCAACGTGCCGGATGCGCCGCGCAGCACGACGCTCTCGGTGTAGACGTAGCCGCCCTCGCGACGGACGCCGGCCACCAGCGCCCCGTCGGTCACACCGGTCGCGACGAAGATCGTGTTGCTGCCCTTGACGAGGTCGTCGGCCTCGTAGACGAAGCCGTCGAGCTTCAGACCGGCGTCGATGCCGCGCTGCTTCTCGTCGTCGTCGCGCGCCCACAGCCTTCCCTGGATGTGGCCGCCGAGCGCCTTGATCGCGCAGGCCGTGACGATGCCCTCGGGGCTGCCGCCGATGCCGACGCACATGTCGGTGCGCGCGTTGTGCCGGGCCGCGTTGATGCCGCCCGCGACGTCGCCGTCGCTCATGAGGCGGGTGCCGGCACCTGCCGCCCGGATCTCTTCGATGAGCTGCTCGTGGCGGGGGCGGTGCAGCACAGACACGACGATCTCGTCGACCGGCTTGCCGAGCGCCTTCGCGAGCAGCCGGATGTTCTCGCCGATGGGAAGGCGGATGTCGACGACACCGACTCCCGCGGGACCGGTGACGAGCTTGTCCATGTAGAAGACGCTCGAGGCGTCCAGCATGGTGCCGTGGTCCGACACGGCGATGACCGACAGCGCATTGTTCCGACCGGCGGCGGTCAGCGAGGTGCCGTCGATCGGGTCGACGGCGACATCGGCCTGCGGGCCGCGGCCGTTGCCGACGCGTTCGCCGTTGTACAGCATCGGCGCCTCGTCCTTCTCGCCCTCGCCGATGACGATCGTGCCGTCGAAGTTGACCGTCGTGAAGAAGGCCCGCATCGCGTCGACCGCGGCTCCGTCGGCCGCCTCCTTCGCCCCGCGCCCGATGAACGGCACCGCGCGGATCGCCGCCGCTTCGGTGGCGCGCACCAGCTCCAGCGCGAGGTTGCGGTCGGGGTGCAGAGGACTCATGTCCGCGGTCAGGCTCACCATGCGGTCAGCCTAGCCAGGAAGGCGCTCGATCGGTCGGACTTTCGCACCGACGCCCACGAAGGAATCGCACTTCTTAACCGTCCGTCAGGGACCGGGGTTCCCCGGCCGAACGGGGCAGCGGCATCCGACTCACGAAATCCGGCTTGGGTAGGATTCCTGTGACGCCCGCATCTACTAAAGGGAGCACTCATGCCCGTCGCCACCCCAGAGCAGTACGCCGACATGCTGGATCGCGCGAAGGCCGGTGGCTTCGCGTATCCCGCCATCAACGCCGCCAGCTCGCAGTCGGTCAACGCGGTCCTCCAGGGCCTCACCGAAGCCGGCTCGGACGGCATCCTCCAGGTCACGACGGGCGGCGCCGACTACTTCGCCGGCCACACCGTCAAGGCTCGCGCCACCGGCGCGCTCGCCTTCGCCGCCTACGTGCACGAGGTCGCCAAGAGCTACCCGATCACGGTCGCGCTCCACACCGACCACTGCCCGAAGCCCGCGCTCGAGGACTTCGTGCTGCCGCTGATCAAGGCGTCGGAGCAGGTCGTCGCCGAGGGCGGCAACCCCATCTTCCAGTCGCACATGTGGGACGGATCGGCCGTGCCGCTGGCCGAGAACATCGAGATCGCCAAGGAGCTGCTCCCCCGCCTGAAGGCGATCAACGCGATCCTCGAGGTCGAGATCGGCGTGGTCGGCGGCGAGGAGGACGGCGTCAAGCACGAGGGCACCAACGACGCCCTGTACACGACGACGGGCGACGTCGCACAGGTCGTGGAGGCGCTCGGCCTCGGCGAGCAGGGCCGCTGGATCGCCGCGCTGACGTTCGGCAACGTGCACGGCGTCTACAAGCCGGGCAACGTGAAGCTCAAGCCCGAGCTCTTGGGCGAGATCCAGGCCGGTATTGCGGAGAAGTTCGGCACCGGTCCGAAGCCCCTCGACCTGGTCTTCCACGGCGGCAGCGGCTCGACCGACGCCGAGATCGCCGAGGCCGTCGCCAACGGCGTCGTCAAGATGAACATCGACACCGACACGCAGTACGCGTTCACGCGCTCGGTCGCCGGCTTCATGTTCCAGAACTACGACGGCGTGCTCAAGGTCGACGGCGAGGTGGGCAACAAGAAGGCGTACGACCCGCGCGCCTGGGGCAAGATCGCCGAGTCGGCGATGGCCGCCCGCGTCGTCGAGGCGACGCAGCAGCTCGGCTCGGCCGGCAAGAGCCTCGGCGCATAATCGCCCGAACGCACGCATCGGATGCCTCGGCTCCGACCCTCACGCGGGTCGGAGCCGGGGCATCCGCCGTAGAGGGGCCGTGTCGGGCTCCCACCGTCACTCGGGGTCGATGTATCGGTCCAGCAGCCCCGGCGCACCTTCCGGCCGGTGCACGACGACGATCTCGTCGCCGGCCTGCACGCGGCCGCCCTGCACGACGCGCAGATAGGGGCCGAGCCGGCGCTCGTTCGAGAACCGCTTGACCCAGCCGCGGGCATCCTCGCCGCCGACCCAGCGGGCGAACGTCTGGCACGGCGTACGCGGCATCGTCACCTCGACCTCGACGCGATCGCCGATGCGCCATCGCTCGCCGATGCGCGCGGCGTTGACGTCGAGCCCCTCGACGCGCAGGTTCTCGCCGAACCAGCCCGGCGGCAGCTCCCGGCCGAGCTCGGACTCCCAGAACTCCGCGTCCTCGGCGGCGTACGCGTACAGCGCCTTGTCGAGCCCACCGTGGTGCTTGCGGTCCGCCTGCACGTCGGCGTAGACGCCGTACGGCCCGACGCGGACGGGACCGTCCACGGCCCCCTTGTCGATCGCGGTGACGCCGACCGAGCCGGCATCGGGACGCAGTTGGCGGACCACACACACGGCGACGAGTCGAGGCATCCGCCCATCGTAACGAGCGTCACCGAGCACGGGCCGTTCAGGGCTGTCCGCGCAGCAGGACTCTGCCGTCCGCCATCGCGCGCACCTCGATCGACGCGATCTCGTCCGCGTCGAGGGCGGTGCCCGCCTGCAGGCGGGCAGTCGACCCGGGTCCTGCGCGCCACGACGACAGCTCGCTCGTCGTGCCGTCGGTCGAGGTGACGACGAGCACGTACGGCCACTCCTGCGCGGGCGCGTACGGATCGTCGCTCGGACCGTACGTGCACGTCATGTCGATGCGTGTGCCCCACGCGACGTCCGTGAGCTGAACGGTGGCCGTCAGCGGCACCTGTGTCACGGGCTGCAGGGCGACGATCTCGGCAGGTCGCACGGCCGGCGCGATCAGGGTCGGGACCGCGAAGGCCACCGCGATCGCCACGGCTGCCGCCGCGGCCACCACGCTCCCCCACACGATCGTGCGCCTGCGGCGGGTGATGCGCGCGCCGACCGCCACGAGCCGTTGGCGGCTCGCAGGGTCGGGGCCGGATGCCGTCGCCCCCGCGGTTGCGGTGACACCGTCGAGCAGCGCTTCGGCGCGGTCCGGGGATACGCGGGCGAGCAGACCGAGTGTGGGGGCGAGGTCGGCGAGCGCAGCACGGCACTGCGGGCAGTCGTCCAGGTGCTCCTCGTACAGCCGACGGTCGGCGGCACTCAGCGCGCCGACGACGTAGGCGGCGTCCCAGTCCGCGAAGCGCGCGTGGTCGGCACTCATCGCGTCACCCCCTTCTCCTGCAGGACGAGCCGCAGCGCGCGCAGTCCGTAGTGCAGCCTCGACTTGACGGTGCCGGGCGGGATGTCGAGCTCGCCGGCCATCTCGGCGACCGACAGCCCGCGATAGTAGGCGCGCACGACCACCGCACGGTGCTCGGCCGACAGTGCGGCGAGCGCCTCTTCGACGATGATGGCCTCGAACAGCGCATCGGTGCCGTCGCCCGCGACCCGCTCGGGCACCTCGGCGACGTCGACCTCGCGGCGTCGGTGGGCGCTGCGGGCCTCATCGATCACCAGATGGCGCGCCACGGTGAACATCCACGATCGCGTCGCGGAGGGGTCCTCGCCGAGGATCTTGGGCGTGCGCCAGGCACGAAGCAGCGTCTCCTGCACAATGTCGTCCGCGCCGGCACGGTCGCCGGTCAGATGCACGACGTAGCGCCACAGCGGCGCTGCATGGGCGTCGTACAGCGCCTCCAGCCGCAGTGCGTCGCGCCGCGTCGCCCTGCCGCCGGGGCCTGACCCTCGCTCGAGCCCGGTTCGCGGCATCCGTCACCTCCGCTGAGGACACGAGACGCGTGCCCCGGAGGTTCAACCGAGCGCGCCCTCGTGCTCCCGAGTATGCCGCGGCCGGGTTCGTCGCGGTATCAGCCGCCGGTGGTGCCCAGCAGGGCCTTCACGACGGCGGGGTCGCTCATGAGCGGGATCGCCATCAGCACACCGGTCACGAACGTGAAGAAGATGCCTGCCACCAGCGGGATCCACCAGGTGAGGCGGCCGCGCCGCAGGCTCCACAGCGACACCACGGCGGTCGCCATCCAGCCGAGCGCCAGCACCACGGCGGCGGCGATGCCGAACGGACGCCCGGCTCCGGGGTCCGACAGGGTGGCATCGAGGCCCATCACCGCGAACATCGTCTCGGCGTAGGTGCCGTAGTCCAGGAACGACGGGAACGACGTCACGACGTTGAACAGCCCGTACACGAGCAGTGCGATCGTGATGACGCGGTCGGCCATGCGGGTGCGCACCGGTGCGCCGGCCGGCGGCTGCAGATCCTGCGCCTGCTGCGGCGAGCGGATGCCGGCCGCTGCGGCATCCGCGATCACCGGCGCCGCGGGAGTCGCCGGCTGCTGCCACTCGGGCGCGGGCTGCTGGATGCGGGCGCGCTGCTCCTCGGGGCTGGCGTACTCGCCGTATTGCGGACGGGGTCGCGATGGTTCCGCACTGTCCGGCCGGGGGCGCGGTGCTTCCGCACTCTGCGGCGCGGGGCGCGCGTCGCCGTCGCTCATGCGCGGCTCCGCCCGCCGAGGGCGCGCTCGTCGCGCTTGCCGGTGATGTCCTGGCGCAGCTCCTTCGGAAGCGAGAACATGAGGTCCTCCTCCGCGGTGCGCACCTGCTCGACATCGCGGTACCCGGCGGCGGCGAGGTCGTCGAGAACCTCCTGCACGAGCACCTCGGGCACCGATGCGCCGCTGGTCACGCCGACGGTCTCGACGCCTTCGAGCCAGGCCTGCTCGACCTCGTCGGCGTAGTCCACGCGGTACGCGGCCTTCGCGCCGTGCTCGAGGGCGACCTCGACCAGGCGCACGCTGTTCGACGAGTTCGCCGAGCCGACGACGATCACGAGGTCGGCGTCCTTGGCGACCTTCTTGATAGCGACCTGACGGTTCTGCGTGGCGTAGCAGATGTCGTCCGACGGCGGATCCTGCAGCTGCGGGAACCGCGCCCGCAGGCGGCGGACGGTCTCCATGGTCTCGTCGACCGACAGCGTCGTCTG
>NZ_JBQCIP010000213.1:0-11849 GCF_051953575.1 Microbacterium sp.
GACGGCCTGGCGGGGGCGCGCGCGCGGGGGGCCCCCCCCCCGCGGCGGCGCCCCCCCCCCCGCGCGCCCCCCCCCGCCGCCCCCGCCGGCGCCGCGGGGGGGGTGGGGCGCGGGGCTGGGGGGGGCCCGCCGCCGGCGGGGGGGGGCGGCGGGCGCGCCCGCGCGGGGGGGGGGGGCCGCGCCCGCGGCCCCCGGCCCCCCCCCCCCCCCCCCCCCCCGCCAGGCCGTCGGCGATGACGGCGGTCATGTGCGGATCAGCCGGCCTGCGTGTTCTTCTCGCCCACGATGCCGATGAGCGCTTCGTCGTAGGCCTTCTGCGCGTCCTCGGGCGTCGCCTGGCCGGTGATCACCGACTCGGTCGCGACGGGGATGTTCGACGAGATCTGCGAGTAGTCGGGCGTGGCCGGCCGGAAGTGCGTGTAGGCCACGAGCGACGAGAAGAACTCGAACGACGGGTTGTAGTCGAGGTACTCCTGGCTGGATGCCACGTCCGAACGCACCGCGATCTGGCCGGCCTCCTCGTGATAGGTGAGGGCGTTCTCGGGCGTCAGCGCCTGGGCGATGAAGTCGAACGCGGCCTGCGGGTCGGACGCGTGCGCGCCGACCGCGAGGGTCCAGCCGCCCGACATCGAGGTGAATCCGTCGCCGCCGCCGTCCTGCGTCGGCATGGCGGCGAGGCCCAGCGTGTCCTCCCACTCGGGCCACTCGTTGTCGCCCGAGATCCAGCCGCTCGGCAGCCACGAGCCGTCGATCGCGATGGCGAGCTTGCCCTGCGGCAGCAGCTCGTTCTGCACCTTCGAGCCCCAGGCCGCGTCGAGCGCGTCGGCGGGATCCGGCCCGAGGCCCTCATCGAACGCCGTCTGGTAGAACGTCAGCGCGTCGAGGAAGCCCTGCGAGCCGGTGACCCACTTGTTCGACGAGGTGTCCATCAGCTCGTCCTCGGTGCCGTACAGGAGCATCTCGAAGCCCTGCATCGAGGTCGCCTCGCCCGCGGCCTTCGCGGCGTAGATGTTCAGCGGCGTGACGTCGGGGTTCGACTTCTTCACCGCGCGCGCCGCGTCGAGGATGTCGTCCCACGACTCGGGCTGCCAGTCGGCGGGGAGGCCGGCGGCCTGGAGCAGCTCCTTGTTGAAGTAGATGCCGCGGGTGTCGGTGCCGAGCGACACACCGTACGTCTTGCCGTCGTCGCCGAGGCCGGCCTGCTTGGCGCCCTCGTCGTAGAGGCTCCAGCCGTCCCAGTCGGCGAGGTAGTCGTCGATCGGCTGGAGATAGCCGGCGGCGGCGTCGGAGCGGATCTGGAACGTGTCTTCGTAGATGACGTCGGGGGCCGTGTCGGCCGAGCCGTTCATCAGCGCCAGCTTGGTGAAGTACTGGTCCTGCTCCGCTTCGATCGGGACGAGCTCCACCTTGCGGTCGGGGTACTCCTTCTCGTACTCGCCCTTGACCTTCTTCATCAGCTCGTCCATCGCCGTGAACGAGGCCGTCTTCTGGTATGCGATGCGCAGCGTGTCGCCGTCCACACCCGCGTCGCCGCCCGCGCAGCCGGTCAGCCCGATGGTCAGGCCGCCGATCGCAAGGACGCCGAGCCCGATGACCGATCTCTTCATGAAAGCTCCTTTGCTCACTCTTGGGGGATGCGCAGACCTCGCGCAGGTGTTATTCAAACATGTTTAATAAACATGTCAAGAGGTGATCTCGCGGCGGCACGGCCGGCGTCAGGGAGTGCTGATCATGAGATCCGACGCGCGCGCGGTGAACGCGCCGTCGAGGACGAGGGATGCCGCACCCGCAGCCGCCAGGTCCGTTCCGAGGCGTGCCTCGCGCAGCACGACCGGCCGCGTCGTGGCGATCTGCGGCACGCGGGGGAGGGCGAGATCCAGCGCGGGACGCAGCGCGCCGCCCAGACGGCTCCACACCGGCCCGCCGATCACGAACGTCTGTGCGTCCAGCAGGTTGTTGACGAGCACGATGGCCTGCGCGAACGTCTGCGCGGCGCGGTCGCGCACGTCGAGGGCGCGACGATCGCCGTCCGAGATGCGGGCGCGCAGCTCGTCGATCGCGTCCCACACCGCCGTCGGCGCGATGACGGGCGACGACGTCACGCCGGCGTCGAACAGCAGGCGCTCCGGTGCCACCGCGACCCCGAAGCATCCCCGTCTGCCGCACGGGCACTGCGGACCGTCCGGATCGACGAGCAGGTGGCCGATGTCGCCCGCGTTGCCCGTCCGGCCCCGCACGGCCTCGCCGTCGACGGCCATCCCGAGACCGATGCCCGCGCCGTAGTACACCAGCGCGGCATCGTCGAGGGCGTGGTCTGCCTCCGCCCACAGCTCGCCGACCATCGCCGCCACGACGTCCTTCTCGACGACGACCGGGTACGCGGTGGCCTCGGCGAGCAGCTCGCGCAGGCGCGTATGGTGCCAGCTCGGCAGCAGCGGGGGCGTCAGCACCGTGCCGGCGTCGTCGTCGATCGGCCCGGGCACCGCGACGCCGATGCCGAGAACGCGCTCCAGCGGCACGTCGGCGGACCGCAGCAGGGCGTTCGCGTCGCGGGCCAGGGCGGCGATCAGTTCCGCGGCGTCGGCATCGTCGGCGGGAGGACGCTCCGTGTGCGCGATGACGGCACCCGAGAGGTCGACCACGACGAACGTGTCGACCGAGGGGTCGAGGTGGATGCCGACGGCGTACCGCGCCGTCCGGTCGAGCTGGAGGGGCGTGCGGGGCTTGCCCGGGCCGGCGACGACCCGGTCGCCCTCGACGATGAAGCCCTCCGCGGCGAGCTTGCGGGCCACGTTGCCGAGCGTCTGCGCCGACAGCCCGGTGCGGGCGGCGAGCTCGATGCGGCTGAGCCCCGAGGGCGACCGCCGGATCAGGTCGAGCACGAGCGTCTGGTTGTACGTGCCCACCGCCGGCATGTTCGAACCGCGCTTCATCCTGCCTCCCCCCTGTCTCAGCGCAGGTTACCGGCACAGGGCCCGGGAACGCGAAGAGGCCGCCCGGCGTGCGGACGGCCTCTTCGAGAAAAGCGGGTCAGTTGTTGCCGCGTGCGATCGCGAGGATGCGCAGGATCTCGACGTACAGCCAGACGACCGTGACCATGAGGCCGAAGCCGGCGAGCCAGCCGTACTGGCGCGGGGCGCCGTTGCGCACGCCCTGCTGGATGTTGTCGAAGTCGAGCACCAGCGAGTAGGCCGCCATGATGACGACGAAGACGCCGATGAGGACACCCCACGGGATGCCGAACGGACCCTCATTGCTGAGCATGCCGAAGGGGCCGCCGGCGATCGGCACGTTGAAGAGCATCAGCATGATGTTCACCAGCGAGAACACCAGGTAGCCGACCATCGCGATGAGGAAGACCTTCGTGGCCCGCTTCGAGGCGCGGATCTTGCCGCTGGCGAACAGAGCCAGGGTCACGCCGACCACGGCGAGTGTGGCGAGCGTCGCCTGCACGACGATGCCGGGCCAGATGAACTCGAAGAACGCCGAGATGCCACCGATGAAGAGACCCTCGAGCGCCGCATAGGCGAAGATCAGGCCGGGGCGGATCTTCTTGCGCGAGGTGAAGATGACGACCATCGAGAGGACGAAACCGCCGAGTGCGCCGATCACCCACGGCAGGATGTTCGGGTTCGGGTTCAGCGCGGTGACGCCGGCCATCGTCCACACCCAGCCGCCGGCGGCGAAGGCGAGCAGGACGGCGAAGAGGCCGACCGTCTTCCAGATGGTGTCCTCGTAGGACATGCGACCGGTCTCGGCGGCGCCGGCGGCGGGAGCCGCGTACATGCCCTCGAGCTGCGCCTGCGCTGCGGCATCCGTCGCCGTCTGCTGCGCCGAGGCGTACTGGGTCTGCGCACCCAGGTTGCCTGCCTGCGCACCCCCGGGGTAGGTCTGGACGGCCTTCGGGTCCTGGAAGGCCGGGTTGTTGAACGCGGGGTTGTTGAGGGCCACTGCTCTCACACTCCAATGTCAAGGAATCCCAGCACGGTGCTGTTGATCCACACTAACCGAACACGTGCCTCCGGGGTCGGACCGGCCCTGTGAGAGGACTATGAACGGATGCCGGCGGCCCGGCCGTTCCGGCGCCCGGGCTAGCCTGGTGCGATGCCGCGCCGGACTCCGCTCGTCATCGGTCATCGTGGGGCGCCCGGGTATCGACCCGAGCATTCCCGCTCGTCCTACGCCCTCGCGTTCGAGCTGGGGGTGGACGCCGTCGAACCCGATGTCGTGGTGTCGCGCGACGGGGTGCTGGTGGTGCGGCACGAGAACGAGATCTCGGGCACGACCGATGTCGCCGAGCGCCCCGAGTTCGCCGACCGCCGCGCGACCAGGACGGTCGACGGGAACGCCCTCACCGGCTGGTTCACCGAGGACTTCACGTGGGACGAGCTCTCGACGCTGCACTGCCGCGAGCGGATCGCCGACCTGCGGCCGTCGAGCGCGACGTTCGACGGCGAGCAGACGGTGCTGCGACTGCGCGACGTGCTGGACGCCGCGCGGGAGGCATCCCTGGACCAGGGGCGTGAGATCGGCGTCGTGCTGGAGATCAAGCATGCGACGTACTTCGCCTCCCTCGGCTGGGACGTCGCCGCGCTCGTCGAGGCGGAGTTGCGCGAGGCGGGGTGGGATGCGGGGCAGTGGCCGCTCGTCGTCGAGTCGTTCGAGTCGACGGTGCTGCTGGCTCTCAAGGAACGGGGCATCCCGGCGTCCTACGTGTATCTGCTCGAGGCCGCCGGGCGTCCGTTCGATCTCGCGGCCGCACAGGGCAAGAACGCCCCCACCTATGCGCACACCGCGTCGCCGGCGGGGCTCGACGGGCTGGTCGGGCGGGTGGACGGCATCAGCGTCGACAAGCGCATGATCCTGGCCCCGGATCGGCTAGGGCGCACCAGCGGGCCCTCGCCCGTCGTCGCGGACGCGCACGAGCGCGGCCTCCGGGTGTTCACGTGGACCTGCCGTCCCGAGAACCGCTTCCTGATCGGCCAGTTCCGCACACGCGGCGGTCCCTCCGAGTTCGGCGACTGGGAGGGCGAGTGGTCGGTGATCCGGGATGCCGGCATCGACGGCGTGTTCGTCGACCACCCCGATCTGGGGGTGGAGTTCTTCCGCCGGTGACGCTCGGGCGATGATCCGCGGTCGCGTCCGGCGTCCCGCTAGGGTGACCCCATGACCACGCCTGGCACCGCCGCCGCACCGCCCGCGCCCGCGCCGGAGCCCGGCATCGTGGTGGAGGGGGTGCGGCGGGCCTTCGGTCAGGTGCAGGCCGTGCGCAGCGTGTCGCTGCACGCACGTGCCGGCCGCGTCACGGGACTGGTCGGCCCCAACGGCTCGGGCAAGACGACGCTGCTGCTGATGCTGGCGTCGCTGCTCGCGCCCGATGCCGGTGTCATCCGCATCGACGGCATCGACCCGGTCGCCGACCCGCAGGCCGCGCGGGCCCGGCTCGGCTGGATGCCCGACGCCCTCGGCGCGTGGAACTCGCTCAGCTCCCGCGAGACACTCGTGGTGACCGCGCGGCTGTACGGCATGCCGAAGCCCGAGGCCGCCGTGCGCGCCGATGCGCTGCTGGCCGAGGTCGGACTGGTCGAGCTCGCCGATGCGCCCGCGCGCGTGCTGTCGCGCGGCCAGAAGCAGCGGCTCGGCCTCGCGCGGGCCCTCGTGCACGACCCGCGTGTGCTGCTGCTGGACGAGCCCGCGTCGGGCCTCGACCCGCAGGCGCGCATCGAGCTGCGCCTGCTGCTGCGGCGGTTCGCGGCGGAGGGCCGCACGGTGCTGGTGTCGAGCCACATCCTGTCCGAGCTCGAAGAGGTCGTCGACGACGCGGTGTTCCTGCTCGCCGGCGCCACGGTGGACCCCGCCCGCGTCGAGGCGGCCTCCCGCCGCGCACGGCCGTGGCGCGTGCGCCTGGCGGGCGTCGAAGGAGCCCCAGCCGTCGAGCGCGTCGCTGCGGCGCTCGACGTGCCGGGCCACGCGGTCGGCGTCGACCGGCGTGACGTCGTGGTGTCGTTCGAGACCGACGAGGATGCGGCCGCGGCGCTGCGCGACCTCGTCACGAAGGGGCTGGACGTGGTCGAGTTCGCGGCGGCGCAGGGATCCCTCGAGCGCACGTTCCTCGACCTCGGCGACGGACGCCCGCCGCAGGCGCCGCCCCCGCCGCCGGCATCCGCTCCTCCCACAGCCGCGCCCGAGAACGGGGCGGCGTCATGAGCGGGCAGCGACTGGGCACCATCATCGGGCTCGAGCTGACGCAGCGCACCCGCAGTGTCGCCTGGTACGTGCTGCTGGGCGTGTTCGCCCTGCTGCTCGTCATCGTGACGGGGCTGTCGTTCCTCGCGTGGGGCTCGGTGCCCGAGCCGGGCAGTGCCATCTACTCGACCATCGTCTACATCACCCTCCTGCTCATCGTGCTGGTCTCGCCGACGCTCTCGGGCAACGCGATCAACGGCGATCGGGATGCCGCCACCCTCGCGCCGGTGCAGGTCACGCTCGCCACGACCGCCGAGATCCTGTTCGGCAAGGTGCTCGCCGCCTGGATCACGGGCCTCGCGTTCGTCGCCGTCTCGCTGCCGTTCCTCGTCGTCGCGACGCTCGCGGGCGGCGGCGACCCGTCGACCATCACCGTCTCGCTCCTGGTGCTCGTGTTCGAGGTGGGGGTCATCGCCGCCATCGGAGTCGCGCTGTCGGGCATCCTCTCGCGCCCGCTGTTCTCGGTCGCGACCACGTACCTCGTCGTGATGGCGCTCGTGGTGGGCACGGTCATCGCGTTCGCGCTCGTCGGCTTCACCGTCCGCTCGGAGGTGACGACGCACTACCGCTCGCTCGACTTCGGCCAGTACAGCGGCGACACCTACCCGTGCGCGCCGGGTGAGGAGCCGAGCGAGGACTACCCCTGCGACGACGACGTCCAGCTGTCGTGCGGCCCGTGGACGACGTCGACGTACGAGGTGCCGCGGTTCGACCACGTGTGGTGGCTGCTTGCGGCGAACCCGTTCGTCATCCTCGCCGACGCGACCCCGTCGGAGTTCAGCCCCGAGGGGTATCCGCGCGACCTGTTCGGGCAGATCAAGTTCGGCGTGCGGGCGGCGCAGCAGGCCCCCGAGCTCGAGAGCCGCTACGACGACTGCTCACCCGCCCAGCAGCGGGACCAGCCGTCCCCGCAAGAGGTCGTCGACGAGTCCGCCCCGAGCTGGTTCGTCGGCATGACCCTGCAACTGCTGCTGGCCGCGGGGCTGCTGTGGTGGGCATGGGTCCGCACACGCACGCCGGCCGGCCGGCTGCCGTCGGGCACGCGCATCGCGTAGCCGGGGCCGCGGTCACGCCTCGGGCCTGGCCATTCCTTCGGGTCTGGTCACCGTTTCAGGCGTGTGCAGGCGCGCGAGGAACGCGTCCACGCCGCGCGGCGCGCCGTGGCGGTCCGTCTTCGAGACGACGATCATGACCGCCACGGCCACGGGGACGGTCCAGGCCGCGGGCTGTTCGAGGAAGGGGCGGATGCCGGGTGCCCAGGCCGCCAGCATCCCGCCGCCGAAGATCGCGACGGCCGACAGCGTGCCGCCGGTGAGCATGCCGGCGACGGCGCCGCGCGCGGTGAGCCCGCGCCACCAGATGCCGAGCAGAAGTGCGGGGCACAGCGTCGAGGCGGTGAACGCGAAGACGAGGCCGACGCTGCCGGCGAGGCCCGACGACTCGGTCGCGAGGGCGACGAGCAGCGGCACCACCGTGGCCAGGAGCGCCGCGATGCGGAAGCCGCGGACGCTGCCGCCGAGCAGGTCCTGGCTGATGACGCCCGCGAGCGACACGACGAGCCCCGACGTCGTCGACAGGAACGCCGCGAAGGCGCCCGCGATGACGAGGGCCGTCAGCAGCACGCCCGCAGAGCCGGGGACGAGGCGCCCGGGCAGCATGAGCACGAGCGCGTCGGCCTGACCGCCCTGGGCGAGATCCGGCGCGAACACGCGGCCCAGCAGGCCGAACACGGTGGGGAAGCAGTAGAACGCCGACAGCAGAGCGAGCACGATGACCGTCGTGCGGCGGGCGGCGACGCCGTCAGGGCTCGTGTAGAAGCGCACCAGCACGTGCGGCAGGCCGAGGGTGCCCAGCAGCAGTGCGACCATCAGCGACACCGTGCGGTAGGCGTCGAGCCCCGGCGGCCCGGCCTCGACCGGGAACGGATCGACGGATGCCGCCTGCGCGACCAGCCCCGGCACCCCGCCCGCGGCGACGATGAGGATCACGACGGCCGGGATCGCGAGCGCGGTGAGCTTCAGCCAGAACTGGAACGCCTGCACGAACGTGATCGAGCGCATGCCGCCGGCCATCACGACCGCAGCGACGATGACGGCGACGGCGACGGACCCGGCCCAGGCCGGCATTCCCGTGGTGATCCGCACCGTGAGGGCCGCACCCTGCAGCTGCGGCACGATGTAGAACCACCCGATGACGATCACGAGGGTGCTCGTCACCCTGCGGACGCCGGTGGACTCCAGGCGGGCCTGCGTGAAGTCGGGGATCGTGTACGCGCCCGAGCGGCGCAGCGGAGCGGCGACGAACAGCAGCAGCATGAGGTACCCCGCGGTGTAGCCGATCGGGAACCACATGCCCTGCGACCCCGTCAGCAGCACGAGCCCGGCGACCCCGAGGAACGACGCCGCCGAGAGGTACTCTCCGCCGATCGCCGAGGCGTTCCACCACGGCCGCACGGTGCGGCTCGCCACGTAGAAGTCGCTCGTCGTGCGCGAGATCCGCACCCCGTAGAAGCCGATCAGGGTCGACGCCGCCGCGACCGCGGCGATGCTCAGGTACCCCACCCAGGGGTTCATTCGTCCACCGTGAGCGCTCGGTACCGCGCCTCGTTGCGGGCCGCCGCCCGCACGTAGAGGACGGCGACGGTGAGGGCGAGCGGGTAGAGCCCGAACCCGAGGAGGAGCCAGGATGCCGGCACCCCGAACACGACCGCCGCACTGAGGTCCGGCACCAGGGCGAGGACGAGCACGAACGCGACGGTGGCGACGACGAACCCGATGGCCGCCGAGATGCCGAGCCGCAGCTGCGACCGGATGAGCGAGCGGACGTACACGGCCGAGGGCTCCGTCGCGCGTCCGGCCGGCGCCGGGGAGCGCAGATCGAACGCGGGTCGCGCAGGGCCGCCGAGGCCCGCCGCCGTCACGCGCACGCGCTCCGGTCGCGGGGGCAGCTGTCCCCCCGCGCCGATCGGGTCGGCCGCGTCGGGGCGGCCGCTCGTCTCGCCGCTCTCGCCGGTCACGGATCCGCCCGCACGGTCGACTGGGCGAGCCGGTCGCGCAGTCCTGGCAGCATCCGTCGACTCACCGGCAGCGCCGCATCGCCCACGAGCACGGTCGGGTGGTCGGAGCCGAGGCGGATCTGGGCGACGTGGGCAAGTGAGACGAGGTACGAGCGGTGCACGCGCACGAATCCGGCGTCGGCCCACTGGCGCTCGAGGTCCGAGATCGGCACGCGGACGAGGAACCCGCCCTCGGCAGTGCACAGGCGCGTGTAGTCGCCTTGCGCCTGCACGTACCGCACGTCGTCGCGGCGGATCATGCGGGTCGTGCCGCCCAGGGTCACCGCGATCAGTTCGGCGGCAGGGGGAGCGGAGGCTTCGGGGGTCTGCCGCAGCGCGTCGATCACGCGCGAGATGGAGCGCTCCAGCCGCACGCCCCGCACGGGCTTCAGCAGGTAGTCGACCGCCTCGAGGTCGAAGGCCTCCAGTGCCCCCTCTTCATCGGCGGTCACGAAGACGAGTGCCGGGCGGTGCTCGAACCGCTGCAAGGCTCGCGCGAGGTCGAACCCCGAGAGCCCCGGCATGTGGATGTCGAGGAACACCGCGTCGATGCGCTCGCGGGTGAGCAGCCGGACCGCGTCGGCCCCGGTCGACACCTGGTGCACGCGGCCGATCCGGGAGTCCTGCTCGAGCAGGTACGCGAGGGCGGCGAGGGCGGGCTCTTCGTCGTCGGCGATCAGGACATCGATCATGGTCCGGCGCTCGCAGGGATCGGGCCGGTGGCCGATGCGGCCTTCGGCAGGGTCTTGGGGATGCGCATTCGCACGAGCGTGCCGGCGCCGATCTGGGTCTCGACGACGAGCCCGTTCTCTTCGCCGTACACCTGGCGGAGGCGCGCGTCGACGTTGCGCAGCCCCACGTTGTCGCGTGAGGCGGCCGTCGTGGCGCCGCCGGCGGCACCGGTGCGGAGCGGACCCGACGAGGGGGAGAGGACCTCGCGTATCTGCTCGGGATCGAATCCCACACCGTCGTCCTCGACGGTGATCTCGGCGAACGCGCCGGAATCGGTCGCCTCGATCGTGATGCGCCCGCCGCCCTCCTTCGCCTCGAGCCCGTGGCGCACCGCGTTCTCGACGAGCGGCTGGATCGACAGGAACGGGATGACCGTGCCGAGCACCTCGGGCGCGATCTGCAGCGTCACCTGCAGGCGGTCGCCGAAACGGGCGCGCTCCAGGCGCAGATAGCTGTCGATCGAGTGCAGCTCCTCGGCGATCGTCGTGAACTCGCCGTGCCGCCGGAACGAGTACCGGGTGAAGTCGGCGAACTCGAGCACGAGCTCGCGCGCCCGCTGCGGGTCCGTGAGGATGAACGACGCGATCGCGTTCAGCGCGTTGTAGATGAAGTGCGGGCTGATCTGGGCGCGCAGCGCCCTCACCTCGGCCTCGGCCAGGGCCGTGCGGGAGGCATCCAGTTCTCCGAGCTCGATCTGCGCGGCCATCCAGTCCGCGACCTCGGCCGTGGCGCGCACGAGTCCCGCGCGCACCGGGCTCGCGAACGCGACGATCGCGCCGGCCGGACGCCTGCCGATGAGGATCGGGGCGGCGACGGCATCCACATCGGCGCAGTCGCCGACCCCCCGGCGCACCTGCGCCTTGCCGGCGGCGTGCACGGCGGCCGCCAGTTCCGCGGCGACCTCGCGCAGCCGTTCGTCGCCGTCGAGCGCGACGACCCCGTGCGGATCGACGATCGCGAACGTGTCGCAGCCGAGCAGCGACTTCAGATGACGGCCCGCCTTGACGGCATCCAGCTGGCTCACGCCGCCGCGCAGATGCTTGGCCGCGCGGGCCGCGAGGTGGAGCGTCTGGTAGGTGGCCTGCTCGGCGTCGGTCCCGAGTTCCCGCGACGAGACCAGCACCCGCCGCAGAAGGACGACGAGACCCACCGCGGCGGCCCCGGCAACAGCGCCGGCGCCCGCGAACAGCAGCAGCGAGTCGGGCATTCTCAGGCCAGCGTAATCCGTCGCCCGGCGCGGCCGCCCCCCGTTCGTCGCACCGTCGACGCCGTTCGTCGACGACGAGCGGCGCGGGCTGTCCGCGGGCCGCCGGGCGCGGCAACATCGTCACGCGCAGCACGCGCTGCGCGATCCACCCCCTTCGAAGGAGAAGCCATGGGCAACGAGGCCCCGGGCGCGGCGACGGCACCCGACGTCGACTACCGCGCGGTACAGCAATCCGAACGGTTCCAGCAGCTGAAGAAGCGCCATCGCGGCTTCGTCTTCCCCGTCCTCGTGGCGTGCCTCGCGTGGTACTTCGCGTACGTGCTGCTGGCGATGTTCGCGCACGACTTCATGTCGACCCCTGTGTTCGGCCACGTCAACGTCGCGATGCTGCTCGGCATCGCGCAGATCATCACCACCTTCGCGGTCACGACCTGGTACGTGAGC
Source organism: Microbacterium sp. (assembly GCF_051953575.1). Lineage (GTDB taxonomy): Bacteria > Actinomycetota > Actinomycetes > Actinomycetales > Microbacteriaceae > Microbacterium. The sequence goes on from NZ_JBQCIP010000213.1 coordinate 11,685, forward strand.
TTCGCGAACCGCCGTCTCGACCCGATCGCGGGCGAGATCCGCGAGTCGGTCGCCGCCGGCTCCGCGTCGACCCCTGAGGAGGTCTCCCGATGAGCATCGTCTTCGCGGCAGACGCCGCGCCCGCCTCGGCGCCGGGCAACCCCTGGCTCAACATCGGCATCTTCG
>NZ_JBQCIP010000214.1:0-15731 GCF_051953575.1 Microbacterium sp.
GAGCTGCCCGAGCAGTCCGAGACGCTGTGGTTCGTCGCCGACCGGCCGGATGTCGTGATCCCGCTGGACCACGTGCCCGCGGAGGGCGAGAAGCTCACCGTCGAAGTCGTCCTGACCATGCGTCTGCTGTACATGCAGATCATGCCGGGCGTCGACGGCGGCCCCGGCCGGTACGTCACCAACCGCGTCCCGGTCGAGCGCGAGGTCGTGCTCGCATGACCCTGCGCGTCGCCATGATCGGCTACGGCTTCATGGGTGCCGCGCACTCCGTGGGCTGGCGTCAGGCGCCGCGCGTGTTCGCCCTTCCCGACGACGTCGAGATGGCGGTGATCGTCGGGCGCAACGCCGAGGCGGTGAAGGATGCCGCCACCCGGCGGGGCTGGCAGGAATCGGCGACGGACTGGCGCGAGGTGATCGCGCGCGACGACATCGACATCGTCGACATCGTCACGCCGGGAGACTCGCACGCCGAGATCGCGATCGCGGCGCTCGAGGCGGGCAAGCACGTGCTGTGCGAGAAGCCGCTGGCGAACACCGTCGCCGAGGCGGAGGCGATGGCGGATGCCGCCGAGCGTGCCGCCGCCCGCGGCATCCGGTCGATGGTCGGCTTCACGTACCGGCGGGTGCCGGCCGTGACGCTCCTGCGCGACCTCATCGCCCAGGGCGCGGTCGGACGGATCGCGCAGGTGCGGGCCGCCTACCGGCAGGACTGGCTCGTCGATCCTGAGATGCCGCTGGCGTGGCGACTGCAGAAGGAGCACGCGGGCTCGGGGGCGCTCGGCGACATCGGCGCGCACATCATCGACATGACTCAGTTCGTGACGGGGCTCACGGTCGACGCCGTGTCGGGCGTGGTCGACACGATCGTGAAGACGCGGCCGCTGCAGGGGAGCGGGTCGGGGCTGTCGGGCACCGCCGCGGAGGGGCACGGCGAGGTCACCGTCGACGACGTGGCGATCTTCACCGGGCGCCTGTCGACGGGCGCGCTCGCGTCGTTCGAGGCGACGCGCTTCGCGACCGGACGCAAGAACGACCTCTCGATCGAGGTGTCGGGCGACCGGGGCGCGCTGCGCTTCGACCTCGAAGACCTCAACACGCTCTGGTTCTACGACCGCACCGCGCCCGCGGCGACGCAGGGATTCACCCGGATCCTGGTGACCGAGCCGCAGCATCCGTACATCGCGGCGTGGTGGCCGGCCGGGCACATGCTCGGCTACGAGCACGGGTTCAGTCACCAGGTCGTCGACCTCGTGACGGCGATCTCGGAGGGCACCGACCCGCACCCGTCGTTCGCGGAGGGGCTCTCGGTGCAGCGGGTGCTCGCGGCCGTCGAGGAGAGCGCGGAACGCGACTCGGCCTGGGTGCGGACCGGCGCAGAGGTGCCGTCGCCCGCTCTGTGAACCGGCGGATGTGACGGATAGGTTTGACTCAACAACAAAGCAAAGGAGCTGCGATGCCTCGTCCGATCACCCTTTTCACGGGCCAGTGGGCCGATCTCCCCTTCGAAGAGGTGGCGCGACTCGCGGGCGAGTGGGGCTACGACGGTCTCGAGATCGCCTGCTGGGGCGACCACATCGATGTGTCCCGCTGGGATGACGCGGAGTACGTGCAGTCCCGCAAGGACATCCTCGAGCGCAACGGCCTGAAGGTCTGGGCGATCTCGAACCACCTGACCGGTCAGGCCGTCTGCGACGACCCGATCGACGCCCGGCACCGCGACATCCTGTCGGACCGGGTGTGGGGCGACGGCGACCCCGAGGGCGTGCGGCAGCGCGCGGCCGAAGACATGAAGAACACGGCGCGGTTCGCCGCGAAGCTCGGGGTGAAGACCGTCAACGGCTTCACCGGCTCGTCGATCTGGAAGGCCGTCGCGATGTTCCCGCCGGCGTCGGACGAGTGGATCGCCGCGGGGTATCAGGACTTCGCCGACCGGTGGCATCCGATCCTCGACGTGTTCGAAGAGGTCGGCGTGCGTTTCGGGCTCGAAGTGCACCCGTCCGAGATCGCGTACGACTACTGGACCGCAAAGCGCACGCTTGAGGCGATCGGCCACCGCAAGAGCTTCGGCTTGAACTTCGACCCGTCGCACTTCATGTGGCAGCAGCTCGATCCGGTGGCGTTCGTGCTCGACTTCGCCGACCACATCTTCCACGTGCACGTGAAGGAATCGGTCACCAACCTCGACGGCCGCAACGGCGTGCTCGGGTCGCACCTGCCGTGGGCGAACCCGCGCCGCGGCTGGACCTTCGTCTCGACCGGTCATGGCGCCGTGCCGTGGGAGCCGCTGTTCCGGGCGCTCAACGCGATCGGCTACGAGGGCCCGACCTCGGTGGAATGGGAGGACGCCGGGATGGACCGTCTCGACGGTGCGCCCGAGGCGCTCGCCTTCGTCCGCAGGCTCAACGCCATCACGCCGCCGGCGGCCGCCTTCGACGCCGCCTTCTCGACCAAGACCGACTAGATCGTCCCGTCCGACCGCCGCCGAGCCCTCGGTGGCGCCGTTCGGCGTGCCCGCGGGCGCGCCGCGAATGAAGGAGAACCCGCATGACCGACGTCCTGAACGTCCTCATCCTGTCGGGGCACATGACCCGCGAGCACGACAACGAGCACCGCAGCTTCCGTCTGCACAACCAGTGGATCACGACGCTGCTCGAAGACACCGGGCGATTTCGGGTGCGGGTCGTCGAGGACCCGCGCGGTCTCGGCGCCGACATCATCGACAAGTACGACGTGCTGATCGTCGTGTTCGAGGGCCGCGACGGGTTCTTCGACAAGGCCGTCGGCTTCGGAGAAGAGACGGATGCCGCGATCCTGAAGTTCGTCCACGACGACGGCAAGGGCATCGTGTGGTTCCACGGGTCGGCCGCGCAGGAGGACCGCTGGGGCTACCCCGAGGAGTACAACGTCATGCGGGGCGCCAAGCTCAGCGCGTACGAGACCGGCCTGCGCCCGCGGCCGTGGGGCGAGGCGCAGCTCGACACGGTCGAGCCGCGGCATCCCATCACGGAGGGGATCAGCGCCCGCTGGACGGTGACCGGCGACGACATCCTCACCGGCGTCGACCTCTACGATGGCGCGCGGGTGCTCCTGACGACCTTCGACGACCTCGAGGCCTACGAGAAGGCGCCGGTCTGGCCGATGTCGCACTACCCGGTCGTGATCCCCGAGGGGGGCATCGCCGAGCTCAACGGCATCAACACCGACCAGCCCATCGCGTGGATCAACGAGTACGGCACGGGGCGCTCGTTCACGATCACGATCGGCCACGACATCGACACGTTCCGCCGCATCGAGTTCATCCGCCTGTTCCCGCGCGGCGTCGAGTGGGCCGCGACCGGCGAGGTGTCGCTGAACGGCCCCGATCGCCGGGGCGAGCGCCGGTTCCTGCCCTGGCCGTACTACAACCACGAGGGCTGACCATGACCGGTACACAGCTGAGGGTCGGCATCTTCGGGACCGGCGGCATCGCCGAACGGGCCATGGTCGAGCCGGCGGGTCTCGTCGAGGGGGTCGAGGTGGTCGCCGTCGGATCGCGCGACCCCGAGCGCGCCCGCGCCTTCGCCGATCGGTTCGGGATCGCCGCGGCCGGCGACTACGCCCAAGTGATGGCCGATCCCCACGTCGACCTCGTGTACGTGGCTCTGCCGCCGACGGTGCACGAGCGGTGGGCGGTCGCCGCGCTGCAGGCCGGGAAGCACGTGCTCTGCGAGAAGCCGCTGTCGGCGAACGGCGCCGGGGCGCGCGCCATCGCGGATGCCGCCGACGCGAACGGCCGGTCGGCGTTCGTCGGGTTCCACTACCGGCTGCACTCGTTCACGCAGCGCCTGCTCGAGGTGCTCCGCTCGGGCGTGCTCGGCGATATCGAAGACGTCGAGATCGACTTCAGCATCCCGCACTTCGTCGTGAAGCCCGGCAACATCCGGCTGGACGGCGATCTGGGCGGAGGCGCGGTGATGGACGTCGGATGCTACGCCGTCGACCTGCTGCGCGCGGCCTGGGGCGAGGCTCACGTGCAGTCGGCGTCGGCCCGCCTGTACGACGGTGATCCCCGGGTCGACCTGCAGACCGACTTCGTGCTCTCGTTCGACCGCGGCATCACGGCCCGCGTGCGGGCTTCGTTCGTCGGCGACGACGACGGCGCGATGCTGCTGCACGTGGCCGGCTCCGCCGCGACCCTGCACGCGACGAGCGTGATCGTCCCGCAGTGGGGCGCGACGCTGCGCGTGACGTCGGGCGACGGCATCCTGATCGACGAGAAAGTCGCCGAGGGGGAGTCGAGCTATGTGAAGCAGCTGGAGCACCTGCGGGATGTGCTCGCCGGCGAAGCGCCCGAGGCGTCGAGTCCGCTGCGGGCGGCGGATGCGGCGCGCACGATGGAACTCGTCGACGACGTCTACCGCGCGGCCGGCCTCGAACCGCGCTGACCGGACGATGACGGCGCCCCCCAACGGGGCGCCGTCATCGTCCGCGTGCCGCCACCGTCGTCAGCGGGCGACATCCGCTCCCGACAGCGCACGCTCCGCGAGCGCGAGGTGTGCCCGCGTCGTCGCGGTGGGATCGGCGTCGAGCCATTCGTGGCCGCCCCATTCGCTCGTGAGCGTGCCGGTGAAGCCGGTGCGCCGCAGCGCCGCGGCGATGTCGGAGATGGGCTGCGACACCCGCCCGTCGGCGTCGTCGAGGTCCCAGAACTTGAGGTGCACGCCCGCGGTCAAGGCCAGCAGCGGCTCCAGGTCGGCGACGTCGGACCGGCCGAAGCGGACGAGCAGATTCATGAAGAGCGTGTGGACCGCAGGCGGCACGCGCCCCTCGCGGAGGGCGGCGAGCACCGCCTGATGGGTCTCAGGGTCGCGCCACTCGGTCTGCAGTCGCCGCACCAGGTCCTCGTCGACGCCGCCCCGGCGAAGCTCGTCGAGGTACGACGGCGGCAGCGAGGGCATGAGCATGCTGATGTCGATCAGGACGCGTATGCGCGGGTCGCCGAGCGCCTGCAGCAGCTCGAGGTTCGCCGCGTCGGCGGGCGCGTCGAGCGTCTGCTGTCCTTGGATCTCTTCGTAGAGCACGACCTCCAGCTCGTGCAGCACCGGCTGGGCGAGTCGCAGCAGCTCCGGTCCCGCCTGGCCGAACGGCACGCGCACGCCGCGGGCGCCGAGCCGGGCCGCGGCCTGCAGCTGAGGCACCAGGAACGCGAGGCGCTCCTGCTCGCTGCGTCGACGCGCGGGCGTCGCCCAGTCGTCCAGGCTGGCGCCGACGATCGTCACCGCACCGCCGACGGCGGCGAGTCGTTCGCGGAAGGCGTCGACGTCGCCGTCTGAGGGTTCGGGGAACGACCGCCACACCTGGCCGGCCTCGATCTCGATGGTCGCCGCGACGCGTTGCTCGACCACGCCGATCGCGATGTCGGCCGCCGGGCTTTCGCCGCGGATGACCTCGGGCGTCCAGTTGAAGGCGCTGGCCGAGACCGTCCATCCGTCGACGTCGGCGGCTTCCCACCCGGCGTCCGTCCCCTCGAGGACGGTCGCCGGAGCTGCGGCGCGCACGGTTCGATGGGCGGATGCCGGGTCCCCGAGCCCGAGGGGGCGCTCGGCGTGGAAGGGGAGCGAGAGCGGGCCCGACGGCCCCGCCTGCAGGTACGGCACCATGAGCCGGAAGGCCACCGAGACGTCGTGCGGGCCGGGTGGCAGCATCCGATCGCCTCGCAGTTCGAGGCGGTCCTGGATGAACCACCAGGCCGTCTCGGCGACGAGTGCGTCGATCGCCACGTCGCGGTCGCCGAGCCGCGCCGAGACGGGGACGGGGATGCCGTCGATCGCGACCACGACGTCGGTGACGCTGGACAGTGGCATCGACCGGATCCAAGGGAGGCTCACCCGCACGGCGAACCCCGATTCCGTCGCGACGAGCGCGTCGTCCAGCAGCAGCGGCAGCGCCATCGTGTCCACTCCCTCGTGTCGGAGCCGATCGTCGTCGGCTTCAGACGGGAAGTTACACGCTTTTGTCTGTTTTCGTAAGAAGCGTGACCATGGTCGAGATCACGCCGCGGCTTCGACGGCCCCGCGGATCGCGGCGACCGACGGGCGGCCGTCGCCGAACCACCGCGGGAAGGTGACCTCGAAGAGCTGCTCGCGCACCATCTCGACGCCGCCCCGGAGCGGCTCACGGCGGTCGTTGACCGACTGGGCGATCGTCAGGTCGCGCGTGGCCAACGGCAGCGAGAGCTCGTACACGCGCTGCCGCACCTCGGCCAGCAGCAGCTCGCCCGCGCCGGCCATGGCGCCGCCGATCACGATGACGGATGGGTTGAACATGTTGACCAGCGCCGCGATCGACTCGCCGACGACGCGGGCCGAGCGCTGCACGAGGCGGATCGCGAGCGCGTCGCCGTTCTCGGCCGACAGCGAGACGAGCTCGGGGGTGAGCTCCTGGCCCTCCGCGACGGCGGCGGCGAGCACGCCCGTGGCGCCGGCTTCGATCTCGGCGAGGGCATCGCGGATCATCGCCCAGCCGCCGGCGACGGCCTCGAGGCAGCCGACCTTGCCGCAGCGGCAGAGGGCGTCGGACTCGCGCACCCGTACGTGGCCGATGTCGCCGGCGGCGCCGTTGACGCCGCGATGGATGTGCCCGTGCGAGAGGAGGCCGGCGCCGATGCCCGAGCCGATCTTGCAGTAGATGAGGTCGAGATGCTCGTCGTCGCGGCGCGCGCGCTCGCCGAACGTCAGCAGGTTCACGTCGTTGTCGACCCACACCGGGGCGTCGTAGCGCTGTTCGAAACGGCGCCGCACGTCGAACCCGTTCCAGCCCGGCATGATCGGCGGCGCGACCGGGCGGCCGCTGTCGAAGTCCACCGGTCCGGGAACGCCGACGCCGATCCCCCAGACCGGTACGTCGGGCGTGCGTGCGAGCACGTCGTCGATCATGCTGAGGGCCTTGTCGAGCGTCTCGGCCGGCCCGCGCGCGATGTCCCACGGCGAGTGCTCCTGGTCGATGACATCGCCGTCGAGGAGTGCCACGCCGACGTGGATGTGCAGGGCGCCGAGGGCGCAGACCACGATGCGTCCCGCGTCGCCCCGGAAGCGGAGGGTCCGCGGCGCACGGCCGCCGGACGACGGGCCGAACTCGCCGTCGGCGAGGTAGCCCATCTCGATCGCGTGATCGACGCGCTGGGTCACCACGCCGCGTCCGAGGCCGGTCACGCGGCCGATCTCGGGGCGGGTCGCGGCCTCACCGGTGCGCACCATGTTGACGATGCGCAGCAGGCTCGTCATCTCGTCGGTCTGTGCGCCGAACCGCAGCGTGGACTCTCTGGCCATGGTCGATTCTTACATAACCCCGCATGTCTCGTACGTAACGGAAGCCATCTATAGTCAAACCGCGTCGCACTTAGGTACTGTTCGAACGAAAGCAAGGAGGCCGTCCATGACACTCGGTGTGGGGATCATCGGCGCGGGCCCCGGAGTGGCCGCGCTGCACCTGCCGACTCTCGCGCGACTGGGCGACGCCTTCCGGGTGGTTCACATCGCCGACGGCGGCAGCGGGCGGGCGGCCGGACTCGCGACCCGCGTGGACGCGCGGTCGTCGACCGGGACCGCGTCGCTCCTGGCGGATCCTGACGTGGCGGTCGTGGCGATCTGCAGCCCTCCTCCCCGGCACTCGGAGCAGATCATCGCCGCCGTCGCCGCCGGCAAGCGCGCGGTCTTCTGCGAGAAGCCGATCGGCACGAGCTTTCGCGAGGCCGAAGAGGCGATCGAGGCCTGCCGGCGCGCCGGCGTGCCGTTGATCGTCGGCACCAACCACTACTTCGACCCGGCGTGGGGGCGTGCCAAGCACCACCTCACCGCCTCCGGCGGGCCGGTCGTCTCGATCTCGGTGACGCTGGCTCTGGCACCCAACGGCCGCTACCACGATCTCGTCACCGAGCTGTCGCAGGGCCCCGCGGGCGGACGCGGTGTGCCCGACCTCACTGATCCCCGCACCGCGGCCGGCGTCGTCAGGCAGCTGCTCACGGGGCTCGCGATCCATGACCTGCCCCTCGTGCGCGACCTCGCGCCGCGCTTCGAGCGGGTCGTCTTCGCCCGGGCGCTGGCTCCGATCGGGTACGCCGTCGGCTTCGTCGCGAGCGGCATCCCCGTCCAGCTCACGACGACGATGCTCCCGGGAGGAGGCGACACCCTGTGGCGCGTGTCCGTGGCGACCGCGACCGATCGACTCGACGTCGCCTTCCCTCCGCCGTTCGTGCACGCCGGTGGGGCACGCGTGCGCGTGCGCGCAGCCGACGGCCGCGACACGATCTACGCGCACGACTCCGGGGACGGCTACATCGCGGAGTGGCGCGCGCTCGCGGAGCTGCTCGACGCCGGTCTGCCGGTGGAGTACGACGAGCTGCTCGACGACGCCCGCTACGCGCTCGGCCTCGCCGATGCCGCGTCCGAGCTGGCGGGAGCCGTGGCATGACCGTGCGCGTGTGCACCGACCTCGAGGCGTACCGTGTCGCCGTCGCCGAGCTGCCGGCGAGCAGCGAGCTCGCCGCGTCCGCGGCGGGCTCGATCGTCGTCGTGCGCGGCGACGGCCACTGGTGGACGATCGCGGCCGACGCGATCGGCGCCGGCGCGGCGGCGGTCGTCGTGGCTGGGCCGGGGAGCGCCCCCGTCGACGCGCTCGAGGCGCTCGCTGCGTCCGCGGGCGGCATCCCCGTCCTGCTCGACAGGCCGCTGCTGCGCCCCGATATGGTGCGTGACGTATCGGAGGCGCTCGCGGACGCCGCGCCCGCCGCCGCGCTGGTCGTCGAGTGCCATGCGCCCGCCGCTGCTCTGCGGGCGACCCTGCGTGAGGCGGTCGGCTGGGCCCGCGTCGTCGCGGGCGCTCCGCTCGCGCTGCGGACGAGCGAGTCCTCGGGCCGCCGCGTGCTCGCCCTGCTCTCGTCCGAGACCGATGCGGCGGTGTCGGTCGTCGCGGCGGCGCAGCCGGGGGCGCCCGCCCTCGGCCGGGTGCGCATCACGACGATCGCCGAGAAGCGGATCGAGATCGACGCCGGCTTGGAGGCCGTCGTGACGGTGGCGGATGCCGGTGGCGACCGCATCCTTCCCACCCGGTTCGAGGCCCGTGAGCGCGTCGCCCTGCGGCGGGCCGTCGCCGCGGTGCGCGCCGGGCAGCCGTCTGCCGATCTCGCGGATCTGCGCCACGACATGCTGCTCGGGAACGCTTTGCTCGGACCGGCATTCTCATAAACGTCGGTGATCCGAAAGATAGGCAATATGGGATTCCTCGATATGCCCGACTTCGGCGAAAGTGTTTGACGGGATCACCCCGATGACTCACCGAAAGGGATCGAAGATGATCAAGCTTCTGTCACATCTGTCGTATGTGGCGATCACGTCGCCGGATGTCGACGCATCCGTCGACTTCTACGTCAACCAGGTCGGCCTCACCGAGGTCGCCCGCGAGGACGGCCGCGTCTACCTCCGCTGCTGGGGCGACTACTACGCGTACTCGGTCGTCGTCGTGCCGGGCGACGAGCCCTCGCTCGAAACCATGGCGTGGCGGACGTCGAGCCCCGAGGCGCTCGAAGAAGCGGCGAAGCGCGTGGAGGCCGCCGGCATCCAGGGCGAGTGGTTCGACGGCTACAGGATCGGACGCGCGTACCGCTTCGTCGGGCCCTTCGGTCACCCGATGACGCTGCACTGGGACGTCGAACGGCACCAGGCGCCTGCGCAGGCGGCATCCATCTATCCCGACCGTCCCGAGAAGCGCAGCAAGGTCGCCGGGGCGCCCCGTCAGCTCGACCACGTCACGGTCGCGACGAGCGACGTCGACGCCTTCGTGCAGTGGTACGTCGACGTGCTGGGCTTCCGCTTCATGGCCCGCACCGTCCTCGACGAGGCGCCGATCTCGGTCTTCTCGGTGCTCACCACCAACGAGAAGTCGCACGACCTCGGCGTCGTGCTCGACGGCTCGACGCGCGCCGGCCGCGTGAACCACTACGCGTTCTGGGTCGACACGCGCGAGGAGCTGCTCATCGCCGCCGACACGCTCATGGAGAACGGCGTCCCGATCGAGTACGGCCCGAACATCCACGGCATCGGCGAGCAGACGTTCCTCTACTACCGCGAGCCGTCGACGCTGCGCATCGAGCTCAACACGGGCGGGTACCGCAACTACGTGCCGGACTGGGAGGCGAACACCTGGAAGCCCTCGCAGGGCTCGAACAACTTCTACCGCAACGGCGCCATGCCGATGTCGATGACGGAGTCGTTCCCGCCCGCGGACGGGCCCAGCGCCACCGAGGAGGGCGTTCCCGACGAGATCAAGGATGCGCTCCTGAACCCCTACGCCAAGCACGGCCAGGGCTGACAGACACGGCCAGGAGCGGAGCCGATCCCGCTCCTGGCCGCACCACTTCGCACGATGGAGAGCGAGAACCCGCAATGACGCACCACGATCCGACCGCCGGCTTCGACGCCCCCTTCGCCCTCGCGCGCTACCGCGAGGGCGCCGGTGCGCGTCTGGGCCTCGTCGCCGACGGCCGCATCCGCCCGCTCGGGCCCGACGAGCTGGGCGCCCCCGACCTCAACGGCTTCCTCGCCGCGCCGGACTGGGAGCGCCTCGGCGCCCTCGCGGATGCGGACGGAGAGTGGATGCCGCTGTCCGAGGTCACGCTGACGGCCCCGGTCGAACCGCGCCAGGTGCTGCAGACGGGCGCGAACTACCGTCAGCACGTGATCGAACTGGTCGCCGCCGGACTCACCCAGAACACCGACCGCACGCCCGACGAGGCGCGCGCGTTCGCCGCGACGATGATGGACGAGCGCAAGGCGCACGGCGAGCCGTACTTCTTCATCGGCCTGCCCGCGTGCGTGGTCGGCGACGACGTGGCGCTCACGCTCCCCGGTTACAGCGACGTGCACGACTGGGAGCTCGAGCTCGCGGTCGTGATCGGCCGCGAGGCGTTCCGGGTGTCGCGCGACGAGGCGCTGGACCACGTCGCCGGGTACACGATCGTCAACGACGTCACCACGCGCGACCTCGTGTTCCGCAAGGACATGAAAGAGATCGGCACCGACTGGTACCGCTCCAAGAACGCGCCCGGGTTCCTGCCGGCCGGCCCGTTCCTCGTGCCGGCGCCCTTCGTCGACGGCGCGGACCTGAACGTGCGTCTCGAGCTCAACGGCGACGTGATGCAGGATGCCTCGACCAGCGACCTGCTCTTCGACATCCCCGCGCTCGTCGCGGGCGCCTCGCAGACCATGCCGCTGCTGCCCGGCGACATCCTCCTGACCGGGAGCCCTGCCGGCAACGGCCAGCACTGGAAGAGGTTCCTGCGCGACGGCGACGTGATGACCGGCAGCATCCAGGGGCTCGGCACCCAGAGCGTGCGCTGCGTCGCAGAGGAGGCGACCCGATGAGCCGCCCGAGCGAGGATCCCGCCGACCTCGATCGCGCCGATCCCGCGGCCGAGATCGCCGCGCGCGCCGAGGCGTACCGCAACTGGCGCCGCTGGGGCGAGGACGACGTCCTCGGCACGCTCAACTTCATCGACGCCGCCAAGCGGGTCGAGGCCGCCGCCCTCGTGCAGGACGGCGAGGTGGTCTCGCTCGCGCAGGCGTTCGACACGAACGGCCCGCAGAAGGGATGGCGTCGTCGCACCAACCCGGTGCACACCATGACCGACACGGGCACCGACGCCGAGCGCGGCAACCAGGGCTTCCCGCACGGCATCGGCGGCGCCGACGACGTGATCGCGATGCCTCTGCAGTGCTCCACCCAGTGGGACGGCCTCGGCCACATCTTCGACCACGGCAGCGCCTGGAACGGCCGGCGCGCCGGCGACGTCGTCACGAGCGACGGCGACCTGGTCACGGGCATCGAGCATGCCGCATCCGTCATCGTCTCGCGCGGCGTCCTGCTCGATGTGGGCCGCCATCTCGAGCCCGAGACCGGCGAGCTCGCCGACGGGTACGCGATCACCGTCGCCGACCTCGAGGCGACCATCTCCGCGCAGGGCGCGTCGAGCCGCGTCGGCCGGGGCGACATCGTGCTGGTGCGCACCGGGCAGTACGCGCGCACGCGCCGCGACGGCTGGGGCGACTACGCCGGGGGCGCGGCGCCGGGCCTCTCGCTCACCACGGCCGGCTGGCTGCACCGCACCGAGATCGCCGCCATCGCGGCCGACACGTGGGGGTTCGAGGTGCGGCCGAACGAGTTCGACGCGCCGGCGTTCCAGCCGCTCCACCAGGTCGTGATCCCGAACCTCGGGCTCACGATCGGCGAGATGTGGAACCTCGACGCGCTCGCCGACGCGTGCGCGGCGCGGGGAAGATGGGACTTCCTGCTGTCGGCCCCGCCGCTTCCGATCACCGGCGCGGTCGGCTCGCCGATCAACCCCGTCGCGATCCTGTGATCCCCCCGACGACAACGAGAACAGAGAGGTTCTGACCGACATGACCGCAGTGAACAAGGTCGCGATCGCCGGAAGCGGTGTGAGCGGCCTCGCCGCCGCCATCCAGCTCGCCAAGGCCGGCGTCGAGGTCGACGTCTTCGAGTCCAAGCCCGAGCTCAGCGCGCTGGGCTCCGGCATCTCGCTGCAGGGCAACGCCCTGCGCGTGTTCGACGCGCTCGGCGCGTGGGACGACATCCGCGCCGCCGGCTACCCCTTCGAGGGCCTCAACCTGCGCGCGCCCGGGCCGGGTGCGCCGATCGTCGCCGAGCTCCCGGACGTCAAGACCGGTGGGCCCGACTATCCGGCGGCGATGGGGATGCCGCGCCCCGCGCTCGCCCGCATCCTCCTCGACCACGCGCAGAAGGCCGGCGCGAAGGTCCGCTTCGGCGCGACCGTGACGGGGCTCGAGCAGAGCGATGACGGCGTCGAGGTCCTCGTGGACGGCGCGTCCGCCGGCACGTACGACCTGCTCATCGGCGCCGACGGCCTGAACTCGGTCGTGCGCGGGCTCATCGGCGTCGAGACCAAGCCCGAGCCGACCGGCATGGGCATCTGGCGCTCGTTCGTCTCGCGGCCCGCCGAGGTCGTGCGCAGTGAGTTGTACTACGGCGGCCCGGTCTACATCGCCGGGTACACGCCCACCGGCGACGGCACGATGTACGCCTTCCTCGTCGAGAAGGCGCAGGACCGGTTCGACATCACCGACGAGGACGCCACCCGCATCATGCTCGAGGAGTCGCGCGCCTACGACGGTCCGTGGAACTCGATCCGCGCCGACCTCGAGGGCGGCGCCCACGCGAACTACACGTGGTTCACGAAGCACCTCGTCGATGGCCCGTGGAACCGCGGCCGGGTCGTCCTGATCGGCGACGCCGCGCACTCGTGCCCTCCGACGATCGCGCAGGGCGCCGCGCAGGGGCTCGAGGACGCGCTCGTGCTCACCGAGCTGCTGGTGGCGCGCGACGAGGTGGACGCGTCGCTGTGGGACGAGTTCCACGCGCGCCGGCTGCCGCGGGCGAAGGCCGTGGTCGAGGCATCCGTCCAGCTCGGCCAGTGGCAGCTCGACGGCGTGCGCGACGCCGACGTCGCGGGACTCATGTTCGGCATCGCCCACCAGATGGCGGTGCCCGCATGACCACCGACGTCCACGCACACCTGCTGCTGCCGGCGCTGCACGCCGAGGTCGAGCGTCGCGCTCCCGAAGAGGTCGCCGCCGCGGCCGACCTCGAGCGCCGGCGCAACGGCGTCGAGAGCCTGCAGGCATCGGGCGCCATGATCGGGGCCCGCATCCCGAAGCTCACCCATGTGAACGCCCGCCTCGCCGCGATGGACGAGCAGGGCGTCGACCGGCAGTGGGTGAGCGTCTCGCCGAACCACTTCTACCCGTGGGCCAACGAGGGCCTGTCGGGCTGGGTCGCCGGCGAGGTCAACCGGCTCATCGCCGAGCACGTCGCCCTGGCGCCCGACCGCCTCGTCGGTCTGGGAGTGGTGCCGCTGCAGCATCCGGCCCACCTCGTGGAGTACCTCGACGACGCCGTGCTCGGCCGCGGCCTCGCCGGGGTCGAGATCTCGTCGTTCGCGGGCGACGTGGAGCTCTCGGACGAGCGGCTGGAGCCGTTCTGGGCGCGCGCCGCCGAACTCGGCTGCGTGATCTTCCTGCACCCGTTCGGCTGCAGCCTCGACGAGCGGCTCGACCGGTTCTACCTCTCGAACACCGTCGGGCAGCCGACCGAGAACGCCGTCGCGCTGTCGCACCTGATCTTCGCCGGCGTGCTGGACCGTCACCCCGGGCTCAAGATCGTCGCCGCCCACGGCGGCGGCTACCTGCCGTTCGCGATCGGGCGCTCCGACCACGCCTGGCGGGTGCGTCCCGAGGCGCGCCGGTGCGCGCACGAGCCGTCGAGCTACCTCAAGAAGCTGTGGTTCGACACCGTCGTGCACGACCCGATCGCGGTGCGCCACCTCGTCGAGGTCGCGGGCGGATCGCGCGTGCTGCTGGGCAGCGACTTCCCCTTCGACATGGGACTCGACGACCCCGTCGCGTTCGTGCGGTCCGCCGACCTTCCCGCCGAGATCACCGACCGAATCCTCGCGGGCAACGCCGACGGGCTGCTGCGGACGAAGGTCTCGGCATGAGGATCGCGCGCTGGACCGGCGGGACCGCCGCCTGCGAGGGGTTCGTCATCGACGATCGCGTCGTCCCGTTCCCCGACGGCCTGACGGTCGCCGACATCCTCGCGGGGGGATCGGATGCCGCCCACGCCGCCTTCGGCCGGGTCGAGGCCGAGGCGGGCACGGCGCTCGCCGACGTCCGTCTGCTGGCGCCGCTGGTGCCGGCATCCGTCCGCGACTTCGTCGCGTTCGAGGAGCATGTCGAGGGCGTGAGCGCGGGCGTGGAGGGCAAGAGCTTCGTGGCGCCGGAGTGGTACGAGGCGCCGACGTTCTACTTCACCAACCCGCACACGATCCTCGGCCCCGGCGAGGCGGTCGCCCCGCCCGTGACCCAGCGGCTCGACTTCGAGCTGGAGGTCGCGGTCGTCATCGGCAACGCCCCGGGCGTCGGCGAGACGAACCTGACCGCGGCGGACGCGAGGTCCCGCATCTTCGGCTACACGATCATGAACGACTGGTCCGCGCGCGACCTTCAGGGCCGCGAGATGAAGGTGCGGCTGGGGCCCGCGAAGGGCAAGGACTTCGGAACGAGCCTCGGCCCGTGGATCGTCACGGCCGACGAGCTCGAGCAGTACGTGGACGCCGACGGCTTCCTCGCCATCCGCGCCGAGGTGTGCATCAACGGCGAGCTCGTCGGCGAGGACCTCGTCTCGAACATGGGGTGGCCCTTCCCCGAGCTCGTCGCGTACGCCTCGCGCAACTCCCGCGTCGTCCCCGGCGACGTGCTCGGCAGCGGGACGGTCGGAAACGGCGGATGCCTCGGCGAGCTGTGGGGGAGGGGGTCGACGATCCCGGCTCTCCGTGAGGGCGACGAGGTCCGGATGAGCGTCGAGGGCATCGGCGAGCTCGTGGGCACCGTCGGTGCTCCGGTGCTGGCCCCGGAACTCCCGGCGGCCCGCCCCCGTCCTCGGACGCGGCACCGGTTCTGATCCTTTAGTTGTTTTTAGACTAAAGAATGGCTAGAATCGACAGTGACGTCGGGGCCCGTCGGGCCCGATCCCTGACGCGAAGCTGCGCAGGGGCACACCCCGTCGCGTCGATCGCCCGGTCGTACGGGCCGCAACGCGTATGAGCATGTCACCGTGGAGGCTGCGCCTCCTCATCGTCTCGCTGCTGACGGTCGCGATCC
>NZ_JBQCIP010000215.1:0-12962 GCF_051953575.1 Microbacterium sp.
GGCTTGCCGCCGCGCACGCCGTCGAAGACGACGTCGCCGCGGTGCAGGCGCACCAGGTACTTGATCGTGGCGACGATGTCGTCGACCGTCAGCACCGAGTCGGTGAGCGGCTTGTCGAGACCGAGCTTGTGGTTGATCTTGTACCGGCCGACCTTGGCGAGGTCGTAGCGCTTCGGGTTGAAGTAGAAGTTGTCGAGGAGCGCGCGGGCGGCCTCGGCGGCGACCTGCTCGCCCGGACGAAGCTTGCGGTAGATGTCGCGGAGCGCGTCCTCCTTGGTGAGGATCGTGTCCTTCGACAGCGTCTCTTCGATCGACTCGAAGCCGGCGAACTCGTTCAGGATGTCTTCCGACGTGAGGCCGAGCGCCTTGAGGAAGACCGTGACGGACTGCTTGCGCTTGCGGTCGATGCGCACGCCGACCTGGTCGCGCTTGTCGATCTCGAACTCGAGCCAGGCACCGCGCGACGGGATGACGCGCGCCGACACGATGTCCTTGTCGGAGGTCTTGTCGGGGGTCTTGTCGAAGTACACGCCGGGCGAACGGACGAGCTGCGAAACGACGACGCGCTCGGTGCCGTTGATGATGAACGTGCCCTTGTCGGTCTGGAGCGGGAAGTCGCCCATGAAGACCGTCTGGGTCTTGATCTCACCGGTCTGGTGGTTCATGAACTCGGCCTCGACGTACAGCGGGGCCGCGTACGTCTTGCCGCGCTCCTTGCACTCCTCGATGGAGTACTTCTCGGGCTCGAGGTACGGGTTCGTGAACGAGAGCTGCATGGTCTCGCTCAGGTCCTCGATGGGCGAGATCTCCTCGAAGATCTCCTCGAGACCCGAGACCTCGGGCACATCGGTGCGCCCGGCGGCCTTCGCCTCGGCGACGCGGGCCTTCCAGGCCTCGTTGCCGACGAGCCAGTCGAACGACTCGGTCTGCAGCGCGAGAAGGTCGGGGACCGTCAGCGTGTCGGAGATCTTGGCGAACGAGAGGCGGGAAGCTCCGCGTCCGTTCTTAGGGGTGGTGGTGGGGTTGGATGCGTTGCTCGCAGCAGCCAAGGGGATTACCTCCGTGGGCCCGTAGGGCTCGTTTCCTTGTCGTCAGGTGGAGTGCTCTTCGTCCCCGAAACCCGCGCACCACGCCTCGCGACGGGCGAGGGGGCGCAGGCGCAGCCGACCACCATATGAGGGCAGGGGGAATCCAAGAGCGCAAAGACCCACTATACGTCGGCCGACGCGCCGTGTCCAGTCGAATTCTTGACGAGTTTCGGGTGCTGCGGTATAAGCCCGATTCTCGCAGCCCGTTCCCAGCAAAGGGCCGTCGCGCGACGTGCGCGACGGCCCTTGACGGCGGATCAGGCGGATCAGCCCTCGGGCGGAGCCTCGGCGTTGCCGCGGCACGCCATCCCCGGCGACGGCACCATGTCCTTCAGTCCCGCCTTCACGAACATCCCGTAGCTCTGGATGCCGTGGTAGCCGTTCTTCTGGTTGCCGCGCATCGCCAAGCCGTCGTCGTTGAACATCGGGTTGTAGTCGGGTGCGTCAGGCGGGTTCTCGATCGCGTCGAGCGTGTCCTGCCCCGAGAACACGCACTCCGATGCGGCGTGGCCGGGCGCCGGGGTGTCGTCCCCGTTCCCGTTCACCTCTCCCGCATTCGCCACCCCGGCGCCCGCGAGCACCAGCCCGACTGCGAGCGCACAGCCCGCGACCAATCGCTTCATGTTCCCCTGCTTCCCAAGAACGGGGGACGCCCCTCGCATCCCCTCCCCGGCGCACAAGGTACGCCCGTGCGGCGCCGGCCGGAAGACCCCCCGCGTGCACGAGAAGGCCAGGCGGCGGCATCCATTCGATATATCGCCGTACCGGAACTATGGCGGGACGCGCGCCGCAGGGCCATGATGTGGGACATGGCTGGGGGACGATCCCCCGTGATCCGCACGCCCGACCAGCGGATCCGGGTGTTCGTGAGCTCGACGCTGCGCGAGCTCGCGGAGGAGCGGGAGGCGGTGAAGGCCGCCGTCGAGCGATTGCGGCTCGCGCCGGTGATGTTCGAGCTGGGGGCCCGGCCGCATCCGCCGCGGGAGCTGTACCGCTCGTATCTCGCGCAGAGCGACGTATTCGTCGGCATCTACGGCGAGAGCTACGGGTGGGTGGCGCCCGGCGAAGACGTGTCGGGGCTCGAGGACGAGTACAACCTGGCTCCTCGCGAGATGCCCAAGCTCATCTACGTCAAGGACGCCGACGCGCGCGACGAGCGCCTCGGTGCGCTCATCGCCCGCATCCAGAACGACGACACCGCCGCCTACCTGCACTTCCGCTCGGCGGCCGAGCTCGAGGATCAGGTGGCCGCGGACCTCGCGATGCTCCTCGCGGAGCGGTTCGACGAGTCGCGGGCGGATGCCGGTCCCGACGAGCAGACCGGATCGCTCGCGGGCCGGGTGCCCGTGCCGTATACGACGACCATCGGCCGCGACGCCGACATCGAGTCGGTCCGGACGCTGCTGGCGCGCGGCACCGACCGGGTCGTGAGCCTCATCGGCCCCGGGGGCATCGGCAAGAGCCGCCTGGCGATCGAGACGGCCCGCGCGTGCGACGACCTGTTCCCGGACGGCGTGTACTTCGTGCTGCTGGAGGGGGTGCTCGAGCCCGGGCTGCTGCTGCCGACGATCGCGTACCACCTCGGCATCCGCGACAACGGCGAGGCCGCCCTGGAGGAGCGCATCGCCCATGCCCTGGCCGACCGCAAGGTGCTGCTGGTGCTCGACAACTTCGAGCAGATCGTGGATGCCGCCCCCGTCCTCGTTCGGCTGTACACGGTGGCGCCTGCGGCGACGTTCCTCGTGACGAGCCGGATCGTGCTGCGGATCCGCGGCGAGCGCGTGTACGAGGTGCCGCCGCTGCCGACACCCCGGGGCGATCTGCCGGCGAGCCTCGATCCGGCGACGCGCACGGCGGCGGTGGCGCTGTTCGTCGACCGCGCGAAGGCGATCGACCCGGGCTTCGACGTGACGCCCGGCAACGCCGCCGACCTGGCGTCGATCTGCCGGACGCTCGAAGGGCTGCCGCTGGCGATCGAGCTCGCGGCGGCGAAGGTGCGCATCCTGAGTCCCGCGGGCATCGCCGAGCGGCTCGGGCAGAGCCTGCCGCTGCTGACGGCGGCCGTGCGCGACCTGCCCGAGCGGCACCGGACGATGCGGGCGACGATCGACTGGAGCGTGAGCCTGCTGCCCGAGGTGCAGCGCGACCTTCTCGAAGACCTCGGCGTGTTCGCGACGCGGTTCACGCTGGAGGCCGTCGAGGCGCTCGGTCACGGCCGCTCGTGGGACGGTCAGGCGATCGACGGGCTCGCGGCGCTGGTGGACGGCTCGCTCGTGAAGCAGTTCGAGGTCGGCGGGCGACGCGTGTTCTCGCTGCTCGCGATCGTGCGCGAGTATGCGCTCGGCCGCCTCAAGGAGCGCGGCGAGGCGGCACAGATGCGGCGGGCCCACGCGGACTACTACTGCGCCCTGGTGCGCCGCGTCGCCCCGCAGCTCGACGGTGCCGGTCAGGTGGACGCCGTCGCGCGGCTGGGTCTCGAACTGCCGAACCTGCGCGCCGCGGTCCGTCACCTGGTGCACACCGACCGGCTCGACGACGCCGGAGACTTCGCGTGGAGCCTGCTCATCTACTGGTGGATCTCGGGCTTCTTCGCCGAAGTGCGGGTGTGGATGCTGGAACTGCTCGAGAAGCAGCACGACCAGCCGATCACGCCGCACACGCGGGCGATCGCGTGGTTCTTCGCGCTGTGGGGCGAGATGTGGCAGCGACCGAGCGAGCAGGTGGTCGCCGGACTCGGCGAGTGCGTGAGGCTGTTCGCCGAGTCGGGCGATGCGGATGCCGCCGCCATGGCGCTCGCGGCGCGTGCGACCGCCCGCGTGCAGTTCTCCGACCTCGACTCCGACAAGGCCGAGACCGAGCTGCACCACGCGGTGGTGCAACTGCGTGAGCAGGGCAACCCGTGGGCCGAGGCCATCACCGAGGTCTCGCTCGGGCGGCTCGCGTGGGTGCGCGGCAGGATGGATGACGCGCTCGCGCACTTCAATCGAGCGGCCTCGGTCGCCGAGCAGCACGGCGACCTGTTCACGACATCGGTCGCCGGCAACCTGCGCGCGCGGCTGAACTTCCAGCTCGGAAGGCTCGCGTCGGTCGAGGACGAGTTCGTGCGCACGCTGCTGCTCTCGGTGCGGCTGCACTATGACGAGGGCATCGCGTACGGGCTGGAGGGTGTGTGCGCGATCGCTGCGGCGCACGGCGAGGCCTGGCGGGCGGCCGCGCTGGCGGTGGCCGCCGGCGAGATCCGCCGGCGCATCGGCATCTTCGACGTGGAGGCCTTCACCGTCCACACGCCGTACCTCGACATCCTGCGGGGTCGCGATGCCGCGAGTGTCGCCGCGGGCGAGGCCGCCGGCGCCGAGCTCTCGCTCGCCGAGGCGGTGCTCCTGGCGCTCCCCGAGCACGAGCACGACGCGGTGGCGGCGACTCTGCAGACCTGGTAGCCGAGCCGGGCGGGCAAAGGGCCGCCGGCATCCGCTCCTCTCGCCCCGGACGCACGAAGAAGGGGGCGGCGGGCCCAGTCCCCGCCGCCCCCTCGCGGATCGAGCCCCCTCAGGCCCCCCAGTCGATCCGCAGTGTGTCGGGACGGCCCGGCACGATGCTCCCCTGCATCGTGGCGCCCGGCTGAACCCGCCCGACGGTCAGTGGCGGCAGCTGCGCGGTGCGCGTCACCGGCACCGGCACTCCCCCCGGCATGAGCACATGGACGTCGATCTGGACGACGAGGTCCATGCCGATCATCATCGGCAGCTGCCGCACGTCGACGACGGTCACCGCGACCGGGACGCGCAGCGCCTCAGTGGCGGGATCGAGCGGTGCGGGCGTCGCCGCGGCCATGGCCGCGCTCGCCTGCGCCATCGCCTGGCCCGCGGCGGCCAGATGCGCGCCGACGTCCATGCGCTGCTGCGCCTGGTAGCCCTCGCGGGTGAGGGTCGTGAGGTCTTTCAGGAAGCCCACGTCACACCGCCGCGTACAGCTCGTTGAAGCGGCGGCCGACGCCCCGGTCCGCCTGGATGCGGGCCGCCCAGCCGGCCTGCGCCGCCTCCCACGCGTCGGACGCGACACCGAACGAGGCTGCCACGAACGGCAGCTTCGACGCGTCGTAGCCGTAGACCGCGATGCCCTTCGAGATGCGGGCGTAGCGCTCCAGGTCGACGCCGGCGATCGGCTCCAAGGCGCCGGGCTGCGGCTCGGCGACCGCCGTCTGCTGCGCGAACGCCGCCTGCTGGTACGCGGCGGCCTGCGCCTGCAGCTGGTTCGCCTGGTCGATGAGGGCGGGGGCGGCGCTCACGAGCTTTCCCATGTCGCCGAGGGGCTTGAAGATTCCCATGTCTTTCTCCTTCATGTGTGTGTTGTTCGTGGTGTTCGTGCGGAGGGTGGATGCCGCGGGCCGGACGGGAACGGCCGGCCAGCGGCATCCCGTTCAGTGCCCGGCGCGACGGCGCAGGCGGGCGACGGCCGACGTGAGGGCGCCGGCGAGGGCCAGGAGGGCCGCCGCCAGGAGCGTCCCGGTCACATCGGATCCGGTCGCGGCGAGCGCGTCCGCCGGCGTGGCCGAGACCGTCGCGGGGACGGCATCCGCCTCGGTCTCGTCGACCGGGACGACCGGGTCGTCCTCGCCCGGCAGCGCCGGGACGGACGGGCCGGTGGGCGCTGGGTCGATGGGGCCGGACGGGTCGGTGGGGTCTGTGGGGTCGGTGGGGTCGGTGGGGTCGGTCGGGTCGGTCGGGTCTGTGGGGTCGGTGGGGTCGGTGGGATCCACCGGGTCGGTGGGGTCGGTGGGATCCACCGGGTCGGTGGGATCCACCGGGTCGACCGGGTCGACCGGCTGCGACGGGGTGCCGGGGACGACGCCGTCGGGCAGCACGTACAGCGTGACTTCGCTCCAGCGTCCCTGCGGGCCGGTGCCGATGCCGTACCAGAACGTGTCCGTGCCGGTGAAGCCCGCGTCGGGCGTGTAGGTGAAGCCGCCGTCGGGGGTCCAGTCCAGGATCCCGTGCTCGGGCATCGTTGTGACGTCGTAGATCGAGGGGGTCACGCCGGCCGGGAACACGTCGTTGGCCAGCAGCTCCGGCGCGTCACGATGCAGCGCGGTCTCGTACTCCACGAAGTAGGACTCCGAGTTCGCGACGAGCGGTCCGGTCCCCGTGGGGTTCACGCCGATGATCAGATCAGCCCACACCGCCACGCTGCCGTCCGACACCTGCATGTTGATGTAGTCGTAGCCGACGAACCCGGGCTCGGGGGTGTATGTGTACGAACCGTCCTGAGCCATCACGATCATGCCGTGGTTCGCGGGCGTGTACTCGAAGACCTCCAGCGCGTCTCCGTCGAGGTCGATGTCGTTGGCGAGCACTCCTGCGGCTGCCGGCAGGGACAGGGGGTGGTCCTGCTCGACCTCCATGTGGTCGTCGACCGCGATCGGGGGTGCGTTGACGCCGTCGCCGGCGACGACCTCGAACGTGAGGGGAGCGCAGAGGCTCGGGTAGAAGTGGGTGTCCTGCACCCGGTACATGCCGGTGTCGACGCCGGTGAAGCCGGCCGGCGGCGTGTACTCGATGTGCTGACCCGACCAGTCGACGTCCCCGAGCGGAGCCTGGCACCACCCGCTGAACACGACGACGTCGCCGTCGGCGTCGGTGTCGTTGGCGAGCGGTCCGACCGAGACGAGCAGCGGCTGGCCGGCCTGCGCGACGTAGTTGTCGGCGACCGCGACGGGCGGGTGGTTGACGCTCCCGTCGCCCACCTGCAGCTCCACCCTCACCGGCAGCCCGGAGATCGCATGCTCGTCGTTCGGGTAGTACGTGAACCAGTCGACGCCCGTGAAGCCCGCGTTCGGGGTGTAGACGAAGCTGCCGTCGCTGGAGAGCACCACCGTGCCCCACTGCGGAAGGGTCGTCGTCGAGATCGCCTCGAGGGTGTCGCCGTCGGGGTCGGTGTCGTTGGCGAGCACGCCCTGTGCGGCATCCACGACACGTGGCGTGCCGGCGACGACACCGTAGTAGTCGGGCTGCGCCACCGGTGCGCCGGGGATCACGGCCGGACCCGAGGGCTCGAACCCGTCGGCGGTCGCGAACAGGTCGACATACCCGGTGCCGCACGCCACGACGGTGCAGACCTCGTACGCGAACTGGTGCTTCATGGTCGAGCCGCCGAGCGGGGTGAAGAGGAAGCTGCCGTCTGTGCCGACCCATGTGACCGACCCGTTGGGCAGCCACGAGGTCTTGATCGAGACCACCGCGCCGTCGAGCGCGTCGTTGGCGAGCACACCCGGCGCCGGGATGAACAGCGGCGTGTCCTTCGCGTAGAGATAGGTGTCGGTCACCGGGAGCGGCGGCAATGCGACCTCGCTGCCGGTGGGCAGGACCTGGATGGTGACGGTCGTCCAGTCGCCGTCGGCGCCGGCGCTGTCGTGCAGCAGGTACTGGAACTTCACCTGACCGACGAAGCCGGGCTCGGGCGTGAAGCGGAACGCAGGATCGTCGAGCCAGACGAACTCGCCCGTGCTCGGCGGAATCGTGTCGCTCACCTGGATGGAGTCACCGTCGGCGTCGTAGTCGTTCGACAGGATGCCGGGCTTGCTGGTCACGAGCGACGTGTCCTGCACCATCTCGTAGTAGTCGTCCAGGCCGGTGGGCGGCGTGTTCGTGAACTCCTGCACGACCGGCGGGGCGAACGAGGACGGGGCGGATGCCGCACCCTTCGCCGCGGGATCGGCGGCGTCGACGGGCTCGGCGGCGTCGGCGGCATCCGAGTCCCCGGCATCTGCGACGGGAGCTTCGACGGATGCCGGGGCATCGGCCGCGGATTCCGCTGACTTCGCCGACGCTCCTGAGGCGTCGGCCGGCGTGGCCGAGGCGTCGACGGGCTCGGATGCCGTCTCTTCGAGCGTGACCGCGCCGTCGGGTTCGCCGCCCGGGGCGGCAGCATCCGCGTCCTCGGCCACAGCCACGACGGCCGGGTCGGCCGGTGCGGAGTCTTCGGCGCGGGCGGGCAGCGCCGACACGAAGGTCACGGCGGCGACGAGCAGGGCGACGGCGGCGAGCGCCGCTGCCCGCACCGAGCCGGTGCGGACGAGCCGGCCGGCGTCGCCGGCGGGTTTCTGAGGAGAGAGCATGAGAGTCCTTGGGTCGATCGGTTCCGGATTCTGGGCTGCGCCGAACGGCACGCAGAACACGATGGCGGCGGGGCCCGGCGGGCCGGATGGGGGGCGCGTGCTCAAGTCGCGCGGTGCCTCTTACTCAGGGACGACCCGCCTGTTACTCAGAGCTACTCGGATGCCGCGGCGGGCCAATAGAATCTCGCTCAGCCCTGGGGAGGGCTGAGGAGGCGGGATGACGGGGACCGTGCCGGAACGCGCTCTCACGCCGTGGCCGCTGACCGGACGGGATGCCGTCGTGCACCGGGGAGCCACGGCTCTGGAAGGGCACGTGCACACGCTCGTGGTCTCGGGCGTGTCCGGCGTCGGCAAGAGCCGGGCCGTGGCCGCCGTGGGCGACGCGCTCGCCGCGCGCGGCTGGAGCGTCATGCGCACCTCGGGCACGTCGATCATGTCGGCGGTTCCGCTCGGGGCGCTGCTGACGATCTTCCCCACCGGGCGCGCCGAGCTGAGCGAGAGCTCGCTCGACCCTGCGACGCTGCTGGGCCGGGCGGTCGCCGCGCTCGATGAGCGGGCGCCGCTGCCGCGCCTGCTCGTGATCGACGACGTGAGCCTTCTCGACCCGCTGTCGGCGACGCTCATCGCCCAGCTCGTCGCCATCGACGCGCTGCGGGTGGCGGCGACGATCCGCTCGGGCGACGCGCTCCCTGAGCCGTTCATGGCCACGTGGAGTGCCGACCGGGCGCTGCGGGTCGAGCTCACGCCGCTCGACGTCGAGACGATCCGCGAGCTGCTCGCCGACGTGCTCGGCGGGTCCGTCGCACACCGCACCGCCAGCGAGCTCGAGCGCGAGAGCGGCGGCAACCCGCTGTACCTGCGCGAGCTCGTGGTGGGGGCGCTGGAGTCCGGGCGGCTGGCGCCCCGGTCCGGCGTGTGGCAGCTCACCGGCGACCTGGTCGGCTCCCCCGCCCTGCGCGACCTCATCCTCGCCCGCGTCGCCCAGCTCGACCCCGACGAGCGCGACGTGGTCGACCGGCTGGCCGTCGCCGGCGACCTGCGTGCGGCGCACCTCGTCGCACCGGGTGCCCGCGCCGCCCTCGGCCGCCTCGAGACGGCGGGGCTGGTGTACATCGGCGACCGGCTGGACGTGAGCCTGTCGCATCCGCAGTACGCCGCCGTCGTCGCATCCGCCCTCCCGCGTCTGCGCGCCGCGGACCTGCTGCTGGAGCAGGCCGACCTGCTGGACGGTGACAACGCCCGCAACCCGGGTGCCGCCACCGCGGCCGACGCGCTGCGCGTCGTCACGTGGCGGCTGGCCGCGGGCGCCGCAGCCGACCCCGAGATCCTCGCGAGCAGCGCGCGGCTCGCACGACAGGCCGGCGACCATCGCACCGTCGATCGGCTCGCCGAGGCGGCGATCTCGGCAGGCGGCGCGCGACCCGATCTGCTGCTGCTGCGCGGCGAGGCGCTGCTGCGCATGGGCCGCGTGAGCGAGGCGATCGAGCAGCTGCGGGCGGCGGACGCCCTCGGGGCCGACGGCGAGCTCGCCACGGCGATCACCGCCACGCGCGCGCTGGCGCACGCGAGCGTGCACGAGGGACTCGCCGAGGCGCTGTCGGTGCTGCAGGCGGGCGAGGGCAGGACTGCCGGCGCGGGCGCCCCCGATCCGTCGCTCGAACTCATCCGTGCGCTGATCGAGCAGTTCTCGAACCACGCTGCCGAGGCCGACCGGATCATCGTCGAGCTCGCCGACAGCTTCGGCGACTCTCCGCCCGAGCGCGCGATCATCGCCGCCGCGCGGGCGCAGCCGCTCTCGGCACTGGGCCGCTACGACGAGGCGCTCGCGGCCGCAGAGACGGCGCTCGCCTTCGCGCGCGCCACCGACGGCCGCGCCATCCCGGGCCACACGGTCGCGAACGCGCTGCTGACCCTCGCCACCGTGCAGCTGCACGGCGGATTCGTGGATGCCGCCCGCGCGACAGCCACCGAGTCCCTGGTCGAGGCGATCAAGGCCGACGACGAGATCGTCTCGCGGTCGATCGAGTTCCTGCTGGGGCGCATCGGCAGCGACTCCGGCCAGCTCGAGACGTCGATGCGCTGGTACCGCGACACCATGAGCGGTGCGATGACCGCGGGCCCGATCAGCCTGTACATCCCCGGCCTCGGCGGGCTCTGCCTGACCCTCATCGCCCACGGCGACGTCGACGAGGCACGGCGCGAGCTCGCCACGATCCCCGCCGGCGTCGACGACGGCGCCGCCGGTCTCATCTGCCGTGCGTGGTTCGCGGCGCTCGCGGGCGACCTCGCATCCGCGCGCACCCTGCTGCTCGACGAGGCCGAGCGCATGGCGGGGACGGGGCACGTCTTCCTCGCGGGCACATACCTGCTGCACCTGGCACGGCTGGGCGGCGCCGCGGCGGCCGCCGGTCCGATCGCCCGGCTCACGGCGGACGTTCCCGAGAGTCCGCTGCTGGCACGGCAGGCTGCGCACGTCGCCGCCGAGGCGGCCGCCGACGCGGAAGCGCTCACCGCCTCCGGCGAGGCGTGGGCGGCGAACGGCGCCCACCTGCTCGCGGCGGAGGCCTTCGCGTCGGCCTCGCGCGCAGCGCGCGCCGCCGGGTCGCAGCGCGAGGCGGTCGCCCTGCAGGCGCGCTGCGACGAAGAGGCCGCGCAGTGCGAGGGGCCCGCGACACCGATGCTCCGCTTCACGGACGAGCTCACGCCGCTCACGCGCCGCGAGCGCGAGGTCGCCGCCCTCGCGGCCGACGGCACGAGCTCGAAGGACATCGCGGCGAAGCTGTTCCTGTCCACGCGCACCGTCGACAACCACCTGCAGTCGGTCTACGGCAAGCTCGGGATCTCGGGCCGCCACGAGCTCGCGCGCCTGTAGGCGGGCCGCCCGTCGGCCCGGTCAGGCGCGGACGGAGGTCACGATGACATCGCGGCTGCCGTCGACCCGCTCGCGCACGCTGTCGATCACCTCGGCCGGGATGCCGAGGTCGTGCAGGCTCATCGCCAGGTGCTCGACGACGGCGTCGAAGGCGACGTCGGTGATCCCGAGGTGGGCGTGTGCGGCATCCAGTCCCCTCCCCGAGAACAGCTCGGGGCCGCCGAGCGCCGCGGTGAGGAAGGCCCGCTGGTGCGCCTTCAGCCGGGACATGTCGACGTCCTGGAACCACCGCGCCAGTTCCGGATCCGCGACGACGCGGTCGTAGAACACGGTCACGACAGCCTTCATCGCCGGCGCTCCGCCGATCTCGTCGTACACGCTCACGGTGCTCCTCTCGACGTTCACGACACTAATCGGCGGCCGTCGACCCGACGTAGGCAATGACTACTCAGATCCGGATGCCGTGATCACGCGTGCCGGAACCGGATGCGCGTTCCCGGCCGGGCCTGCGCGATCAGGTCGAGCGAGGCGTCGGCGACCACCGCGATCACGGGGTAGCCGCCCGTCACGGGCCCGTCGGCCAGCAGGATCGTCGGACGCCCGCTCGGCGGAAGCTGCAGTGCGCCCGGCACCATGCCCTCGCTCGGCAGCTCGTCGGTGCGGGTGCGGACCAGCTCCGGCCCGTCGAGGCGCACGCCCACGCGGTCGGCATCGCCGGTGACGGTCCACACGGCGTCGAAGAGGGCCGTGCCGGACGCGAACCAGTCGGCGCGCGGCCCGGGGGCGAGGGCCAGCTCGAGCTCGTCGTCGTGCGGCGCCCCCCAGGCGCTGAGCGGCGCGACCGGAATCGGCGCGACCGCCGCCTCGCCCACCGGCACCCGGTCGTCCGCACGCAGCGGCGGGGGGCCGAGGCGCGCCAGCACGTCGGTGGCGCGCGATCCCAGCACGGTCGGCGCATCGACGCCGCCGCGCACCGCGACGTACGCGCGTGCGCCGTGCGCGAACCAGTCCAGGTGCAGCTCGGCGCCCGCCGGCCATGCGTGCGCCTCGTACGGGTCGACCTCGCGGCCGTCGAGGCGGATGGGACCCCACGCGCCGGTCACCGCGACCCACAGGTCGGTCTCGGCGACGGCGCGCCAGCCGCCCATGGTCACCTCGATCGCGGCCGCGTCCTCGGGGTTGCCGATGAGCCGGTTAGCGGTGCGCAGCGCCGAACGGTCGAGCGCGCCCGACACGGCGACCCCCACGGCGGCCGCGCCCGCCCGCCCGAGGTCCTGCACGGTCGACAGCAGCCCCGGTTCGACGACGCGCAGGCCCGGACGGTCCGGGCGAGCGGGGGCATCCCCTCGCCGCTCGTCGTGTTGCCCTGATCTCGCGGAGGCCGGGCGATCCGGCGCGGAGCGTCCGGCGTCGGCAGGTTCTCCTGAACCCGGCGGCGCGGAGCCGGCGGGCCGGCCCGCCGGCACGGGGTGGAACCGGACCCGCGTGCCGGGCGCGAGGAGGGCGGGCGTCCGCCCGCTCTCGCGCTGCGCCGCGGGCGCGTCGCGCGGAGCCCCAGGGTGGGTGGGTCCGGCCGCATCCGGGTCGAACAGCGGTGCCCCGGTCGTGCCGATCAGGCGCCAGCCGCCGGGGGTGTCGCGCGGGTAGGCGCCCGAGAACGCCCCGGCGAGGCCGACCGAGCCGGCGGGGACGCGCGTGCGCGGCGACTCCAGACGCGGCACGTCGAAGGGCCAGTCGTCGCTCACGAGGTACCCGAAGCCCGGCGCGAACCCCGTGAACGCGACGCGCCACTCCGCCTCGGGCTGCCGGCGGGCGCGCGCGGCCGCCGGCCTGCCGCGCCGCCGGGCGGGGTGCGCCCCGGCGGGGCCGGCGGGCGGGGTGTCGAGCTCGC
>NZ_JBQCIP010000216.1:0-6979 GCF_051953575.1 Microbacterium sp.
ACCCCCGGGCATCGGCCGGGCCGGTGCCTACACTCGAAGACGGAAAGGAGAGACCATGCGGATCACCGGCCTCGGCCACGCTGGCATGTTCATCGAGACGGCGGGCGGAAGCATCCTGTGCGACCCCGTGATCGGGCCGACCTTCTTCGGCTCCTGGTTCCCCTTCCCCGACAACCGGGCCCTCGACTGGGAGAAGTACGGCAAGGCCGACTTCCTCTACGTGTCGCACCGGCACCGTGACCACTTCGACCCGGCGCTCATGGAGCGCCACATCCCGAAGACCATCAAGGTGCTGCTCCCAGAGTAACCCACGGACGACCTCGAGCAGGACCTCCGCAAGCTCGGCTACGACAACATCGTCTACACCCAGGCCGGCGTGCCGCTGGAGTTCGGCCCCCTCAAGCTGATGGTCACGCCGCTGCGAGCCCCCAGCGACGGCCCGATCGGCGACTCGTCGCTGTCGGTCGACGACGGCACGGCCAGCATCCTGAACCAGAACGACTCGCACCCGCTGGACCTCGATAAGCTCATGTCGTTCTCGAAGCCGGACGCGTACTTCACGCAGGTGTCCGGCGCCATCTGGTGGCCGATGGTCTACGACCTGCCGCAGGACGCCAAGCAGAACTTCGCCAAGCTCAAGCGCGACGCGCAGAACAAGCGCGCCATGTACTACATCGAGAAGGTGGACGCCGAGCACGTCTTCCCGATGGCCGGTCCGCCCATGTTCCTGCGCGAGGAGCTGTTCCGCTACAACGGGCAGGGCCTCGAAGGCGACGCGATCTTCACCGACCAGCGGGAGTTCCTCGCCCACATGCGCGAGCAGCGGCCCGCGCAGAAGGGCTACGAGTTCCTTCCGGGCACGGTGGTCGACATCGTCGGCAGCGAGGTCTCGATCACGCAGACGCTGTACACGGATGCCGAGATCGACCGCGTCTTCGACGACAAGTGGTCGTACCTCGCCGAGCAGCGCGACAGCCGCCAGGACGAGATCCGCGCGGAGGAGGCGTCCCGTGCCCCCGTGCTGCCGCCGCAGGAGATGCTCGCGGCGATCAAGGAGTGGTGGGAGCCGCTGCTGC
The DNA here is from genome assembly GCF_051953575.1 of Microbacterium sp. Taxonomy (GTDB): domain Bacteria; phylum Actinomycetota; class Actinomycetes; order Actinomycetales; family Microbacteriaceae; genus Microbacterium. The sequence continues at coordinate 1,077 of NZ_JBQCIP010000216.1, forward strand.
GCCGGGCCCGCACGATCCGCAACGGCGTCGGCGGCAACGTGCGCTTCCGCATCGGCGACCTCGACATGGTCGTCGACTTCCCGAAGGCGAAGGTGCGCGAGTACGACGGCGAGGAGTGCATCTACTGGTACACGATCCCCGCCGACCTCGTCTCGACGAACATCCGCGACCACGAGATCGACTGGTCGAACTCGATCTTCCTGTCGATGCAGTTCGAGGTCGGACGCAGCGGCAAGTTCAACGAATTCCTCACCACGTTCCTCAAGTGCCTCTCGCGCGACCGCATCGAGTACGTCGAGAACTGGTACTCGGAGCAGACCGACCAGACCGAGGACGCGCAGCTGGGCGACTGGACCGTCCAGCGTCGCTGCCCGCATCTTCGCGCGGACCTCACGAAGACCGGCAAGATCGAGGACGGCGTCCTCACCTGCTCGCTGCACGACTGGAAGTGGGACCTCGCGTCGGGCCGGTGCCTGACCAGCCAGGGCCACCCGATCCGCGCGTCGCAGGTGGCGCAGGCCGACGAGAGCGAAGCCGCGGTCCCGGCCGCCTGACGCTTCTTGTAGAGGTCGCACAACGAAACGCCCGCCACGCCGGGCGTTTCGTTGTATCGTCGCGCCGAAATCCCGCGGGGGAGTATCAGCGGGGCCGGGTGCGGATCCTGATCACCGTGCCCGCCAGACGGGCGATCAGATCACGAAGGAGCCCGTCATGACCACTGACCCCGTCCACGGCGCCGCCGCTGCCGTCACGCCGTCCGTCCGCCGCACCAGCCCGCTGCAGGCGGCCCTCGCCTTCGAGGCCCGCGCCGAGGGCGCCGTCAAGGTGTTCCTCGAGCGCTGGAGCATCCCGGTCCTGCGCGTCGCCCTGGGCCTCGTGTTCGCCGTCTTCGGCGTGCTGAAGTTCATCCCCGGGCTCAGCCCGATCGAGGAGCTCGTCGGGCGCACGTGGAACGCGCTGTCGTTCGGCATGATCACCGGGTACCCGGCGCTGGCCATCACCGCTGCGATGGAGACGCTCGTGGGGGTGCTGCTGGTCGCCGGGGTCTTCCAGCGGTTCGCGCTGGCCGTGCTCGCCGTGACGTTCGTCGGCATCCTGTCGCCGCTCGTGTTCTTCACAGGCGAGCTGTTCACGCCCGGACCGACGTTGACGGCCCAGTACATCCTGAAGGACGTCATCCTGGTGGCCGCGGCGCTGGTGGTGGCATCCCGCGCTCTTCGCGCGGCGCCCCCGCAGCACTGACGCACAGCCCTGAGCCGGGGCGGACCGTCACGGTCCGCCCCGGCTTCGTGCGTCGCGACCGGCCGCGTGTCGTAGACTGGACGCCGATCACAGCAACCTTTAACCCCGTCCCGTGAGGCGGAGAAGGGAGCGGCGGATGAGCACGCGCACCGTGCTGCATGAGGCCGACATCGCCCGGGCCCTGACTCGGATCTCGCACGAGATCCTCGAGTCCAACAAGGGACCCGATGGCCTGGTCCTCCTCGGCATCCCCACTCGCGGAGTCACGCTCGCGAACCGCATCGGCGCGCTCGTCGAGCAGTTCGGCGGCGTCGCGGTGCCGATCGGGGCACTCGACGTCACGATGTACCGCGACGACCTGCACCGCAACCCGACGCGTGCGCCGCAGCGCACCCAGATCCCGGACGGCGGCATCGACGGCAAGGTCGTGGTGCTCGTCGACGACGTGCTCTTCTCGGGTCGCAGCATCCGCGCCGCTCTCGACGCGCTGCAGGACATCGGGCGTCCCTCGGCCGTCCGGCTCGCGACGCTCGTCGACCGCGGCCACCGCGAGCTGCCGATCCGGCCGGACTTCGTCGGCAAGAACCTGCCGAGCTCCCGCGAGGAGCGGGTGAACGTCCGGCTGAACGAGGTCGACGGCAGCGACTCCGTCACCATCGAGGGGCGGTGATCCGGCGATGAGGCACCTCCTCGACACCCGGACACTGGCCCGCCAGGACGCGCTGCGGATCCTCGACGTCGCCGAGGACATGGCCGACACCCAGCAGCGCGAGATCAAGAAGCTTCCGACGCTGCGCGGCAAGACCGTCGTGAACCTCTTCTTCGAGGACTCCACGCGCACGCGCATCTCGTTCGAGGCGGCCGCGAAGCGGCTGTCGGCGGACGTCATCAACTTCTCGGCGAAGGGCTCGAGCGTCTCGAAGGGCGAGTCGCTGCAGGACACCGCTCAGACGCTGCAGGCGATGGGGGCGGATGCCGTCGTCATCCGCCACGGTGCGTCCGGGGCGCCGCGCACGCTGGCCACGAGCGGCTGGATCAGCGCCGGCGTCGTCAACGCGGGCGATGGCACCCATGAGCACCCGACGCAGGCGCTCCTGGACGCGTTCACGATCCGCAAGCGCCGATTCGGCGCCGACAGCCGGGGCCGCGACCTCGCGGGCGTCAAGGTGACGATCGTCGGCGACATCCTGCACTCGCGCGTCGCGCGCTCGAACGTGTGGCTGCTCGACACCCTGGGCGCCCAGGTCGCCCTCGTCGCGCCGCCGACGCTCGTGCCCCAGGACGTCTCGGCGTGGCCGGTCCGCGTGCTGTACGACCTCGACGAGGCGATCGCGGCCGGCCCCGACGCGCTGATGATGCTGCGCATCCAGCTCGAGCGCATGAACGCCGCCTATTTCCCCACCGAGCGGGAGTATTCCCGCCGCTGGGGCCTCGACCCCCTGCGACTGCGCGCGCTCGGCGCCGATAGCATTGTCATGCACCCCGGTCCGATGAACCGGGGCCTGGAGATCTCCGCAGAAGCCGCGGATTCGCCGCGCTCGACGGTGCTCGAGCAGGTGACCAACGGCGTCTCGGTGCGCATGGCGGCGCTCTACCTGCTGCTCGCCGGTGCGGACGACCTTACGACCGAGGACCCGGCGCCCGCCGCTGCGAAGGAGACCACCCGATGAGCGAGACCATCCTCTTCCGCGGCGCGCTGATCGAGGGCACCGCCGCCAGTGACGTCATCGTCGACGGCGGAGTGATCGCCGAGATCGGTCCCGGTCTCAGCCGCGCCGGCGCCACCGTCGTGGACGCCGACGGCCTCGTGCTGCTGCCGGGCCTCGTGGACCTGCACACGCACCTGCGCGAGCCCGGGTATGAGGCATCCGAGACGATCCTCACCGGATCCCGCGCCGCCGCCGCCGGCGGCTACAGCGCCGTGTTCGCGATGCCCAACACCTCGCCCGTCGCCGACACCGCCGGGGTCGTCGAGCAGGAGCTCGCCCTCGGCGAGGCGGCCGGGTTCGTCACGGTGCAGCCGATCGGCGCCGTCACCGTGGGGCAGAAGGGCGAGCGACTGGCCGAGCTCGGCGCGATGGCCGATTCGCGCGCGCGCGTGCGCGTCTTCAGCGACGACGGCTTCTGCGTGTGGGATCCGCTGATCATGCGTCGCGCGCTGGAGTACGTGAAGGCGTTCGACGGCGTCATCGCCCAGCACGCGCAGGACCCCCGACTGACGGAGGGCGCCCAGATGAACGAGGGCGCCGTCTCGGCGGAGCTCGGCCTGGCCGGCTGGCCCGCCGTGGCCGAGGAGTCGATCATCGCGCGCGACGTGCTGCTCGCCGAGCACGTCGGCTCGCGCCTGCACGTGTGCCACCTGTCGACCGCGGGCTCGGTCGACATCATCCGCTGGGCGAAGAAGCGTGGTGTGAACGTCACCGCCGAGGTCACTCCGCACCACCTGCTCCTCACGGACGAGCTTGTGCGGGATTACGACGCGCGCTTCAAGGTCAACCCCCCGTTGCGGCGCGAGGAGGACGTGCTCGCCGTGCGCGAGGGCCTCGCCGACGGCACGATCGACATCGTCGCGACCGACCACGCGCCTCACCCCGCCGAGGCGAAGTCGTGCGAGTGGCACGCGGCCGCGAACGGCATGGTCGGTCTGGAGAGCGCACTGCGCGTCGTACAGCAGGCCATGGTCGACACCGGTCTCATCACGTGGGGCGACGTCGCTCGCATCATGTCGCGCGAGCCCGCCCGCATCGGCCGGCTCGCAGGGCACGGGACGCCGCTCACGGCCGGGCAGCCGGCATCCCTCGCCTTCTACGACCCCTCGCCCCGCCGGACGTTCACGACCGACGACCTGCGCGGCCGCAGCCACAACTCGCCCTACCTCGGGCGCGAGCTGCCCGGCGACGTGCGCTGGACGCTGCATGCCGGCACCGTGACCGTCGCCGACGGCGCGCTCCTCGACACCCCGGGGGTGCGCGCATGACGCGCGAAGGCGCCCTGGCGATCATGATCGCCGTCGCCGTGGGCCTGCTCGCCGCGCTGGCGTGGGCGTGGTGGCGACGAACGCGGCGCGACGCGGCGTTCCACGCGCCGGTCGGCGAGATCCCCGGCGGCGCACACGAGCTCGCGGCATTCGCGGCGCTCTACGTCGCCACCACACGGCACGGCGACCCGCTCGAGCGGCTCGCGATCGCCGGTCTCGGATTCCGCTCCCGGTCCGACGTCACCGTGACGGACGCCGGCGTCGCGCTCGACCTCACGGGCCAGCCCCGCGTCTTCGTCGCGGCGGACCGCATCGCCGACGTCGGCCAGTCGACGGTCGCCATCGACCGCGTCGTCGAGCCCGGCGGCCTCGTGCGCCTGGCCTGGCGCCTCGACGACGGCACCGTCGTCGACTCCTACCTCCGCCCTCAGGATGCCTCGGCCCGCGCCCTCGCGGACGCCGTGGCCGGCATCCTTCCCCCGACCCAGACGGGAACGAACGCATGACCTCCCTGTTCCAGACCGCACCCGCCGTCCTCGTGCTCGAGGACGGTACCCGCCACGTCGGCCGCGCCTACGGCGCCCAGGGCACGACGCTCGGCGAGGTCGTCTTCGCCACCGGCATGACCGGCTACCAGGAGACCCTCACCGACCCCTCGTACGCGGGCCAGATCGTGCTGCAGACGGCGCCGCACATCGGCAACACCGGCATGAACTCCGAAGACCCCGAGTCCCGACGCATCTGGGTGTCGGGCTACATCGTGCGCGATCCCTCCCGCGTCGTCTCGAACTGGCGCGCCGACGAGTCGCTCGACGAGGCTCTCGTGAACGACGGGGTCATCGGCATCAGCGGCATCGACACCCGCGCGGTCACGCGTCACATCCGGTCGGCCGGCAGCATGCGCGGCGGGATCTTCTCCGGCGACGCCGCCGCACTCGACGCCGACGAGCAGCTGCGCCTGGTGCGAGAGGCGCCCGAGATGGCCGGCCTCAACCTATCCGCCGAGGTGTCCGTCGCGGCCGCCGAGGTGACCCCGGCCACCGCCGAGCGCATCGGCAACCTCGCGGTGCTCGACCTCGGCGTGAAGCAGGCCACGGTCGACAACCTCGCCGCGCGCGGGTTCGACGTCCATGTGCTGCCCCAGTCGGTGACCATCGACGAGATCCGCGCGATCGACCCGGTCGCGGTGTTCTACTCGAACGGCCCCGGCGACCCCGCCGCGTCGGGCGATCACGTCGACCTGCTGCGCGGCGTGCTCGACGACGGCCTGCCGTTCTTCGGCATCTGCTTCGGCAACCAGCTGCTCGGGCGCGCACTCGGGCTCGGCACGTACAAGCTGCCGTTCGGCCATCGTGGCATCAACCAGCCGGTGCTCGACAAGGCCACCGGGCGCGTCGAGATCACCGCCCACAACCACGGCTTCGCCGTCGAAGCGCCCCTGGAGGGCTCGTTCGACAGCCCCAACGGCTACGGCAAGGTCGAGGTCAGCCACGTCGGCCTCAACGACCACGTGGTCGAGGGCCTGCGCGCACTCGACATCCCCGCCTTCTCGGTGCAGTACCACCCCGAGGCCGCCGCCGGCCCGCACGACGCCAACTACCTGTTCGACCGCTTCCGCGACCTGGTCGTCGCGAACCTGGAGACCAAGAAGAATGCCTAAGCGCGACGACATCAACTCCGTCCT
>NZ_JBQCIP010000217.1:0-9299 GCF_051953575.1 Microbacterium sp.
GTCGCGCCGATCCCGTCGGCACTTCCTTTTCCCATCCCTTCTCGGAAAGCGAACGGTGGAAACCGCAGCCCTGATCGTCGTTCTGGTCATCGCTCTCGCGCTCTTCTTCGACTTCACGAACGGCTTCCACGACACCGCGAATGCGATGGCGACGCCGATCGCGACCGGTGCGCTCAAGCCCAAGGTGGCGGTGCTGCTCGCAGCCTGCCTGAACCTCGTCGGCGCGTTCCTGTCGACCGAGGTGTCGAAGACGATCTCGCACGGCATCATCAACGAAGACGCCATATCCAGTTCGGAGATGCTGCCCATCATCTTCGCGGGCCTCATCGGCGCGATCACGTGGAACATGCTCACGTGGCTGCTCGGCCTGCCCTCGAGCTCGTCGCACGCCCTGTTCGGCGGTCTCATCGGCGCGACGATCGTCGGCACGATGTCGCTGTCGTCGATCAACTTCGGCGAGGTGCTCGGCAAGGTGGTGCTCCCCGCCGTCATCGCCCCGTTCACCGCCGGCGTGATCGCGTTCGCCGCGACGCGCCTCGCGTACCTGCTGACGCGGCGGTACGACAGCAAGCCCGACGGCCGTGACGGGTTCCGCTGGGGCCAGATCTTCACGTCATCGCTCGTCGCGCTCGCGCACGGCACCAACGACGCGCAGAAGACGATGGGCGTCATCACCCTCACGCTGATCGTCGCCGGATGGCAGAGCGCCAGCCAGGAGGACCCCTACACGTGGGTCGTCTTCGCCTGCGCCTTCGCGATCGCGCTCGGCACCTACGTCGGCGGGTGGCGCATCATCCGGACGCTCGGCAAGGGCCTCACCGACGTCAAGCCCGCCCAGGGCTTCTCGGCAGAGACCGCGACCGCCTCGACCATCCTGGCCTCGAGCGCCTTCGGCTTCGCGCTGTCGACGACCCAGGTCGCGTCGGGTTCGGTGATCGGCTCGGGACTCGGCCGTCGCGGGTCGAAGGTGCGCTGGCGCACCGTCGGGCGCATCGCGATCGGCTGGCTGCTCACGCTCCCCGCCGCGGGTGCCGTCGGCGCCGTCGCCGCGCTGATCGTCACGTGGCTCGGCGGATGGGGCGTCTTCATCGACGCGGTCCTCGCCGTCGTCATCATCGTCGGGCTGTTCCTGCGCTCGCGCCGTGACGAGGTCAACGCGAGCAACGCCATGAGCGAGGTGGCCGACTCCGGGCTCGCCGTCAAGGTGAAGCGCAACCCGCCGCCCACGCGCCGTCAGCGCCGCATCGCCCGTGAAGAGGCGCGCGTCCGCGCCGAGGAGCAGGCGCGCGTCAAGGCCGCCGCGAAGGCGAAGGCGAAGGCCGACGCGAAGGCCGCCGGAGAGCGTTCGAAGGCGGATGCCGCCGCCAAGGCCGCGGCGCGCCCCGGCAAGGGAGGCGAGAAGAAATGATCGAGATCGACTGGCTCGCCTTCGTCCAGGTGTTCGTCGCCGCGCTCATCGCGTCGCTGCTCGTCGTCGGCTTCTACGCCATCGCCGTGCGGCTGCTGGTGCGCGCCGGACGCGTGCCCGTGGTGGCGCCGGCCGAGTTCACCGACGCCATCACCGTGATCTCCGAGAAGGAGGCGCGTCGCGCCGAGAAGGCGGCGGCGAAGGCCGCCAAGAAGTCGCCGCTCACCGACGGCCAGAAGCGCCTGGCGCTCGTCGGCGCGTACGCGTCGTTCGGGATGTGCGGCCTCGCCGTGCTCGGCGGCCTGCTGCTGATCGTCTTCGGGCACTGAGCGTCACCGCCTAGGGTGGGGGCATGGTCGCCACACCGGTTCCGCACGGAGCACCCGTGCAGTTCGGCCAGCACCCGCCCGCCCGCCGGACGCTGCTGCACATCAGCGATACGCATCTTCTCGCCGGCAATCCGCCCCTCGGCGGCCGGTACGACACCGCGGCGAATCTGCGCAGGGCGCTGGCGGCGGCCGAGGCCACCGGCATCCGTCCCGACGCGGTCGTCTTCACCGGCGACCTGACCGATCTCGGCGAGCCCGAGGCGTACCGCGCGCTGCGCGATGCGGTCGAGCCGTTCGCCGAGCGTCTGGGCGCGCCCGTGGTGTGGGTGGCGGGCAACCACGACGAGCGGCCCGCGCTGCGGCGCGAGCTGCTCGACGCGGCGCCGACCGAGGAGCCGGTGACCGGCGTGTGGGACCTCGACGGGCTGCGCCTCGTCGCGCTGGACTCCACCGTGCCCGGCTGGCACCACGGCGACCTCGACACGGCCCAGCTGGAGTGGCTGCGCGACGTGCTGGCGACACCGGCCCCGCTCGGCACGATCCTCGCGATGCACCACCCCCCGCTGCCGTCCCACATCCCGTTCTTCGACATCCTCGAGCTGCGCGACCAGGGCAGGCTCGCCGAGGTGATCGCGGGGACCGACGTCCGTGCGATCCTCGCAGGCCACCTCCACTTCTCGACCAGCGGCACCTTCGCGGGCGTGCCGGTGAGCGTCGCCGCGGCCACCTGCTACACGATGAACCTGGCGCGTCCCGCCGACCTCGTGAACGGAATGGATGCCGGCCAGTCGTTCCATCTCGTGCACGTGTACGACGACACGATCACCCATGCCGTCGTGCCCGTCGTCGAGGCATCGACCGCCGACTTCTTCTCGCCCGAGTGGGTGGCGCACATGGCGCGCCTCACTCCGGAGCAGCGACTCGAGGAGTTCTCGCGCAAGCGGTCGTGAGCTGATCGCCGTGTCGCGGTGCAGCCGCCGTCGCGTATGGTGGGCGGCGCCTGAGTGTACGCCCCGTACAACCCCGGGTGGCCGTTGCGCGAGTAGGGTCGATGACAACCCGCACACCGCTGTGAACGACCCACGAGGACTGCACACATGGCTCTGGACGCAATGACGCGAACCCGCATCGAGACCGATTCCCTGGGATCCATGGAGATCCCCGCCGACGCGTACTGGGGCATCCACACCGCGCGCGCACTCGAGAACTTCCCGATCTCGAAGCGCCCCATCTCGGTGTACCCCGACATGGTGCGCGCCCTCGCGATGGTCAAGCAGGCCTCGGCCCGCGCCAACCGCGAGATCGGCGTGCTGGACCCGGCGAAGGCCGACCTCATCGACCGTGCCGCGCAGCTCGTCATCGACGGCGAGTACCACGACCAGTTCGTCGTCGGCGTGATCCAGGGCGGCGCCGGCACGTCGACCAACATGAACGCGAACGAGGTCATCACCAACATCGCGCTCGAGCTCGCCGGGCGCGAGAAGGGCGACTACGCGTTCCTGTCGCCCATCGACGACACGAACCGCAGCCAGTCGACCAACGACGTGTACCCGACCGCCATCAAGGTGGGGCTGGGCCTCGACCTCGACACGCTGCTGGAGGAGCTGGACCTGCTGCGTCAGTCGTTCCTCGCCAAGGCTGTCGAGTTCCACGACGTGCTCAAGGTCGGCCGCACGCAGCTGCAGGACGCCGTGCCCATGACGCTCGGCCAGGAGTTCCACGGCTTCGCCACGACGCTCGGCTACGACCACCAGCGACTCACCGAGAACGCGTACCTCCTGTACGAGATCAACATGGGTGCGACGGCCATCGGCACCGGCATCACCACGCACCCGAGCTACGCGCCGGCGGTGCTGCGGCACCTGCGTGAGATCTCGGGCCTCGACCTCGCGACGGCGGGTGACCTCGTCGAGGCGACGAGCGACACCGGTTCGTTCATGTCGTTCTCGTCGTCGCTCAAGCGCAACGCGATCAAGCTGTCGAAGATCTGCAACGACCTGCGGCTGCTCTCGTCGGGCCCCCAGGCGGGCTTCGGCGAGATCAACCTCCCGGCGCGGCAGGCAGGCTCCAGCATCATGCCCGGCAAGGTGAACCCGGTGATCCCCGAGGTCGTCAACCAGGTGGCGTTCGCCGTCGCCGGTTCCGACCTGACGGTCACGATGGCGGTCGAGGGCGGGCAGCTGCAGCTGAACGCCTTCGAGCCGGTGATCGCGCACTCGATCTTCCAGTCGATCACGTGGCTGCGCCAGGCGATGTACACGCTGCGGGTGAACTGCGTCGACGGCATCACCGCCAACCGCGAGCGCCTCGGGGCGATGGTGGGTTCGTCGGTCGGAGTCATCACCGCGCTCACCCCGTTCATCGGCTACGCCGCAGCGGCGGCGCTCGCCAAGACGGCGCTGCTCACCGGCCGGAGCGTGGCCGACCTCGTCGTCGAGGCCGGGCTGATGTCGCGCGACGAGGTCAACAAGCAGCTGTCGCCGGCGCGCCTGTCGGGTCTGGAGACCGTGACGGCGGCGATCCCGGTCGTACAGGCGCCCGAAGACGTCGTCCCATCCGACACCGGCGTGCGCTGAGGTGCGAATCGGGCCCGGTGGGGGATTCTCCCCACCGGGCCCGATTGCCCCGGACATGCGCCTGCCGATACCGTCGGGGAGTCACATGCGAGAGGAAACCCACATATGACCGACTCCCAGAACCCTGTCGACCCGGCAGAGCAGCCGCCGGTGCCGCCCGCGGCGCCGGCAGCCGACGCCGCTCCGACGGCGCCCGAGGCACCGGCCCCGGACGCTGCCGCCGAGCCCGTTGCTCCGGCTGCCCCGGCGTACGAGGCCCCCGCCGCTCCGGCGTACGAGGCGCCGGCTGACTCCGCGGCTCCCGCCGCGGAGTACGAGGCCCCCTCGGCTCTGGCGCCCGAAGCCGCCGCTCCCGCGTACGGCGCTGCGCCTGCCGCGCCTCCGGCCTACGGAACCGTCCCGCCCGCCCCGCCGGCGTACGGCGCTCCCGCCGACCCGGGTGCCGCTCCTGCCTACGCCGCCGCCCCGCCCGCGCCGTACGGCGCACCGGCGCCCGGCGCTCCGGTCCCCGGCAAGACGCTCGGCATCGTGGCGCTCGTCGTCGTGTTCTTCGCGTCGCTCATCGGCCTGATCCTGGGCTACGTCGCGCGCTCGCAGAGCAAGAAGGCCGGCGTCCCCAACACGCCCGCCAAGGTCGCGATCATCCTGGGCTGGATCTTCCTCGTGCTCGGCATCATCGCGGGCATCATCCTGACGGTGGTCCTGGTCAACCTGGGCACCTCGCTGGCGCAGATCTGCGCGGGCTACCCCGCGGGCGACTACGTGCTCGACAACGGCACCACGATCACCTGCCCGTGATCGACTGACACGACGAAGCCCCTCTCCGTCGGAGAGGGGCTTCGTCGTAACGGGTGGCGCGACGCATCCGGTCAGTCCACGATGCGGCAGTGCGTGGTGAGCGCGCCGATGCCGTCGATCCCGACCGTCACCGTGGAACGGTCGCGCAGGAACACCTGCGGGTCGCGCGAGTAGCCGGCGCCGCCGGGGCTGCCGGTCGAGATGAGCGTGCCCGGAAGCAGGGTGGCCGACCGGGACAGGTGCGACACGAGGGTGGCGACGGGGCGCACCATCTGCGCCGTCGTGGCGTCCTGCAGGGTGGTGCCGTCCAGCACCGTCCAGATGTGCAGCGCCTGCGGGTCCGGCACCTCGTCGCGGGTGACGACGAACGGGCCGGTCGGCGTGAAGCCGTCGAAGGACTTGCACCGCGACCATTGGGCCTCGGAGTACTGGATGTCGCGCGCGGTGATGTCGTTGACGACGGTGTACCCCCACACGTGGTCGAGCGCGTGCTCGGGGTCGACGTCCTTCGCGGGGGTCCCGATGATCACGCCCAGCTCTGCCTCGTAGTCCACGGATTCGCTGAGCGTGCGCGGCCAGGTCGTCGTGCCGTCGTGGCCGGCGAGCGAGTTCGGCCAGAGCACGAACACCGTCGGCGTCGAGTCGGTCTTGAGCCCGAGCTCGCTGGAGTGCGCGGCGTAGTTGAGACCGATCGCGAGGACGACCGGCGGCGTCAACAGCGCGGACGCGAATCGCATCGCGGTCAGCGGATGCCGCGCCCCGCCGTCGCCCGCATCCCGGACCCGATCGAGCAGCGCGTCGCCGCCGGCGATCAGCTGCTCCAGGGTGGCGGGGGCGCCCTCGAAGAGCTCGTCGACGAACACCGCTTCGTCGCCGTCCACCAGGACGAGTCTCGGCAGGGCGCCGCCGGGCGGGACGACGTGGGCGAAGCGCATGCCCCCAACCTACTCGGCGACATGATGGATGGGGATGTCCCAGGTCGGTCGGCGCTCGGTCGCCGCCGGCACGCGCCTCTAGGCTGTGCGCATGACGTCCGATCCCGGTGCCGCGCCCCAGCGGCCCTCGCTCACGCCTCCTGAGTTCGCTTCCGCGTTCGCCCAGCCGCACCACGCCGCGCCCGCGACGATCTTTCCGCCGACGACGTCGCACGCGCCGGTGCCGGTGGCGGCGTCGGCGCCGAAGCGGGGGAGCGCGGCCGCGATCTGGCTCGTCGCGGTCCTCGTCCTGGTGCTCGTCGGACTCGTGGGGTACTTCCTCAATGCGCTCGGCCCCGGCGCTTCACTCCTCGGCATGATCCTCGCGCTCGTCCCCCTCGTCGGCGTGTGGTTCGCCGTGCGCCTCGTCGACCGGTGGGAGCCCGAGCCGGGCCGGCTGCTGCTGCTCGCGGTGGCGTGGGGCGCCATCGCGGCCGTCGGCATCGCGCTCGGCGTGGACGCGGTGCTGACCCTGCTGTTCGGCGTGCGCACCGGCGTCGGAGAGGTGCTGCAGACGGTGGTGCAGGCGCCCGTGGTCGAGGAGTTCGCCAAGGGGCTCGGCGTGCTCCTCATCTTCGCGATCGCGCGCCGGTCGTTCGACGGACCCGTCGACGGCGTCGTGTACGGCGCACTGGTCGGCGCCGGGTTCGCGTTCACCGAGAACATCCAGTACTTCGCCGTGAGCTTCATCGAGGGCGGCGCGATCGAGACCTCGACGACCTTCTTCCTCCGCGGCATCCTCTCGCCTTTCGCGCATGTCATGTTCACGAGCGTGACCGGGTTCGCGCTCGGTCTGGCCGCCCGACGGGGCCTGACGACCGGCCAGGCGATCGGACCGTGGCTGGCGGGCCTCGCCGGCGCCATCGCACTGCACGCTTTCTGGAACGGCTCGGCCATGTTCGGCGACTTCTTCGTGCTGTACCTCACGCTGCAGGTTCCGCTGTTCATCGGGTTCGTGCTCGGCATCGTGGCGCTGCGCCGCGAAGAGGCGCGACTGACCAGGCGTCGCCTCGGCGACTACGCCGCTGCGGGCTGGTTCACGCCGCAGGAGGTCGACATGCTGGCCACCTCGGGCGGGCGCAAGGCGGCGATGGCGTGGGCGGCGACGCTGCGCGGCGACCGGCGGCCCATGATGCGATCGTTCATCTCGGATGCCACGGCGCTCGCCGCGACGCGTCAGCGGGCGCTGACCGGACGCGACCCTCAGGCGGCGGGGCAGGAGCACGAACTGCTCGGGCGCATCGTCGCGACGCGCGCAGCGATGTTCGCCCCGTAGACCCGTGTCCGGGCCAGGAGCGGCGTGTGCCGCGGTGGCCGCAGACAAACTCAGCGCTCGGTGCCGCGGCGATGCCTGCGTGACTCCCGAGCGCTGAGCTGGTCTGCCACCAGGATGCCGGGTGCGCGTCGCGGGTGTCAAGGGACGGGTCCGGTTACCCTGACGGCGAACCGGCACTGCGGTCTGGGCGCCGGGATGGTTGGATGGTGGCATGACTGACGACCGCACCAAGCCTGAGATCGACGCACCCGCCGGCCCCGCGCCCGCCGACCTCGTCATCCGCGACATCGTCGTGGGCGACGGCGCCGAGGCCAAGCCCGGCGACACCGTCACCGTCCACTACGTGGGTGTCGAGTACGAGACCGGCGAGGAGTTCGACTCGTCGTGGAACCGTGGCGAGAGCATCCAGTTCCCGCTGCGCGGCCTCATCCAGGGCTGGCAGGACGGCATCCCGGGCATGAAGGAGGGCGGCCGTCGCGAGCTCGTCATCCCGCCGCACCTCGCCTACGGCCCCGCCGGTGGACACTTCCTCGGCGGCAAGACGCTGATCTTCGTCATCGACCTCATCAAGGTCGGCTGACTCCGGCTGTTCTTGAGGGGCGGGTGCTGCGGCGTCCGCCCCTCTTCGTGTCCTCGTGAGAATTTTTTCATTCACAGGAATAGATAACCTGGACAGTGACGTTGTCACCCGTGAGCCCGCGGGAAGCGGGCGAACGGACTTCTCACCACCACGGAGGAACACATGACCGATGCCACGACGATCGACATCCCCGGCTACCGCACCGGCACCTGGGTGCTGGACCCCGCGCACAGCGAGGTGACCTTCAGCGTCCGCCACATGATGATCTCGAAGGTGCGCGGCACGTTCGGCATGAAGAGCGCGACCCTCATCGCGCCCGAGAACCCGCTGGAGGCCAAGGTCGAGGCGAGCGTCGACGTCACGTCGGTCGACACCAAGGACGAGGCGCGCGACAACCACCTGCGCTCGGCCGACTTCTTCGACGTCGAGAACCACCCCACGATGGAGTTCCGCTCGACCGGCGCCCGCGTCGAGGACGGCGACTTCCTCGTGGACGGCGACCTGACGATCCGCGGCATCACCAAGCCCGTCACGTTCGAGTTCGACTTCGGCGGCTTCGGCGTCGACCCGTGGGGCAACTACAAGGCCGGCGCGACGGCCAAGACGATCGTGAACCGCGAGGACTTCGGCCTCACCTGGAACGCCGCGCTCGAGACCGGCGGCGTCCTGGTGGGCAAGGACATCACCATCACGCTCGACCTGCAGGGCGCGCACCAGCCCGCCTGATCGCACGGACCTTTCGAAGAGTGGTCCCCACGGCCTCTCCACGCGCCGCTGACGCGTCGCGCGGAGCGTCGGGCCGTGGGGACCACTCTTCTCATGTCTGCGAGGACCGGCGCCGCAGTCGCAGGCGGTCCTGTGCCAGCAGGATGCCGAGGAAGACGACGAGGGCGCCGACGGGCTCGTTCCAGCTGACCGTCTCGCCGAGGATGAGCACGCCGAGGATGACGCCGACCACCGGAGTGATGTAGGTGACCGTCGACGCGCGCGTCGGACCCCAGGCGCGCACGGTGTTCTGGTTCCACACATACGCGATGCCGGTGCCCAGGCATCCGAGCAGCACGAGGCTCACGACGATGGGGACGTCCAGCCGCACCGGGGTCAGCACGAGGAACGGCGTGAGCACCGCCATCACGAGCCCGGCCATCGCGATGTAGCCGAACGTGAACGCGAGGGCCGACATGCCGGTGTTCGAGACGAAGCGGCGCATGTACGCGAAGCTGAAGCCGTAGCTCGCGGTCGCGCCGAGGATCGCCAGCTCGGCGACGAGGCTGCCGTCGAGCGAGACGCCCTGCCACGGCGCGATGATGACGATCACGCCGACGATGCCGACGCCGATCCCGACGACCTGGAGCGCT
>NZ_JBQCIP010000218.1:0-5454 GCF_051953575.1 Microbacterium sp.
CGCACCATGAGCTGCACCTTGGGGCATCCCATCTCGAGCAGCAGCTCCTCGGCGCGCTCGACCAGCTGCCGGCCGATGCCCTGGCCGCGGCGGTGCGGGTCGCTCGCGAGGTAGTAGAGCCAGCCGCGGTGGCCGTCGTAGCCGGCCATCACCGAGCCGACGACGACGCCCGCGTCCACGGCGACGAGGAAGAGCTCCGGCTGCACCCGGAGCTTGCGGTTGATGTCCTGGTAGGGGTTGTTCCAGGGTCGCGTCAGCCCGGCGGCCTGCCAGAGCGACACGACCGCCTCGGTGTCGGCGAGTTCGAAAGGACGGATCTCGGGGGTCATGCGTCCGAGTCTGCCAGGGTGGCGGCATCCGCCCCCGACGTCACCCAGCGCGCGCCGTCGTACCGCTTGAACCACGACACCTGGCGGCGCGCGTAACGGCGGGTGAGCGCCTGCGTCTCGGCGATCGCCGCGGCCTCGGTGAGGTCGCCCGCCAGCTGCGAGAGCGCCTGCGCGTAGCCGATGGCGCGGCGCGCGGTGACGCCGTCCTCCAGCCCGCGTTCACGGAGCGCGCGCACCTCGTCGAGGAGCCCGTCGCGCCACATGCCCTCGACGCGGGCGTCGAGCCTCGTCACGAGCTCCTCGCGCGGGACGCCGACGGCGATGATCCGGGTGTCGGCGTGCCACAGCACCGGGGCCTCGGGAAGCGCCGCGCCGTGCGTCCGCTCCCCCAGTTCGAGCACCTCCAGCGCACGGACGATCCGCCGTCCGTTGCGAGGATCCACCTTCTCGGCCGTCGCGGGATCGAGCGCACGCAGGCGCGCGAAGAGGGCCCCCGGCCCGGCCTCGTCGAGCTCCGCCTCCAGGCGCGCACGCACGGCCTCGTCGCGCGGGGGGAAGCGGAAGTCGAACAGCACGCTCGACACGTAGAGGCCCGAGCCGCCGACGAGGATCGCATCCGCT
The DNA here is from genome assembly GCF_051953575.1 of Microbacterium sp. Classification (GTDB taxonomy): domain Bacteria; phylum Actinomycetota; class Actinomycetes; order Actinomycetales; family Microbacteriaceae; genus Microbacterium. Next base: position 951 of record NZ_JBQCIP010000218.1, read on the forward strand.
CCGCGCGAATGGATGCCCCGCACGGCCGCGCGGGCGGCATCCTGATACCAGGCCACCGCCGCCTCGTCGGTCACCTCGAGCGCGTCGAAGAGATGGTGAGGGATGCCGCGCCGCTCGTCCGCGGGAAGCTTCGCCGTGCCGATGTCCATGCCGCGGTACAGCTGCATGGCGTCGGCGTTCACGATCTCGGCCGCGCGCCCCCGCGCAGCCAGTGCCTCCGCGAGGTCCAGCGAGAGCGCGGTCTTTCCGGTGCCGGTTGCGCCGACGACGGCCCAGATGCGCGGCGCACGCTGGGCGTCCCCGCCTCCCGCGCGTTCGGACGTCGCGGTGTCAGACACCGACACGCAGGGTCGGGAGCCCGAGCGACACGGCGCGCGGGGCTCCCGGCTCGCCGGCCGGCGCCGGGATCGCGCAGGACTCGGCCTGCGCGCGGTCCCACGCATCGCCCGAGCGCGTGCGGCGGATGCGCAGCGGCGCGCCGTCCGGCGCGTCGGCGAGAAGGTGGAACGGCGCCGCGTGCGTCACGACGACCGAGACGACATCGCCGGGGCGAGGCGTCTCGGATCCCTCAGGGACCTCGAAGTGCACGAGGCGGTTGTCTTCGGCCCGGCCGGTCAGGCGATGCGTCTCGGCATCCTTCTTGCCCTCGCCGGTCGACACGAGCACGTGGACCTCGCGTCCGACCTGCTTCTGATTCTCTTCGAGCGAGATGCGCTCCTGGAGGGCTATCAGACGCTCGTAGCGCTCCCGCACGACCTCCTTGGGCACCTGGTCGGGCATCGTCGCGGCGGGCGTGCCCTCGCGGATCGAGTACTGGAACGTGAACGCGCTCGCGAACCGCGCCTGCTCGACGACGCGCATGGTGTCTTCGAAGTCCTCGTCGGTCTCGCCCGGGAAGCCCACGATGATGTCGGTCGAGATCGCGGCGTCGGGCATCTTGGCGCGGACGCGGTCGAGGATGCCGAGGAACCGCTCGCTGCGGTACGAACGGCGCATCGCCTTGAGGATGCGGTCGCTGCCGGACTGCAGCGGCATGTGCAGCTGCGGCATCACGGCGGGCGTCTCGGCCATCGCGTCGATCACGTCGTCGGTGAACGCGGCCGGGTGCGGGCTCGTGAAGCGGATCCGCTCCAGCCCGTCGATCTCGCCCGCGGCGCGCAGCAGCTTGCCGAATGCCTGGCGGTCGCCGAACTCGACACCGTACGAGTTGACGTTCTGGCCGAGGAGGGTGACCTCCATCGCGCCGTCGTCGACGAGCAGGCGGATCTCGTTCAGGATGTCGCCGGGGCGGCGGTACTTCTCCGTGCCGCGCTTGCTAGGCACGATGCAGAACGTGCAGGTGTTGTTGCAGCCCACGGAGATGGAGACCCAGCCGCTGTAGACGCTGTCGCGCTTGGTGGGCAGCGTCGACGGGAAGATCTCGAGGGACTCCAGGATCTCGAGCTCGGCCTCGCCGTTGTGACGCGCGCGCTCGAGCAGGCTGGGGAGCGACCCCATGTTGTGGGTGCCGAAGACGACGTCGACCCACGGCGCCTTCTGCTGCACGACGTCCTTGTCCATCTGGGCGAGGCAGCCGCCGACGGCGATCTGCATGCCCTCGTGCTTGTCCTTGCGGGACTTCAGGTGTCCGAGCGTGCCGTAGAGCTTGCCGGCGGCGTTGTCGCGCACGGCGCACGTGTTGATGACGACGACGTCGGCCTCTTCGCCGGCGTCGGCGCGGACGTAGCCCGCGCTCTCGAGCGAGCCCGACAGGCGCTCGGAGTCGTGCACGTTCATCTGGCAGCCGAAGGTGCGCACCTCGTACGTGCGGGCGCGCCCGTCGGCGTCGTGCGATGCGGCCGACGGCGCGATGAGGGTCGGTGTGGCGGAAGGGGAAGACATGATCACGCCATTCTACGAGCCGGGAGAGCGAGCCCGTCCGGAAGAGCGGATGCCGCCACCGCCGTCAGTGCTGCGCCGCCGCATCCTCCAGCCACGCCAAGGCACGTTCGACGTTCTCGCGGGCGGTCCGCTCGTACCCGGCGACCCACTCTCCCTCGTAGCCGCGGACCACGGGTTCGCTGGAGAGGATCAACGCGAAGTACAGCCGCGAGAGCTGCAGCCGAGCAGCGCCCGTCGGAGAGGCGAGCTCGTCGGTGAGGATGCCCCCAGCCGCGGTGTTGCCGGCGAGGAGGTCCGCGTCGGGCTCGCCGTGGCCCAGCTGATCGGCGCCGGCGAGTTCGTGGAGCGGATCGCCCCACAGGGTGCGCTCCGTGTCGATGATGCCCACGATGTCGAGCGATTCGGGGTCGACGAAGACATTGCCCGCCCACAGGTCGGTGTGGACGACGACGGGGTGCGCCACCGCGTCGAGCGCCGCACGGTGCGCCGAGACCGCCGCCCGCACCCGTCCGGCCGGCAGTTCGACCTCCCACCGCGCCGCATCGTCGAGGACGGCGTCGATCATGCACTCGAACGCTTCGCGCCACGTCGCGCCGGCCAGGGCGGCGGCGGCCGCCGGGTAGCCGAACCTCGGCGCCGGGACTCGGTGCAGGTCGGCCATCACCGCTCCCAGGCGGCGGCGCACCACGGCGTCCTGCGCATCGTCCAGCTGCAGGTCGAGCCAGGGCACGCCGGGCAGATGCTCGGCGACCACCACGTCGGCGGCGACGACGGACCGGCTGAAGTCGGTGTGCAGCACCGCCGGCACGGGGACGCCGCTGCCGCTCAGCATGCGGTACGTGAGCGCCTCCGTGCCGAGCAGGCCGAGTTCGTACCGGTACAGGCGTGACGTGTCGGCACCGACGATCTTCGCGACCGCGCGGCTGCCGTCCGCGAAGTGCACGCGGTAGGCGGTGGCGAACATCCCGCCAGAGAGCGGATCGGCGGAGGCGAGCCGCCCTACGGGGGCGACCAGGTCGGCGAGCTGCTCGTCGTCGAGCACGAACTTCGTGAGCACCCGCTCACCCTACTGGCGCGCCGTGAGGGGCGCGCGCCGTGTCGACCTTCATCGTCGTCCCACGGATCGGCGTCATTCGAAGCGGACGCGTCCCACGGGACGGCTCAGCTCGTCCAGCGCCTGTCGGGTGGCGTTCATCGCGACCGGGCCGCCGTAGCCCCTCCGGGCGAGCTGACCGGCGAGCCGGCGGACCGCGACGTCACGGTCCAGGCCGCGCATCGACGTGGCCTTCGTACGCGCGAACTCGAGGGCACGTTCGAAGTCGTCGTCGGGCAGCTCCTCCAGTGCCGCATCCGCCACGTCCCGAGGCACGCCGCGCTTGGCGAGGGTCTGAGCGATGGCCTTGCGGCCCTGCCCCTTGCGATCGGAGCCGGAATGGACCAGCTGCTCGGCCAGCTTGGCGTCGTCGAGGTAGCCGAGGCGTTCGAACGAGGCGATGAGCTCGTCGATCCCCTCGTCGTCGAGCCCGTGGTCGCGGAGGACGCCCCGCGCCTCGCGCACCGACAGCGAGCGGGCGCGGAGCTTCTTCACGAGGCTCTTCTCGGCCGCGTCTCTCGCGTCGGCGGCCAGGCTTGCCGCATCCGGAGCCCGCAGGTGCGAGGTGTCGTTTCCGAACCTGTCGTACTCGTCGTCATCGGCGGGCTCCGGGTCGTCGGCCCAGGTCGCGTTCCATGCGGGTTCCGGCGGCGCGCGCGGCGCCGGCCCACCGAAGAGGGGGATGACGGGGGCGAGCGTCTCGGGCTCGCCCCCGTCGTCGAAACGGACCATCACGCCGGGCGGCGGGCAGCCAGTTCGTCGGCCGTCGTGCCCTCGGCGGCAGCGCCGCGGGGCTGCCCGATACCGAGCTTGACCTTGATCTTCGACTCGATGTCGGCCGCGACGTCCTCGTTCTTGAGCAGGAAGTTGCGGGCGTTCTCTTTGCCCTGGCCGAGCTGCTCGCCGTCGTACGTGTACCACGCACCCGACTTCTTGACGATGCCGTGCTCGACACCGAAGTCGATGAGGCTTCCCTCGCGAGAGATGCCGACGCCGTACAGGATGTCGAACTCGGCCTGCTTGAAGGGCGGCGCCATCTTGTTCTTGACGACCTTGACGCGCGTGCGGTTTCCGACCGCCTCGGCGCCGTCCTTGAGCGTCTCGATGCGGCGGATGTCGAGGCGCACGGAAGCGTAGAACTTCAGCGCCTTGCCGCCGGCCGTGGTCTCGGGAGAACCGAAGAACACGCCGATCTTCTCGCGCAGCTGGTTGATGAAGATCATCGTCGTGTTGGTCTGGTTGAGACCACCGGTCAGCTTGCGGAGCGCCTGCGACATGAGGCGGGCCTGCAGACCCACGTGCGAGTCGCCCATCTCGCCTTCGATCTCGGCCTTGGGCACGAGGGCCGCGACCGAGTCGATGACGATCAGGTCGATCGCGCCGGAGCGCACCAGCATGTCGGCGATCTCGAGCGCCTGCTCACCGGTGTCGGGCTGCGACACGAGCAGCGCGTCGATGTCGACGCCGAGCTTCTGGGCGTAGTCCGGGTCGAGCGCGTGCTCGGCGTCGATGAACGCCGCGATGCCGCCG
>NZ_JBQCIP010000219.1:0-11848 GCF_051953575.1 Microbacterium sp.
CTGCGGCGAGGCGTCGCGCGGTGGCGAGGCCGAGGCCGCTGGCGCCGCCGGTGACGAGGGCCGAGGCGTTCGTCAGGTCCATGCGTTCTCCTTCGAACTTGGTATCGGGTCCCACACTACGCGGTACTGCGTTCCATCGCAGGCCGCAGCTCGTCCGCGGCGCAGGGCGTGCCGGCTCAACGCTACCCACGGGGCACGCCGGGGGCATCCCCTGCCGAACCGGTGTGGGCGCGAATCGTGCAGGATTGCAGGCTCACCACTGCGGGGGCGGCGAGGCTGTGGGCCGAGACCCCGGATCCGGACCTCGCCGCCTGCATTCGTGTACGAATCAGGGCGTGGGGGGTTGGATGGGGGCATGGAGCTGCGCACCAAGCGCGTGTACGACGACCCCGCGCCCGAGGACGGATTCCGGGTGCTGGTTGACCGGCTGTGGCCCCGCGGGCTGTCGAAGGAGCGCGCCCGGCTCGACCTGTGGGCGAAGGACGCCGCACCGTCGACCGAGCTGCGCAGGGCGTTCCATCACGACGGCATGTCGTGGCCGGAGTTCGAGGCGGCATATCGCGCCGAGCTGGCCGGGCCCGCGAAGCCGGCGCTGGATGCGCTGCGCACCGAGCTCGCCGCGCACGCCGTCGTGACGCTGCTCCACGCCGTTCATGACCCGGCGCAGAACCATGCCCTGCTGCTGAAGGCTGCGCTGCGGGACTGATCGCCCCGTGAGCGCGCGCCGACGAGGCGCGGCGCGCCACGGCCGCGGGCCCACGGCAGGATGGACGCATGTCGATCCCCGTCGAAGACGTCGCCGCACCCACGAAGGTGCTCGAGCTCGCGCGCGGCGCAGCGCTCGTGCCGGTGTGGCGGAACGAGCTCGGCGGGCTGACCTTCCGCACCGACGACGGCCGGTACATCAAGCACGGGCCGCGCACGCTGGAAGGCTCGTTCGCGGCCGAGGCCGGACGGCTCGAGTGGGCGGGCGCGTACACGCCCGTGCCCCGCGTGCTCGAGGTCGGCGGCGACGACACCCACGAGTGGATGGTGACCGCCGCGCTCGCCGGCCGCTCGGCCGTCGACCCGTCGTTCCGTGAGGATGCCGCCACCGCGGTCCGCGCCGTCGGCGAAGGTCTGCGCGCGCTGCACGACGCACTGCCGGCCGCCGAGTGCCCGTTCGAATGGACGGTGCCCCGGCGCCTCGCGAACGCCGCGGAGCGCGGCATCCGCCTTCCCGACGCACTTCGCAGCGCGCCCCCGGTCGACCGGCTCGTCGTGTGCCACGGCGACGCCTGCATGCCCAACACGCTGATCGGCGACGACGGCCGGTGGAGCGGACACGTCGACCTCGGATCGCTCGGCCTCGGCGACCGCTGGGCCGACATCGCCGTGGCGTCGATGTCGACCGTCTGGAACTATGGCGAGGGATGGGACGACGCCCTCATCGAGGCGTACGGCATCGAGCCCGACCGCGCGCGACTCGCCTACTACCGGGAGCTCTGGAACGCGACATGACCGACATCACCGGGACCGTCACGAAGATCGACGGGCACGCGAACCTCGTCATCCTGCGCCGCTTCGCCGCGACCGCCGACGAGGTGTGGCGCGACCTCACCGACTCTGCGCTGCTGGAGCGGTGGATCGGCCGATGGGAGGGCGACCCCCGCACGGGGCACGTCGCCTTCTTCATGACAGCCGAGTCGGAGGATGCCGCACCCGCGGAGTTCACGATCCACGAGTGCGACCGGCCACGACGGTTCGCCGGCGACACCGCGCCGGACGCGGGCGGCTGGCATCTGTGGTTCGAGCTGGCCGAGGACTCGCCGGGCGACACCGTCCTCACCTTCGGCCAGCGCCTCGACGTCGGCGACGACATCGGGTCGATCGGCCCGGGCTGGGAGTACTACCTCGACCGGCTCGTCGCCGCCCGCGCGGGCGTCGACATCGCGACCGTGGTGTGGGACGACTACTTCCCGGCGCTGCAGCCGGCGTACGAGCGCCTCGTCGCCGGGGATTGATCGGCGCGCGGACGCGCCGGTCCGTCACGACCAGACGAACCGGAAGGTCCCCGCCGCCACCGCGGCCCCGATCGCGAGCGCCATGATCACCGCCCCGCCGAGGAACGCCACGGCATCCCGCGGGTGCAGCCGCGAAGGCCGCGACCACGTGCGCGGGATGCCGGAGCCGAAGCCGCGGGCCTCCATCGCGGTCGCGAGCTTGGTGCCGCGGCGCACCGCGAACACGAGCAGCACGAACGCCATCGAGAAGAAGCGACGGAGCGCCCCGGTGTCGCCGACGCCGCGCGCGCGGCGTGCGAGACCCATGCTGCGCCAGTCGTCGAGGAACAGCCCGAGCGTGCGCGTGCCGGCGAGCACGCCCAGCACGAACCGTGACGGCAGCTTGGCGACCTGCGCGAGCGCGTCGGCGAGCTCGGTGGGATCGGTGCGGCCGAACAGCAGGATCGTGGGCAGCGCGAGCGCGACGACGCGCAGGCACACCGCGATCGCCAGGGCGATCGAGTCGTCGCTGATCGTCGCGTAGCCGAAGGTCCAGTAGACGCGGCCGCCCGGCTCGGCGTAGAGGAGCATGCTGAGACCGGCGACGGGTGCGAACACCAGGATCGGCAGCATCCGCTTCAGCAGCGTCGCGACGGGAAGCCCTGTCAGCGGCACGCACGCCAGCTGCAGCACGATCGCGGCGAGCGCGCTCACGACATCGATCGACGCGAACAGCGGCACCGACAGCAGCAGCGCCAGCACGACCTTGGTGACCGGGTTCACCCCGTCGAGCCAGGCCGGCCGGGTCTCGACGGCGGGCGCGTCGGCGGCGAGCGCGGTCATGACGTCACCCCCACGGGCAGCCCGAGATCGATGCGGTGCGCGCCGAGGTGGCGCAGCACGTCGTCGTCGTGGGTGACCGCGACGACGGTGGTGCCGGCGGCGATCTCGGACTGCAGCAGGGCGACGAGCTGGATCCAGCCGCGGCGATCCTGGCCGAACGTCGGCTCGTCGAGCACGATGACCGGCGGCGCGTCGGCGAGCACGGTGGCCACCGAGAGCCGCCGCTTCTGGCCGCCCGACAGCGTGAAGGGGTTGGCGAGCGCGAGCGACGCGAGGTGCAGCCGCTCAAGCAGCTCGTCGACGATCAGATCGACGTCGACCGCGGCGACGCCGCGGGAGCGGGGGCCGATGGCCAGCTCGTCGCGCACCGTCGAGGCGAGGAACTGGTGCTCGGGCTCCTGGAAGACGGTGCCGATCCGGGTGAGCAGCTCGCGCGAGGTCCACCGCGACGGGCGTCGGCCGGAGCGCCCCGCCAGCGACGGTGCGGCGAGCACCTGCCCCGCCGCCTCGGGGATGAGCCCGGCGAGGGTGAGCGCGAGCGTCGACTTGCCCGCGCCGTTGGGCCCGACGATGCCGGTGGCCGCGCCGCGCGGCACGCGCACGTCGAGCCCTGCCCGCACGAACGTGCGACGGTCTCGCGAGACGGACAGACCGGATGCCGCCAGCACGGCCTCGACATCGGCCGCCGCCGGTTCGAGCACGGGCAGGTCGATCGGCCGCCCCGGCACCCACACGCCGGCCGCCGCGAGATCGTCGCCGACGCGCCCGAACACCTCGGCGGGCGCCCCGTCGGCCAGGAGGCCGCCGTCCGCCCCGACGACGATGACGCGGTCCATCAGGTCGGCCCACACCTCGGTGCGGTGCTCGATGACGACGAGAGTCGCCCCGCTCTCGCCGATCGCGTGCTCGACCGCCGCGCGCACCTCGCGCACCCCCTCGGGGTCGAGGTTCGCGGTGGGTTCGTCCAGCAGCAGCACGCCCGGCCGCATGGCCAGCACGCCGGCGAGCGCGAGACGCTGCTTCTGCCCTCCCGAGAGCGCCTTGGTCGCACGGTCGAGCGGCACGTCGAGCCCGACCGCTTGCAGCGCCTCCGCGACGCGGGACGGGATGTCGGATGCCGCGACCCCGAGGTTCTCGCATCCGAAGGCCACGTCGTCGCCCACCTTCGACAGCACGACCCCGGCGTCCGGATCCTGCAGCACGAGCCCGACCCGGCCGCGCTGCGACTCGGGCGGTGCCCCGTCCACGAGCAGGACGCCGGTCTGGTCGCCCTCGTCGGCACCGCCGAGGAGCCCGGCGATGCCCGCGAGGAGCGTCGACTTGCCGGCTCCGGACGCGCCGAGCAGCAGCACGCGCTCCCCCGGCTCGATCGTGAACGACACGTCGCGCACGGCGGGGGCTCGGCGCCCGGCGTAGCGCCAGCCCCAGCCGTCCGCCGTGATGCCGGCGGGCCGGCCGCGTCCGGCGGGACCGGCCGACCAGGCCGTCATGTCAGACCTCGCGGCGCGCTTCGCGTCCGGCGGCGAACCGGTTCAGCGCACCGGTCGCGGCGAGCGCGCGCACCGCGAGCCAGCCGACGAGGCCCGCGAGAAGCGCACCCGACACGGCGAGCGAGACCAGGTAGATGACGTTGAACTCGAGCGTCTTGAGGATGTTGGGCGAGCTCCCGTAGAACAGCTCGAACACCCAGGCGCCGACGGCCGCGCCGACGCCGGCGAGCATCGCGACGGGAAGGGTGAAGCGACGGTAGAGGAACAGCGCGAAGACGACCTCGGCGCCCAGGCCCTGCACGATGCCCGAGAAGAGCGTCGAGACGCCCCAGACGTTGCCGATCAGCATCGACACGAGCGCGGCGATGACCTCGACCAGCAGTGCCGCCCCCGGCTTGCGGATGACGAGACCGCCGATCACGCCGCCGATCAGCCAGATGCCGACGGCGATGCCGCCGAGGCCGGGGGTGAGCCCGTCCATCGCGACGAACCACGTGCCGCCGACGGTGTTCCAGGCCCAGAAGACGAGGCCGATCGCGACGCCGAGGACGGCGGCGACGACGATGTCGACGACCCGCCAGCGAAGGCGGTGCGAGGTCGCGGACGCCGAGGCGGACTCGGTGCGGGCAGACCCCGTGGCAGCAGACGATGACGCGTGCATGTGTTCTCCTCCCTGCGCCGGCATGATCCGGATCAGGTTCGACGGTCGAAGCGTGGGTCGCTTCCTCTCAGCCCGGCTCACCGGACTCCCGTGGTTGTGGCGACGAGTATACCGCCGGGCGGGCACGGTATCTTTGGCAAGTGACTCCTGACGACGCCCCCGCGCCCTCGCGGCGTGAGCGTCGCGTGCGCACGGGAGAGGTCCCGACGTCGCGCGACGGCGTGCTCACCGTCGCGCAGGAGTCCGCAGTCCCGGGCCCGCGTCCCAGCAGCACGGTCCCGGTCGACACCGCTGCCGTTCCGGCGTCGATCGCCGCCGCTCCCTTCGGGGCGGCCCAGGCCACGGCGGCGCCGTCGCTGCCGGTGTTCGAGCCGGCTCCGGTGTTCGAACCGGCGCCGTCGTTCGCGCAGGCGACGGAGTCTCAGCCGTCGGCCGCGGTGCCCCCCACCACCGGCACCGACCTCGCGGCCGCCCTCGGTTTCGTGGCGACCGGCCCCGCGCCCGTGCAGCCCGCGACCATCGGCTCCGGGCCCGCGCCCACGCCCACCGGCACGATCGCCGCCCCCGCTGTTGCGCCCGAGGTCGGGCCGTCCGCCGCACCGCCGGCCACGGCATCCGCCCCCGCCGGCGTCGCCCTCTCGTGGGTCGACCCCGCCACCGTGGGCCGTATCGGCGCACCCGGCGATCTGGCGGCCGCGTCCACACCGTACGTGGCGGTCGAGTCCGATCTGCTCTCGGATGCTCCCCGCCGTTCGCCGCTGCGTCCCGGCGTCATCGTGCCGACCCTCGCGATCGCCGGAGTGCTGGCGGCCTACGCCGGCACGACGCTGCTGTGGCCGCTGTACGCCGTGGCGCCGACGGTGACCGCCATCCAGGTGCAGCCGACCGCCGCCCCCGCGGCGGTGCCGGCCTGGCCCGCGGAGGGCAGCGCGGCCGAAGCGGTCGAGGGCATCGGCGCGCTCGCCTCGACGCCCGACGCCGATGCGATCGCGAGCATCACGAAGGTCGTGACCGCGCTCGTGGTGCTCGACGAGATGCCGCTCGCGCTGGGCGAGCAGGGCCCCGAGTACAGGTTCACGGCAGCCGACCGCAACGCCTACTGGCAGTATCTGCGACAGGGGGAGTCCGCCCTCAACGTCCCCGTCGGCGGGACGCTCACCGAGTACCAGATGCTGCAGGGCATGCTCATCGGCTCCGCGGGAAACTACGCCGACCGCCTCGCGCAGAACCTGTTCCCCTCCGATGCGGTGTACGCGTCGGCGGCGAACAAGTGGCTCGCCGACCACGGGGTGCCGGGCATCACGCTGTACGAGCCGACCGGCATCGACAAGCGCAACCGGGCGAGCGCGGAGTCGCTCATCGTGCTCGCGCAGAAGGCCATGGCCAACCCGGTGATCGCCGAGATCGTCGCGCAGAAGTCGGTCGACCTGCCCGGCGCCGGAACGGTCGAGAACACGAACGGCCTCCTCGCCGACCCGGGCGTCGTCGGCATCAAGACGGGCACGCTCGACGACTGGAACCTGCTGTCGGCCAAGGACGTCACCATCGGCGACAAGACGGTGCGGCTGTACGCGTCGGTGCTCGGCCAGCCCGACGACGATGCACGGCTGGCCGCATCGCGCGCCATCTACGCGCAGCTGGAGCAGGAGCTGCAGCTGAAGCCCTCGGTCGCCGCGGGCACCGTCGCCGGCATCGTCGAGACGCGCTGGGGCGACAAGGTCGACGTCGTCTCGTCCGGCGACGCCTCGGTGATCCTGTGGAACGGCGGCGTGGGCACGGTCGCGACGACGTTCGACCTCGGCGACGCCCGTGCCGCGGGCGAGACCGTCGGGTCGCTGAAGGTGACCGGTCCGCTCGACGGCGCGACGGTCGATCTGACGCTCGCCGCCGACATCTCGGACCCCTCGCCGTGGTGGCGCCTGACGCACCCGCTCGACCTGTTCGGCCTGAACGACTGAGCCGACGCCGAGGCCTCAGCGGATGAGGCCGTCAGCGGCGAGGTCGTCCCACAGCGCCGCCGGGATGTCGACGGCCATCAGCTCGGCGTTGCGGTGCAGCTGCTCGGGCCTGCTGCCGCCCACGACGACCGATCTCACCGTCGTGTCCCGGAGGGGGAACTGGACCGCGGCAGCCGGCAGCGGAACCCCGTGCCCCTCGCACACCGCGACGATGCGCTGCAGGCGGTCCCACAGCTCGTCGGGCATGCGGCCGTACTCGTAGCGGTCGTCGCGGGTCGGCTCGTCCTTCGCGAGCAGTCCGGAGTTGAAGATGGATGCCGCCACCACGCCGGTTCCGTGCGCATGGCAGGCGGGCAGCACCTCGTCGGCGGCGGACTGCTCCAGCAGCGTGTACCGACCGGCGATCATGATGAGGTCGAGGTCCGCACCCTCGACGGCGGCGGCGAGCGCCGACGACACCATCGAGCCGATGCCGACGGCATCCACCGCTCCCTCGTCGCGGAGCTGCTGCAGAGCGGGGAACGCCTCACGCAGGGCCAGGTCGAGGTCGTGGCGCTCAGGGTCGTGCAGGTACAGGACGTCGACACGGTCGAGTCCCAGCCGTTCGAGCGATTCGTCGAGACTGGCGCGGATGCCGCTCTCGGTGAAGTCCCACTCGCGCCGCAGCGTCGTCGGCACATGGAAGTCCGCGGCGAGGTCGAGGCCGCCGTCGTCGTCGGGGTTCGGGCGCAGCAGGCGTCCGGCCTTCGTCGAGATCACGAACTCGTCGCGGGGCTTGGTGCGCAGGAAGGCGCCGAGGCGCTGCTCCGAGAGCCCCAGCCCGTAGTGCGGCGCGGTGTCGAAGTAGCGGATGCCGGCATCCCACGCCGCGTCGAGGATCGCCCAGGCCTGGTCGTCGGTGAGCGCGCGGAACAGGTTGCCGACGTTCGCGGCACCGTACCCGAGGCGCGTGAGGGCGGGAGCGTCAGGCCGCGGCATCGACGGCTCCGAACGTGTACGCGACGCGGCTCTCGGCCTTCATCTCCATGCCGGTGCCCGGCTCCAGCGGTGCGAGGTAGGCGCCGCCGCGCACCTCGGTCGGCACGACGAAGTGCTCGTGAAGGTGGTCGACGTACTCGATCATGCGTCCCTCGCGGCTGCCGCTGACGGCCACGAAGTCGAACATCGACAGATGCTGCACGGCCTCGCAGAGCCCGACGCCGCCCGCGTGCGGGCACACCGGCACGCCGAACTTCGCGGCCAGCAGCAGGTTCGCGATGTTCTCGTTGACGCCGCCCACGCGGGCGGCGTCGATCTGCATGACCGAGATGGCGCCGGCCTGCAGCAGCTGCTTGAAGATCACCCGGTTCTGCGCGTGCTCGCCGGTCGCGACACGCACCGGCGCGATGCCGCGTGCGATCTCGGCGTGGCCCAGCACATCGTCGGGGCTCGTGGGCTCCTCGATCCAGGCGAGGTCGAACTCGGCGAGGGCGTTCACCCACGCGATCGCCTCGGACACCTCCCAGCGCTGGTTCGCGTCGATCGCGATCGGGAACCCGTCGCCGCAGACCTCGCGCGCGATCCGCAGACGGCGGATGTCGTCGTCCAGGTCGGCCCCCACCTTGAGCTTGATCTGGCCGAATCCGTCGGCGATCGCCTCGCGGCACAGCCGGGCGAGCTTCTCGTCCGAGTAGCCGAGCCAGCCGGGGCTCGTCGTGTACGCCGGGAACCCGGTGGCCAGGAGCTCCTCCTCACGCTGCGCGCGACCCGGCTCGGCGGCGCGGAGGATGGCGAGCGCGTCTTCGGGCGTCAGTGCGTTCGTCAGATACCGGAAGTCGACGAGGTCGACGATCTGCTCGGGCGTCATCCGGGCCAGCAGCTGCCACAGCGGCAGGCCCGCGCGCTTGGCCTTGAGGTCCCACAGTGCGTTCACGACGGCGCCGATGGCCATGTGCATGACGCCCTTCTCGGGGCCGAGCCACCGCAGCTGGGAGTCGCCGATGAGCTCCCGGTTCGTGGCGCCCATGTCGTCGAGGAGCGGCTCGACCTCGCGTCCGACGAGGTGCCCGGCGAGCGCGTCGAGCGCGGCCACCTGCACGTCGTTGCCCCGGCCGATGGTGAAGACGAAGCCGTGCCCGTCGACGCCGTCCGCGGCATTCGTCACAATCCTCAGGTAGGCGGCGGAGTAATCGGGATCAGGATTCATCGCGTCGGAGCCGTCGAGGCTCAGCGACGTGGGGAATCGGATGTCTGTCGTCTCGAACGCGACGATGCGGCTCACGATGGCGTTTCTCCTGCGGTTCTCGTGTTCGAGTTCGAACTACTCGACACTGACCTGTGATGTTAAACATCCGATGTCTATACTGTCAATTGCGCCTTCGGGCGTTCCGTCACACACCCACCTGGAGAGCAATGAAGTTCGCGCGCCTCGGCGACCCCGGTCACGAGATCCCCGTCGTCATCGACGGCGATCGCCACCTCGACCTGCGCCCCCTCACCTCCGACATCGACGGCGACTTCCTCGCGAGCGATCCCGTCGGCCGAACCTCCGCTGCGATCGCCGCCGGCGAGCTGCCCGAGCTGGCCGATGCGGCGGAGCTGCGCATCGGCGCCCCGATCGTCCGCCCCAGCGCCGTCGTGTGCATCGGCATGAACTACGCCGCGCACGCCGCCGAGTCCGGATCGGCGCCGCCGCCGGTGCCGGTCGTCTTCCTCAAGACCCCCAACACGGTCGTCGGACCGAACGACACGGTGACGATCCCTCGGGGCAGCGAGAAGACCGACTGGGAGGTCGAACTCGGCATCGTGATCGGCCGCCGTGCGTCGTACCTCGACTCCCCCGCCGACGCGGCGGCGCACATCGCCGGCTTCGTCACCGCGAACGACCTGTCCGAGCGCACATTCCAGCTGGAGGTGTCGGGCGGCCAGTGGTCCAAGGGCAAGTGCTCCCCGGGCTTCAATCCGACCGGGCCCTGGCTCGTCACCCCCGACGAGGTCGACGCCCAGTCGCTGCGGCTGCGCAGCCACGTCAACGGCGAGCCTCGACAGGACTCGTCGACCGCCGACATGATCTTCCCGATCGACCACATCGTGTGGCATCTGTCGCAGTTCCTGACGCTCGAGCCCGGCGACCTCGTGCTCACCGGCACGCCACAGGGCGTCGCCCTGTCGGGGCGGTTCCCCTACCTCGCGCCCGGCGACGTCGTCGACATCGAGATCGAAGGACTCGGCGCGCAGCGCCAGGAGTTCGTCGCATGGGAGGCGTCCCGATGAGCACCGAGCAGCTGGAGGGCCTCGTCGCGGTCGTGACGGGCGGCGCGTCGGGCATCGGCGCGGCCATCGCGCATACCCTCGCCGACCAGGGCGCGCGGGTCGCCGTCCTCGACCGCGACCCGTCGGGCGCCGACCCGCGTTTCAGCGCGTTCGCCGCCGACGTGTCGTCACGCACTCAGGTGGAGGCCGTGATCGCGGCCGTCGCCCAGGAGTTCGGGCGCATCGACATCCTCGTCAACAACGCCGGCATCGGCGCGCAGGGCGACATCGCCGCCAACGACGACGACGAATGGGCCCGCGTGCTGTCCATCAACGTCACGGGCATCGCACGCGTCACGGCCGCCGCCCTGCCGTGGCTGCGCCAGTCGCCCTCCGCCGCGATCTGCAACACGTCGTCGATCGCCGCCACCGCGGGCCTCCCGCAGCGCGCCCTCTACAGCGCCTCCAAGGGCGCCGTGCTGTCGCTCACGCGCGCCATGGCCGCCGATCACCTGCGCGAGGGCATCCGCGTCAACGCCGTCAACCCCGGCACCGCCGACACCCCGTGGGTCGGACGCCTGCTCGACTCCGCTCCGGATCCGGCCGCCGAGCGGGCAGCCCTCGAGGCCCGCCAGCCGCACGGCCGCCTCGTCTCGCCGGACGAGGTCGCCGGGGCCGTCCTGTACCTCGTGAGCCCGCAGTCCGGCTCGACCACGGGCACCTACATCGAGGTCGACGGCGGAATGGCGGCGCTGCGGCTGCGCCCCGCCGGCAGCTGACGGCGGAGTGGATGCCCGCGGCCGCCGCCGCCGGCATCCGCTCATCGCCCCGGTCAGATCAGGCGGTACACCCGCTCGGCGTTGGCCGCGAGCACGGCGTCGGCGCCGCTCGCGCCCAGCCGGTCGAGGGCCCATGCCGACACCGCTTCGGCCCAGCGACCGTCCGGCTCCGACACCGGCCAGTCGCCGCCGAACAGCAGGCGCTCGGGGCCGAAGGCGGCCAGCGCCACGTCGAGGAACGGCCGCAGCTGCGCCGCCGTCCATTCGCCCTCCGACTCCGCGGGCAGTCCCGACAGCTTGCACACGACGTTCTGGCGCTCGGCGAGCGCTGTGAGCGCGGACGCCCACGCCGTGCCGGCGGCGGGCGCCGGCGCCCCCGCGCTGCCGACCGCCGGCTTGCCAAGGTGGTCGAGCACGATCGACAGGTCGGGCACGGCATCCGCCAGCGCGGCTACGTCGGGCAGCTGATGTGCGCGGACGCACGCGTCGAACGTCAGGCCGGCGGATGCCACGGCCTGCGCCGCCGAAAGGAACCCGGGCCGCAGGGCGAACCCGTCGGGCGCCGACTGCAGCAGCCGCCGGATCCCGACCACGAGGGGGCGGCCGGCGTACTCCTCGAGGTGCGCCTCGGCGGCGGCGGGGTCTTCGAGCGGCGCGTGCGCGACGATGCCGCGCACCCCCGCCCGTGCCGCCAGCGCGGCGACCCAGTCCACCTCGGCGACGGACTGGCGCGGGGCGCAGTCGGCCTGCACGAACACGAACCCGTCCGGGGCTGCCGGCGACTCGGCCACGGCCGCATCGAGCTCATCGGGACCGAAAGATCGGAGCAGCCTGCCTTCGAGCCAGTCGTACTCGAGGACGCCGGGGTCCCACAGGTGCAGGTGACTGTCGACAGCGCAGATCG
>NZ_JBQCIP010000220.1:0-10488 GCF_051953575.1 Microbacterium sp.
GGGGGGGGGTTTGCGTGCGTGGGTCACCACCCCCCACCCGCCGCACCACGGGTGGGGGGCGGGCGCGGGGGGGGGCCCCCGCCCGCGGCGACGGTGTCGGCTCAGGCGATGCCGCCGCCGTCGACGACCAGCGCCGACCCAGTGACGTATGAGGACTCGTCGCTGGCCAGCCAGACGACGGCGGCGGCGATCTCGCGCGGCTGCCCCATGCGCTGCAGGGGCCGGTCGGCGGCCTCGGCGAGGAAGCCGGCCTGGTCCTGGCCGAGCTGCTTCGCCTCGTCGCGGAGCATGCCGGTGTCGACGTCGCCCGGGTTCACCGAGTTGACCCGGATGCCCTGCGGGCCGTGGTCGATGGCGAGCGCGCGGGTCATGTTGACGACGGCGCCCTTCGACGCGCAGTACGAGATCGCCTGGCCGCCGCCCTTGAGACCCCAGCCCGACCCGGTGTTGACGATCGAGCCGCCGCCGGAGGCCGCCATGATCGGCACGACGTGCTTGCACATCAGGAAGATCGCGCGCACGTTGACGCCGAACACTCGGTCCCATTCCTCGACGGTGGTCTCGACGGCCGTCGTGCGGCGGATGATGCCCGCGTTGTTGAACACGACGTCGATGCCGCCGAGGTCGGAGACCGTGGTGGCGACGACCCGCTCGATGTCGGTCTCGCTGGAGACATCGGCGGCGATCGCGATCGCGGTGCCGCCGGCATCCCGTATCTCGCCGGCGACCGCCTCTGCGGCCTCGGCGTTCAGGTCGACGACCGCGACGGCGGCGCCTTCGGCCGCGAATGCGAGCGAGGTGGCGCGGCCGATGCCACCGGCGCCGCCGGTGACGATGGCCCTCTTGCCTTCAAGACGCATGGGGTGCTCCTTCGGATTCTGGTGCGTGGACGGGATAGAGACTCGATGCCGCGGGACCGGTGATCACGCGGAGGTGCCCGGCGACGGCGGCGTCGAGGTCGGGGTCGCCGGTGTCGACGAGCAGAGGGCGGCCCTGCAGCTCGACGAGCTTCGATTCGGGCGCGACGACGAGGACCGGGTCGTCGCCGATCGCGCGCAGCACGCGCGCCGACAGCTGCTGGTTTCCGCGGCCGAGCACGAAGCCCTGCCCGCCGATGACGCCGACCACCGCCTGTGCGGGTCCACGCGAGACCTCGTCGAGCAGCTCGGCTTCGCTCGCGCCGCGTCGCACGATGCGCCCGTCCAGTACGACGTCGACCCCGAGCGGTGTCTTCTCGACGCCGAGCACGCGGGCGAGTTCGGCCATGGTGCCGCCGGGACCGAGCAGGTAGCGCACGCCGGGACGGAGGACGGATGCCGCCCCCCGTGCTGCTGCGGCGACCGACGCCTGCTCCGACACCGGCGTGGGGGACTTGCGCGCCTGCGTGCGTCCGGCGCGGTACGGCACGAGCAGCTCGCCGTACAGGCGCGGCTCGACGCGCGCCCGCCGCAGCGCGGCCTCGTCGACGTCGAGCACTTCGCGCAGCTGCGTCGGCAGCCCGCCGTCCAGCCAGGCGTGCGCGAGACCTCCGGCGGCCTGCGGGCTCACGGCGAAGACCGGGGAGTACATCTTCACGCCGGCCGGGATCCCGAGCGCGGCGACCCCCGGGGCGTCGGATAGCCCGGCGACGACGTCGCGGGCGGTGCCGTCGCCACCGGCGAACAGCACAAGGGTGGCGCCTGCCGCCACCATCGCCCGGACGGCGGCGACCGTGTCGGCGGGCGTGGTGTCGTCGCCGGGCGCGTAGACCACCACGGGGTCGAGGCCGGCGGCGGTGGCGGCATCCGTCCCCATCGCACCGCCGGCGGTCAGCACGGGGGTCCCTGCGGGCAGAGCGGCCAACGCCGTCGTCGCGCGCGCAGCGGCGCGCGCCGACGACCCGCGTGCCGCCGCGAGCGACTGCACGTCGGCGCCGTCGGAACCGGCGAGCCCTGCGGGCCCGCCGATCCCGGCGACGGGGTTGACCACGAGACCGATCATGCGCCTAGGCTTCGACAGGCTCAGCGACCAGGGCCGGGGCCGAGAAGTCCGCCGGCGTCTCGCCGAAGTACTTGCGGCGGTATGCGCGCCAGGTGATCGCCCAGCGCTGCGGGTCGTCGAGGTCGTCGTGGTGCGTGTGGTGCACGGTCTGGTTGTGCGGGGCGGTGCGCACGAGCTCCGGCGTCTCGCGCGCCTCGCTTGCGACTTGCGCCAGCGCGGCGACGTACTCGTCGAGCTCGGCCTTCGAATAGCACTCCGTCGGCTCCAGGGTGAACGGCTGCGGCACGACGTACGGGTGGTGGCTCGTCCAGTAGTGGAAGCCGTAGTCGGCCATGCGGATGCCGATCTCTTCCGACGTGATGCCGGTCTCTTCGAACAGCTCCTGCCACGAGTAGCGCACCTGCTCGATACGACGGCGACCCGTCGCGTACGGCGCGGAAGCCCCCGGGATCTCGAGCACCCTGCTCATCAGGTAGTTGTTGTTGAGCACCGCGATCTGCGACGCCGCCAGCATGCCCTCGGCGCCGAGCGCCATGATCCAGGCGTACGCGCGCACGACGTGCAGCACGACGCCGTGTGCCGGCGCGACGTGTCCGATCGACAGCTCGCCGGGCTCCCGCACGACGAACCGGCCGTCGACCTGCTCCACCCGCGGACCGGGCAGGAACGGCGCCAGCGCAGCGCTCACGGCGTTGGCCGCCGCGCCCGGACCGCCGCAGCCGTGCGGGGCCGAGAACGTCTTGTGTAGGTTGAACTGGCACACGTCGAAGCCCGCGTCGCGCGCCCGCGTGATGCCCAGGATGCCGGCGGCGTTGGCCTGGTCGTACGAGGCGAGCGCGCCGACCTCGTGCGCGGCATCCACCCATTCCTTGATGGCCGGGTTGTAGATGCCCGTGTCTTCGGGGTTCGTGACCATGATGGCGGCCGTGCGCTCCGACAGCGCCGCCTTGAGGGCCGCCAGGTCGGGGTAGCCGTCGGCGTCGGGGTAGATCGTGACGACCTTGTAGCCCGCCACCTTCGCCGCGGCCGCGTGCGAGGGGTGGCTGAAGATCGTCGTGATGACCTCGTCGCGCTGCTCGGCCTCGCCGCGCGAGGCGTGGTACGCCCGGATCATCGCGATGTTCGTCCAGATGCCCGCCGAGCCGCCGGGAGAGGCCAGCGAGACGGCATCCATCCCCGAGATCTCGGCCATCAGCTGCTCCAGGCGCCAGATCATCTCCAGCGCGCCCTGCGTGTCGGCCGGGTCCTGCGCCGGGTGCAGTGCGCGCAGCTGCGGCACCTCGATGAGCTGGTCGTTGATCTTCGGCGAGTACTTGATCGTGCAGGTGCCCTGGCCGATGTCGACGTTGAGGTCCGAGCCCAGGTTCTCCTGCGACAGGCGCAGAAAGTGCTTGAGCACGCGCATCTGCGCGATCTCGGGGAGCGCCGGCGGGGCCGGACGGCGCAGGTGCTCGGGCAGGGCCGCGACGACATCGCCGACGGTCTCGCGCACGACGGGCTCGACCGGGGTGATCGCGATGCCGCGCTCGCCCGGCGTCGACAGCTCGAAGACGATCGGCTCGTCCCAGCTGGCCTGGTGGAACCGGCGCGGGCTGGTCTTCGGGGCGACGGGGAGGCTCATGCGACCTGCTCCTTCGTGTTGTCGATCGGCATGGTGTCGAGGGCCGCGGCGATCGCTGCGGCGAGGCGGTCGATGTCGGCGGCGGACGTGGCGTCGGTCACGCACACGAGGAGCGTGTGCTCGTCGACGACCACACCCGGCTCGATGCCGTCGGCGCGCAGCGCCGTCACGATGCCGGACGCGCGGGCGGCGTCGAAGCGCACGGTGAACTCGCGCAGGTGCAGCGCGCCGTCGCCGAGCGCGACGCCTGGGATGGCGGCGAGCCGCTGCTGGGCGTACGCGGTGCGGGCGAGCAGCAGCTCGCCGAGCTCGGCCATCCCCTGCGGCCCCATCAGCGACAGGTGCACGCCGGCCGCGATGCCCCACAGGGCCGCGGCCGTGCCGACCCACTCCTTGCCGTCCTCGCGGTGCGCGAACGACGTCCGGTCGTACGCCACATCGCCGAACCCGTACTCGCCGGGCACGTCGGTGGACTCCAGGCCGAACAGCCGCGACGGCATCTCCATCACGAACCGCGGATCGTCGTGCACGGCGATGAAGCCCGCGTGCGCGCCGCCGAACCACTGGTGCAGCCCCAGCGACTGGATGTCGCCCGTCACGATGTCGGCGCCGTGGAGCGCCGGCGGCGTGAGCACGCCGTACCCGACCGGGTCGGTGCCCACGACGACGACCGCGCGGACGGCGTGAGCGAGGTCCGAGATCTCGCGCAGTCGCGCCTCGACGGCGCCCGTGAAGCTCGGCGTCTCGACCCAGACGGCGGCGACATCGTAGCCGAGGCGGTCGGCCAGGGCCGAGACATCGGCGACGCCGTCGACCGTGGCGACGTGCTCGATCACCAGGTCCGCGCGCGTGTAGTCGCGCACCTTCGACTCCTTCTCGGGCAGCACGTCGCTGACGACGAGCACGCGCGGCCGCCCGGTCATGCGGCCGGCCATGGCGAGGCCGGTCGCCGCGGCCTGGTAGCCGTCGTACGTGGGCACGTTCACGACGTCCATCGCGAGCAGCTCGGCCATGAGCGACTGGTACTCGAAGAGCGCCTGGAAACGGCCGTGGTCCTCGTACGGCTCGCCCGCGTAGGCGGTGAGGAACTCGCTGCGGCGGATCACCTCGTCGACGACCGCGGGCACGTAGTGGTTGTAGGTGCCCGCTCCGAGGAAGCTCAGGCGCTCGTCGGTGGTGCGGTTCTGCGCCAGGATGCCGCGCACGTGGCGAGCCAGGTCCTGCTCGGCCGGGAGCGGCGCGGGCACGTCGAGCGGACGCTGCAGTCGCAGGCCGGCCGGAACGTCGGCGTAGAAGTCCTCGACCGACGCGGCGCCGACGGCGGCGAGCATCTCGGCCATGACGGCGGGTGCGGTGTTGGGGATGTAGGGATGCACGAACGTCTCGGTCACGTCATCCTGCTTTCTGGTCTGCGGTCGGGTGGGTCAGTGGGCGAGCGTGAGGAACGGCGGGATGCCGTCCCGCGGCGTCTGCAGGACCGCCACGCCGTAGCGGTCCAGGGTGAGGGTGGCGCCGGTGCGCTCGCCGGTCACGAGGTCGAGCGCGCCCTCGGGCACGCGGATCTTCAGGGGCGTGCGGCCGTGGTTGAGGGCGAACGTGAAGTCGGTGTCGTCGCTGGAGCGCGTCACCGCCTCGAAGTCGACGTCCACCTCGGTGCGCGCGGCGAGTCCGGCGCCGCCGAGGACCTCGGCGAAGACGGCGGAGAGCCCCTCCTCCGAGAGCATGGCGCTCACGTACCAGGCCGCGCCGGTGCCGGCGTCACGCCGGGTGACGGCCGGCCGGCCCTCGAGCTCGCCGGAGGAGTACGTGCCGATGACGGCGGTGGCGGCTGGGCCCATGCGCCCGGAGGCTCCGGGCGACGCGTCAGTGGCGCCTGAAGGGGGCGTGGGGACGACTTCGATCCACTCCGCCCAGGCGGGGTTCTCGTGCGAGGCGCCCGCGATGTCGACGGTCTCGACGACGCCGTCGGCGTGCGGCCACTGCTCGTCGACCTCGACGCCGAGCAGCCCGCGCAGGGGACCTGGTGCACCGCCGTCGTGCACCTTCTCGGTGGCGTCGACGACTCCCGAGAACGGGCCGACGACGACGTGCCCGCCCGACTCGGTGAACGCGGTCAGCGCCGCCGCCTGTGCCTCGTCGGCGATGTACAGGTTCGGCACCAGCACGACGTCGTAACCCTCGAACGGCCCGCCGGCGCGCACGGCGTCGACCGGCTGTCCGAGCAGGTGCATCGCGCGGTGCCAGGCGCGGGCCTGACGCGCCCAGTTGAGGCGCTGCGACGGGAGCGACTCGATCGCGCTGGATCCCCACCACGAGTCCCAGTCGACGACGAGGCCGACGCGGGCGCGCACCCGCGTGCCGCGCACGGCTTCGAGGCGCTTGAGCTCCTGGCCGAGCGCCTTGGTCTCGCGATAGGTGCGGGATGCCTCACCCCGGTGCCCGAGCATCGACGAGTGGAACTTCTCCTGGCCGTACCTGGCCTGGCGCCACTGGAAGAACATGACGGCGTCCGACCCGTGGGCGACGGCCTGCAGGCTGTCGACGCGCATCTTGCCCGGCGCCTTGGGCACGTTGACGTCGCGCCAGCTGGTGGCGCTCGCCGAGGACTCCAGCAGCAGCCACGGCCGCCCGCCCTTCAGGGAGCGCATGAGGCCGTAGTTCAGGGCGGCGCCCACGTGGGCGATCGGATCGGCGGGCTCGGGGTAGGCGTCGTCGGTGACGATGTCTTCAGCATCCGCGAACGTCCAGTAGTCCAGGTCGCGGAACATGCTCATGAAGTTCGTCGTGACCGGAAGGTCGGGGGTGACTTCGCGCAGCACGTCGACCTCGAGCTGGAACAACTGGAGCATCGCGTCGGACGAGAAGCGCTCGAAGTCGAGCAGCTGGGTGGGGTTGATCGGACCGGGCGCCTTGCGCGGCGCCTCGATGTGGTCCCACGACGTGTAGCGCTGGCCCCACACGTTGACGCCCCACGCGTCGTTGAGCCCGTCGAGCGAGCCGTAGCGGTCCTGCAGCCAGCGGCGGAAGTGGCGGGTCGACTCGGGGCACCAGCACCGGGACGTGTGGTCGCCGTACTCGTTCGAGATGTGCCAGAGCACCACACCCGGGTGCGAGCCGTAGCGCTCGGCCATGGCACGCGTCATGCGGGCGACGTTCTCGTGCCACACCGGCGAGCTCGGGCAGTAGACCTGGCGCGAGCCGAACTCGAGCCGGTGGCCCTCGGCGTCCATCGGGTGCATCTCGGGGTGGGCGCGCAGCAGCCACGACGGCGGCGTCGCGGTGGCGGTGGCGAGGTCGATCGCGATGCCCGCCGCCCACAGCTTGTCGAGGATGCGGTCGAGCCAGCCCCACTCGTACACCCCGGGAGCCGGCTCCAGCTGGGGCCAGCTGAAGATCGGCAGGCTCACGAGGTTGACTCCGGCCTCGAGCATGAGCCGGACGTCCTCGTCCCACACGTCCTCCGACCACTGGTCGGGGTTGTAGTCGCCGCCGTACGCCAGCGCCTCCAGCCGAAGCGGGCGGGGGTGGGCGGGGCCGGGGGTGTCAGCCACGAGGGCTCCTCTCCGAGTCTGGGGCTGTACAGGAACACTGTTCAATGTATTCTGTATACAAGAAGCGTATGACGGATGCAGCGAGTGGTCAAGCTCTAGGCTGACCGCACCGGCGAAGGGAACACCATGGCCATCGAGCGCAAGAATCTCCGCTCACAGGTGCGTGACGAACTGCTCGCGCGCATGCGCTCGGGCCTCGTCCAGCCCGGTGAAGGCATCAACGAGGTGCAGCTCGCCGCAGAGCTCGGCGTGAGCCGGACCCCCCTGCGCGAAGCGCTCATCGCCCTCGAGAGCGAAGGGCAGATCGAGAGCGAGAACGGCAAGGGCTTCCGGTTCGTGCCGCTCAGCAAGCGGGAGTTCCAGGAGCTCGCGCCGATCATGGCCGCCCTGGAGGGCCTGGCCCTCGAACTGACCCCGCCCGACCAGGTGACTGCGCTCGGCGCCCGCCTGGCGGAGCTGGCCGCGGAATTCGACCAGGAGGTCGTCGAGCACGCGCTCGTCATCACCAAGGACGACGAGTGGCATGCCGTCATGCTGTCGGGCTGCACCAACCGGCGTCTGCTCGCGCTCATCGAGAGCGTCCGCGGCGCCTTCCACCGCTACGAGTCGATGCTCGTGCCGAGCGACGTGATGATCGAGCGCGTCGCCGCCGAGCACGCCGAGATCGCCCGCCGTCTCGTCGACGGCGACGTGCCCGGCGCCGTCGAGGCGCTCCGGGTCAACTGGATCAACGGCATGCAGCGCATCATCGACAACGCGTCGAGCACGTACTTCACGGACTGACCCGCACGAACGCGAAAGGGGGATGCCTCACCGGGTGAGGCATCCCCCTTTCTTCGTGCGATCAGACCGACAGCCGCACCGCGAGGTCGATGAACAGCGCGGCCGACCAGCCGAACGCGGTCGTCGCCGTGCCGGCCTTCTCGCCGGTGTACGGGTGGAAGTACTCGTGCGGTCCGCCGCCGTGGATGACGAGCTCGAGCGTGCGCTCGGCCAGCTCGCGGGCGCGGTCGGGCAGCCCCGAGACGGCGAGCCCGTCGGCGACGAGCGTGTTGGTGTTGATCCAGACCGGGCCGCGCCACATGCGCTCGGGCGAGAAATCCGGATCGCCTGCGGCCACGGTGGGCAGCCCCCACGGCGTGCCGTAGCGCGCGGGGTCGTCGAGGGCGGCGGCGAGCGTGTCGCGCACGTCGCCCGGAAGCCGCCCGGTGAGCAGCGGCATGAGGCCCACGATGGCGTCCGTGCCGACCCGTTGGCCGGCGGCACGCGCGGTGAACACGCCGGCCTCGGCATCCCACAGCTCCATGAGCTTCGCGAGCGTACGCTCGGCGCGCTCGCGGTGGGGCTGCGGGTCGGCGTCGCCGAACTCCTCGGCGAACCGCGCGAGCTCCAGGTCCTGTCGCACCAGGTACGCGCCGAGGTCGGGCGCGGTGGTCGGGAGCGGGCCGTCGAAGATCGGACTGTCGTCGAGGCCCGACGAGTACGGATGCCCGTACTCGGGCATGCCGTCGCCGTCGAGGTCCGACACAGCGAACCACCAGTCCTGCGAACGTCGGATCGTCTCGAGGTGCCGCCGCGCCCATGCCTCGGTCTCGGGCGTGCGGGGGAGGGCCTCGAGCACGCGGCGCAGCGCCCAGGCCGCCAGCGGCGGCTTCGTGAGCGGCACTGGCGCGTTCGGGTCGGCGATCTGCGACCCCGCGCGCCGCAGCCGATCGCGGTCGGCCTGCGGCAGGTCGTCGCTCGTGGCGAGGACGCCCTCTTCGTGCACGACGTCGGGCAGCTGTCCGTCGGCCGACGAAAAGCCGAACGCCAGGTCCAGCTGCTCGCGTGCGAGCTCGGGCGCACCGTGGCGCAGGCCCGCGGCGATGAAGTACGCGTCCCACTGCCAGAGGCCGACGTACCCGATCTTCGACGGCACGACGGCGTGGACCTCGCCCAGCTGCGCGCGCAGGCGCGGCAGCGACACCACGTTGGCCCCGAGCACCCACCAGCAGAACGCCGCCATGTCCTGCAGGTCGTCGCGGACGACCGGGCAGCGAGCGAACCAGTCGTGCCACAGCGCCCGGCTCGCGTCCGCGTCGTCGTCATGGCGGGTGGATGCCGCCACCCGCACGGTCCGGTCCGGCGCGATCTCGATGCGCACCGCGGCGGCCAGCGGGGCGAGCCGCGTCTGCCCATCGGGCGTCGTCCACTCCGCCGACAGTCCCGACGCTGCCGCGCCGAGCGACAGCGACTCGGTGCCCGCGAAGACGAGCGTCGCCGCGTCGTCGCCGAACACCACCCGGTCGGGGAGCACCGCGGTGATCGGGAGTGCGCGGGAGGCGGCATCCCTCACCGTCAGCAGGTCGAGGACGCGGCACTGGTCGAGCCGGCGCTCGTACTCGGAGGTGTGCACGCGGACGCCGTCGCCCTCGCGGAACACGATGATGCGCGAGGAGGGCAGCGTGAACGGCGCACGCTCGAGGTCCAGGTGCCCGCAGGCGAGGGCGGCGAGGGCCTCGGGAGAGGTCGTCAGGGTCATCATCGTCCTCCGAGTCCGGATGCGGCCATGCTGTTGAGGATGCGGCGCTGGCCGATCACGAACACGATCAGCATCGGCACCGTCGAGATCGCGGATGCCGCCATCACGAGGCCGTAGTTCACCGAGCCGAACTGGCCCTGGAACGACGTCAGGAGCAGCGGCACCGTGAACAGGTCGGGCGTGTTCAGCAGCACGAGCGGGAACAGGAACGCGTTCCAGACACCGAGCGACACGATGATGCTGAGCGCGGCCAGGCCGGGCTTGAGGTTCGGCAGGATGACGCTCCAGAAGATGCGCCAGCGGCCGGCCCCGTCGACGATCGCGGCCTCTTCGAGCTCCTTCGGCAGCGACAGCACGAACTGGCGCATGAGGAACACGGCGAACGGATTCGCCAGCAGTCCCGGCACGATGAGCGACAGGTGGGAGTCCACCCAGCCGAGCTGGGACATCAGCAGGTAGAACGGGATGAGGGTCACCTGTGCGGGGATCATCTGCGTCGCCAGGAACACGATGAAGATGACCTTGCTGCCGCGGAACGGGATGCGCGCGAACGCGTAGCCGGCCATCGACGCCGTGATGAGCGTGCCGATCACGACGAGCACCGCGATGTAGATGCTGTTGAGGTACGCCTGGCCGAACGGCACCGCGTTCCACGCCTCGGTGTAGTTGTCGAACGTCCACGGATCGGGCAGGAACGCCAGCGGGTCGGTCAGCAGCTGCGGCAGTGTCTTGAACGAGGTCAGCAGCATCCACACGAACGGGAACACCATGACGATGCCGCCGATGATCAGCAGCACGTGCAGCAGGGTGGAGTT
>NZ_JBQCIP010000221.1:0-5999 GCF_051953575.1 Microbacterium sp.
GGCATCGCGACCGACCCACTCTCGTCGCCCCGGCTGCTCCACCGGCACCCACCGCGGCTCCCCCAACGCCAATGCCGTGAGACCAAGCACCGGGGACGCTCACACCCCGTGGGTGTGCATCCGCTCCCCCGAGGCGCTGAAGATGCTCAGCACCTCGGCCGGCCCCTCGGCTGTCGCGCTCAGGCTGTGCGGCAGGCGGGTGTCGAACTCGGCGGCCTCGCCCCGCTCGATGATGTGCTCGTGGTCGTCGAGTGCGAGACGCAGCCGGCCGCTGAGCACATAGAGCCATTCGTAGCCGTCGTGCACGCGGGGCTCGGGCGCCTGCGCCGCGGCGGGGAAGGTCACCTTGTAGGTCTGCACGGGCGAATGGTCGAGGGTCAGCGGAGCGATCACCATGCCCTCCCGGCGCTGGACGGGGCGGTGGACTCGAGGATCGGCGGGCGCCTCCGGGAGGAGGTCGTCGATGCGGATGCCGAGCTGGCGTGTGAGCGGCAGCAGCAGTTCGAGCGACGCCTGCCTCTTGCCCGCCTCCAGGCGCGACAGCGTGCTGGGCGACATCCCGGCGCGCTGCGCGAGGTCGTCGAGCGTCCAGCCGCGGTCCTTGCGCGCGGCCCGCAGCCGCGGTCCCAGCTGATCCAGCAGTGCATCCATGTCTCCATCTTGCCATTTCTGCAAACTGGTTTGCCAAGCCGGCGCGGGGCCGCGAGGCTCGTGTCATGCACAACGAGTGGGATGCCGTCATCATCGGCGGCGGAGTGGCGGGGCTCAGTGCCGCCCAGATGCTGGGACGATCACGGCGGCGCACGCTCGTGATCGACGGCGGGATGCCGCGCAACCGGTTCGCCGGGCACATGCACGGCGTGCTCGGCCAGGACGGGACGCCGCCGGCGGATCTGCTCGCGACGGGCCGGGCGGAGGCGGGCGCGTACGGCGTGGAGTTCGTGACGGGCAGCGTCGCCGACGTCGTCGACCACGGCGACCGCCTCATCGTGACCCGCGATGACGGCGCCACCGACACCGCCCGCGCCGTCGTCATCGCCACCGGGATCCGCGACGAGCTTCCCGATGTGCCGGGCCTGCGCGAGGAATGGGGCCGCACCGTCCACCACTGCCCGTACTGCCACGGCTGGGAGGCGGCCGGCCGGCGCCTCGCGGTGCTCGCCACCTCGGCGGCGAGCCTGCATCAGATCGAACTCGTCCGCCAGCTCTCGGACGACGTGACCGCGTTCACCACCGCGCCGCTCGACGAAGCGTCGGCCGTCCGCCTCGCGGCGCGCGGCGTCCGCATCGTGTCCGCATCGGTGCGCGCGGCGACGGGTCGCGACGGCGTCCTGGCGGTCACGACGCAGGACGGCGCGGAGCATGTCGTCGACGCGCTCTTCACCGCGGGCGAGCCCGTGCTCGACATCGGATTCGCGGCGGGCCTGGTGCTCGCCCGCGCGGATGCCCCGGGTGCGCCCCTCGTGGCCGATCCGCGGGGGGCGACGAGCCACCCCCGGGTCTTCGCGGCCGGCAACGTCATCGCGCCGTTCGGCAACGTGCCGCTGTCGATGGGCGCGGGCTCGATGGCAGGGGCGGGCGTCAACGCGATGCTCGCGTCCGAGGACTTCGACCGTGCCGTCACCGAGCGCGCGGCGGCGCGCAACGCCGCCTGGGAGGACCGCTACGCTGCGGAGGAGCGCTTCTGGTCGGATCGCGTCAACGCCACGATGGCGGCCGTGGTCGCCGGGCTCGAGCCCGGCACCGCCCGCGACGTCGGCTCGGGCGAAGGCGGCGACGCCGTCTGGCTCGCCGGGCACGGCTGGCGGGCGACCGGCGTGGACGTCTCCGAGACGGCGGTGCGCCGTGCGACAGCGCTGGCGGCGTCGCGCGGGGTCGACGTGGACTTCCGGACGGGCGACGGTGCGGCATCCGTCCCCGGCGAATTCGATCTCGTCCTGGCGAGCTTCCTGCACTCGTGGGAGCCGGACTTCCCACGCATCGGCATGCTGCGTGACGCGGCCTCGCGGGTGGCCGCCGGCGGCCGGCTGCTGGTCGTGTCGCATGCGGCACCGCCACCGTGGGCCCGGGAGGTTCCCGCGCACGCCCCCGTGATGCGCAGCCCCGACGAGGAGCTCGTGCTGCTCGATCTCGACCCCGACGAGTGGGTGGTCGAGCTCGCGGAGGTCCGCCGGCGCGAGGCCACCGCGCCCGACGGGACCGCAGCGCATCTCGACGACGGGGTGCTGCTGCTGCGCCGCGCCGGCTGACACGGACGGGCGCCGCGGTTCGTCCACGCACCGCCCATAGGGTGGACCGGTGACCACGATCGACGGCCTGCAGAACTTCCGAGACACGGGCGGCACACCGCTCACGACGGGCGGGACGACGCGCCCCGGCGTGCTCTACCGCTCCGAGGCGCTGACCACGCTGACGCCGCTGGGCCTGGAGCAGCTGGCGGCATCCGACATCGGAGTCATCGCCGACTTCCGCACGGACCTCGAGCGCGGCATGGCGCCCGACGTGCTGCCCGAAGGCCGGACGTTCGAGGTGGTGGCGCTTCCGCTCCTCGAGGGCGCGATGACCGGCTTCGCGCAGGCGGCCCTGCAGGCGTCGGATCCGGATGCCGCCCAGCAGGCGATCGCGGCGGCACTGGCCGAGCTGCCGGGCCTCGGCGACCTGTACGTCTCGATGCTCGAGCACGGCGCGGCATCCTTCGCCGAGCTCGCACGCCTCGTGGCGCGGTCCACGGACGAGTCCCCCACCGCGGTGCTCGTGCACTGCACGGCGGGCAAGGACCGCACCGGCGTCTCGGTCGCCCTCGTCCTCGACGCGGTCGGCGCCGACCGGTCGGCCGTGGTCGCCGACTACGCCGTCTCGGCCGCGAACCTCGAAGGCCCGTGGGCGGACCGCATGCGCGGCATGATCACGGCGATGGGGCTGCCGCTCACGCCCGAGCTCGACGCGCTCGTCACCGCGACGCCGCCCGCCGCCATCGAGCAGGCGCTCGCCTGGGTGGATGCACAGGGCGGGTCGGCTGCGTACCTGCGGTCTGGCGGCCTCACGGCCGCCGAGCTCGATGCCCTGCGCGCACGGCTCACGGCCTGAATCGCGCCCCTCGGTATATTCGGTCTCCACTGACAGGCGGGGGTGTGTCGATGCTGGAAGCGTTCGTGACGGTGCTCATCGGGGTCGTGTTCGCCTTCGGGGCGGCGTGGGTCGCGCAGCATGTGCTGGGCGCCACCATCAGCTGGATCCGCGCGCTCGTGCTCGTGGCCATCGTGTACGCGCTCACCGTCCCCCTGGTGCGCGTCGCGCTGGAGTCCGGCGGCGTCATCTCGGACGACGGCTTCCGGGTCTCCAGCGGCCTGGGCATCGCGATCGTCGCGGTGGCGCTGGGCTGGCAGTTCGCGATCGCCGTGGCCGTCATCATGGTCACCGAGCTGTTCTGGCCGTCGGGCCGCGGCTGGCACCCGATCCGCGCGATCCAGGATGCTGCGGCGCCGCGCCCGGATGCGTCGCTACGCGGAGGTCCTTCGCATCGCGTCGACGCACGGGCTGAGCCTGTACGGCAGCCACCGCAGCGGCAACGGAGAGGACGTCCCGGCAGCGCTGGTATCCGTGCTGAACGAGGCCGGCCCGACCTTCGTGAAGATCGGCCAGGTGCTCTCGACCCGCGACGACCTGCTGCCGGGAGAGTTCACGGACGCGTTCGCCTCGCTGCAGATGAACACCACCCCGCTCCCGTGGGACGCGATCACGAAGGCGATCGAGGCCGAGCTGCCCGGCCCGATCGAGGCGAGCTTCGCGTGGATCGACGAGACGCCGCTGGCTGCGGCATCCCTCGCCCAGGTCCACGCCGCGCGTCTGCACGCCACCGAGCCCGGCGGCGTCGAGCCGGACGTGGTGATCAAGGTCCAGCGCCCCGACGCGCGCGCGTCGGTGCAGGTCGACACCGACATCCTGCAGCGCCTCGCCGCCGACGCCGAGCGACGCAGCGACTGGGCACGCGCATACGGGGTGCGCGCGCTCGTGGACGAATTCGTCCGGGCGCTCACCGAAGAGCTCGACTACCGCATCGAGCTCGACAACACCGAGCTGCTGCGCGACACCATGGAGCGTTCGACGGTCCGCAACCTGCACGTCCCGAAGGTGTACCCCGCCCTGTGCACCAAGCAGATGATGGTGCAGGAGCGCGTGGTGGGCGTGCCGTTCTCAGACCTGCACGGCGCCCTGCCCGCCGAGATGCAGGACGCACCTCCGCGCGAAGAGACGACAGAGCGTCATTTCGACACGGGTCCCGTGGCCGGCAGCGTCGCGGTCACCACGGTGACGCCTCCGCCGTCCGCACGCGACATCGCCGACACGCTCGTCGACGCGATCTTCGAACAGGTGGCGCTGCGCGGCGTGTTCCACGCGGATCTGCACCCGGGGAACCTCATCCTCGGCCCCGACCGCGAGATCACCCTCATCGACTTCGGCTCGATCGGCGTGCTCGAGCGCAGCATGCGCCGTGTGCTCATCGCCATGATGTCGGCGATGGGCGCCGAGGACGACATCGCCCTCACCGACCTGCTGCTCATGATCGTCGAGGAGCCCGCCGACGGCTCCCGTCTCGACCGCAGCGGCCTGCAGCACGAGATCGGCGTCATCCTCACGCGCGTGCACAACGGCCGCGGCGACGCCACCATCTTCCGCGAGGTGATCGACGTGCTCCGCCGTCACCGGCTGGCCCTCCCGGCCGAGCTCGCGCTGGTGTTCCGCACGCTCGGGTCGCTCGAGGGGACGCTGCGCCACCTCGACCCCGACTACGAGATGGTCGAACGCGCGCTCGCGCGCACGCCGCACTTCCTGCGCATCGCGGCGGACCCGCGCGGGGTGCTCGCCGATGCGCAGGTGCAGCTGCAGGTCGCCGGGGAGCAGCTTCGACGGCTCCCCCGCCGCCTCGAGACGATCGGCGCGTCGCTGGAGAACGGGACGTTCGGGGTGAACCTGCGCATGTTCCGCGACCCGAAGGAGCGCGGCTGGGTGCGATCGCTCGTGAGCCAGCTGACGACCGCACTCATCGGCGTGGCGCTCGTGATCGCCGCCGTCATCCTGCTCGTGTCGGAGGGCGGCCCCCAGCTCACGTCGGAGATCGCGCTGTTCCCGTTCCTGGGGTCGATCCTCGGCCTCGTGGGCATGCTGCTCGTCCTCGCGTCGCTGCGGCGCACGGCGATGCGCAACGACGTCGGCACGTGAGGCGCGGCGGCCCGCCCACCGGCGGCCGTCAGCGCGCGGCGACCAGAGCGGCGCGCAGGCGGTCGGGCGACACGCGCCAGTGTCCGTAGAGCTCGCCGTCGATGAGCACCACGGGGATCTTCTCCCACCACACGGCGTAGAGGGCGGGGTCGTCGGCGATCGACAGCTCCTCGACGTCCACCGCGTCTTCGGGCAGGTCGGCGACGACGGTCTCGACGACCTCGCGGGCCACGTCGCACAGGTGGCAATCGGGCTTGCCGATGAGCGTCAGCGTGGTCATGCCGTGCCGGGCGTCCGCGCTCAGGCCTCGACCGGGAAGCCGGCCGCGATCCACTCGTGCGTGCCGCCGTCGACGTTCGTCACGTCGTAGCCCCGCGCTTCCAGGGCCTCGACGACGCGGCCCGAGCGTCCGCCGACCGCGCAGATCACGTCGAACGCGCCGTCGGGGAGCTCATCGAGGCGTCCGCCGATGACCGACATCGGGATGTTGACGGCGCCGGGCACGTGGCCCGCGGCGAACTCGTCGACCTCGCGCACGTCGATCAGCGGGGTCTCGGTGCGCTCGCGCAGCTGCTGGACGGTGATGGACTTCATGACGGCCTTTCGATCCTGCGGGGGCATACACGAAGCGCCCGTCCGGAGACAGGCGCTAGGTGCGGATGCCGCTTACTTCTTGTTGCGGCGCTGGTGGCGGGTCTTGCGAAGCAGCTTGCGGTGCTTCTTCTTCGCCATGCGCTTGCGGCGCTTCTTGATGACAGAACCCACGGAAAACCTCACTA
>NZ_JBQCIP010000222.1:0-6027 GCF_051953575.1 Microbacterium sp.
GCCTGCGTGAAGCGGAAGATGTTGTCGATGAACAGCAGCACGTCCTGCTTCTGCACGTCGCGGAAGTACTCCGCCATCGTCAGCGCCGACAGGGCCACACGCAGACGCGT
Source organism: Microbacterium sp. (assembly GCF_051953575.1). Taxonomy (GTDB): domain Bacteria; phylum Actinomycetota; class Actinomycetes; order Actinomycetales; family Microbacteriaceae; genus Microbacterium. The sequence continues at coordinate 111 of NZ_JBQCIP010000222.1, forward strand.
CCCCGGCGGCTCGTCCATCTGGCCGAAGACGAGCGCGGTCTTGTCGAAGACGCCCGCCTCCTCCATCTCGCCGATGAGGTCGTTGCCCTCACGGGTGCGCTCGCCGACACCGGCGAACACCGACACACCGCCGTGGTCCTGCGCGACGCGCTGGATCATCTCCTGGATGAGGACGGTCTTGCCGACGCCGGCACCACCGAAGAGGCCGATCTTGCCACCCTGAACGTAGGGGGTCAGCAGGTCGATCGACTTGATGCCGGTCTCGAACATCTCGGTCTTGGACTCGAGCTGGTCGAACGACGGCGCCTGGCGGTGGATGCCCCAGCGCTCGGTGATCTCGATCTTCTCGCCCGGCTCGCCGTTCAGCACGTCGCCGGTCACGTTGAAGACCTTGCCCTTGGTCACGTCGCCGACGGGCACCGTGATGGGGCCGCCGGTGTCGCGCACCTCCTGGCCGCGGACCATGCCGTCCGTGGGCTTCAGCGAGATGGCGCGGACGAGGTCGTCGCCGAGGTGCTGGGCGACCTCGAGCGTGATCTCGCTCGAGTCGTCGCCGATCGTGATGGTGGTCTTCAGCGCGTTGTAGATGTCGGGGATCGCGTCGTGCGGGAACTCGATGTCGACGACCGGGCCGGTGACGCGCGCGACGCGTCCGACCGCGGTCGCGGTCTTCTCAGCGGTGAGGCTCATGGCTTCTTCTCTTTCGTGTGGTCTCGTGCGCAGCAGGTCACTTGCCGGACGACAGAGCGTCGGCGCCGCCGACGATCTCGGCGAGCTGCTGGGTGATCTCGGCCTGGCGCGCGTTGTTGCGCAGGCGCGTGTAGTCGGTGATGAGCTTGTCGGCGTTGTCGCTCGCGGACTTCATCGCCTTCTGCGTCGCGGCGTGCTTGGCGGCCGACGACTGCAGCAGGGCGTTGAACACGCGGCTCTGGATGTACACCGGCAGGAGCGCGTCGAGGACCGTCGCGGCATCCGGTTCGAACTCGTAGAGCGGGTAGACCTGGGCCGAAGAGTCCTCTTCGGCCTCGACGACCTCGAGCGGCAGCATGCGGACCGTCTCGGGAGACTGCGTCATCATGCTCACGAAGCGGTTGTAGACGAGGTGGATCTCGTCGACGCCGCCGCTGTCGCCGCCACGGTCGTACGCGTCGAGCAGTGCCGCCGCGATCTCTTCCGCGGTCGAGAAGTGCGGCGTGTCGGTGTCGCCCGTCCACTCCCCCGCGCTCTCCATGCGGCGGAACTGGAAGTACCCGACGGCCTTGCGGCCCACCAGGTAGAACACCGGCTCCTTGCCCTGCTCGCGCAGCAGCTGCGCGAGCTCGAGCCCCTCACGGAGGATCTGCGAGTTGAACGCGCCCGCGAGGCCCCGGTCGGACGAGAAGATCACGACGGCAGAGCGGCGGATCGTCTCGCGTTCGACGGTCAGCGGGTGGTCGACGTTGGAGTGCGTCGCCACGGCGGAGACGGCCCTCGTCACGGCACGCGCGAAGGGCGACGACGCGCGCACACGCGCCATCGCCTTCTGGATGCGCGAAGCCGCGATGAGTTCCATCGCCTTCGTGATCTTCTTGGTCGTCTGAGCAGAACTGATCTTCTGCTTGTAGACCCGGAGTTGTGCGCCCATTGTGTTAGCCCCGGCCCGCCTTAGCGGCGGCCCTTGACGATCTTCTCCTGGTTCACGTCTTCGGCCTCGGCCGCCGCGATCTCTTCGTGGCCGGGCTTGCCGATCGCCTGGCCCTTGCCGGCGCGGAACTCGAGGATGAACTCGTCCGTCTTCTTGCTGAGCTCGGCGACCGTGTCGTCGTCCAGGACGTTCGTCTCACGCAGGGTGTCGAGGATCGTCGTGTTGCGACGGAGGTAGTCCAGCAGCTCGCGCTCGAACGACAGGACGTCCTCGACCTCGATCGAGTCCAGCTTGCCGTTCGTGCCGGCCCAGATCGAGACGACCTGCTCCTCGACGGGGTACGGCGAGTACTGCGGCTGCTTGAGCAGCTCGGTCAGGCGCGCACCACGGGCCAGCTGACGACGCGACGCGGCGTCGAGGTCCGAAGCGAACATCGCGAACGCCTCGAGCGAGCGGTACTGGGCGAGCTCGAGCTTGAGCGTGCCCGAGACCTTCTTGATCGACTTGACCTGCGCGTCACCGCCGACTCGCGAGACCGAGATGCCGACGTCGACAGCGGGACGCTGGTTGGCGTTGAACAGGTCGGACTGCAGGAAGATCTGGCCGTCGGTGATCGAGATCACGTTGGTCGGGATGTACGCCGAGACGTCGTTGGCCTTCGTCTCGATGATCGGCAGACCCGTCATCGAACCGGCGCCCAGCTCATCCGACAGCTTCGCGCAGCGCTCGAGCAGGCGCGAGTGCAGGTAGAAGACGTCGCCGGGGTACGCCTCGCGGCCCGGCGGGCGGCGGAGGAGCAGCGACACGGCGCGGTAGGCCTCGGCCTGCTTCGACAGGTCGTCGAAGATGATCAGGACGTGCTTGCCCTCGTACATCCAGTGCTGGCCGATGGCCGAGCCGGTGTACGGCGCGAGGTACTTGAAGCCGGCGGGGTCGGAGGCCGGGGCGGCGACGATGGTGGTGTACTCCAGCGCGCCGGCGTCCTCGAGGGCGCCCTTCACGGCCGCGATCGTCGAGCCCTTCTGGCCGATGGCGACGTAGATGCAGCGGACCTGCTTGTTGACGTCGCCCGACTCCCAGTTGGCCTTCTGGTTGATGATCGTGTCGATCGCGATCGCCGTCTTGCCGGTCTGGCGGTCGCCGATGATGAGCTGGCGCTGGCCGCGGCCGACGGGGATCATCGCGTCGATGGCCTTGATGCCGGTCTGCAGCGGCTCATGCACCGACTTGCGCTGCATGACGCCGGGCGCCTGCAGCTCGAGGGCGCGGCGGCCGACGGTGGCGATCTCGCCGAGACCGTCGATCGGGTTGCCCAGCGGGTCGACGACGCGGCCGAGGTAGCCGTCGCCGACGGCGACCGAGAGCACCTCGCCGGTGCGGGTGACCTGCTGGCCGGCCTCGATGCCGGCGAAGTCGCCGAGGACGACCACACCGATCTCGTGCTCGTCGAGGTTCAGTGCGAGGCCCTGCGTGCCGTCCGCGAACGTCACGAGCTCGTTCGCCATGACACCCGGCAGGCCCTCGACGTGCGCGATGCCGTCCGCGGCGTCGATGACGGTGCCGACCTCGGTGGCCGCAGCCCCCGTGGGCTCGTAGGCGGCGACGAAGTCCTTCAGCGCGTCACGGATGACGTCGGGGCTGATAGAGAGATCTGCCATTGTTTTCCTTCGTTCATGGGGCCTCGGCCCCGAAATCTCCGCGCGTGGCGGGAAGTCTGTGTCAGCCGGCGAGCCGCTGACGGAGGTCGGCCAGACGCGACGAGACGCTCGCGTCGATCACGTCGTCCGCGATCTGCACGCGCAGGCCGCCCACGACCGTCGGGTCGACGATCGTGTTGAGTGACACCTTCGTGCCGTAGCGCTTGCTCAGCGCGGCGGTGAGCCGGTCGCGCTGCGCATCGCTCAGCGGAGTCGCTGCCACGACCGTCGCGACCGCACGGCCGCGCTGGTCGGAGACCAGCCGGGTCGCGCGCGACAGCAGCTGGCGCACGCGACGCTCCCGGGGCTGACGGATGAGGGATGCCGCGATCAGCGTCGCTCCCTCGCTCGCACGGCCCTTCAGCAGCGACTCGACGAGCGTGCCCTTCGCGGCGGCGTCGCCCAGACGGCTCCCGAGTGCGAGCTCGAGCTCGGGGTTCTCGGCGACGGTCCGCGAGAACGCGAACAGCTCGGCTTCGACGTCGGCGTTCGCATCGGCCACGGCCGCCGCGCGCACCGCGAGCTCTTCGATGCCGTCGACGAGGTCGTCGGCGCTCGACCAGCGCTGCGCGACGGCGGTCGTCAGCAGCGACGCCGTCGTGGGCTTCACTGCGGCGCCGAACACCGCGGCGACGACCTGCCGGCGAGCCTCCGCCGGCGCGGCCGAGTCGGCCAGCGCGCCGCTCAGCTGCGACGAGTCGCCCACGGCGCGTGCCGCGGCGAAGAGCTCGCGGGCGACGTCGAGGTCGACGCCGGTCGCGGCGCCCAGTGCCGCGGTCGTCGCCGCGAGGGCCTGAGTGGTCGCGCTGCCCATTACGCCTTGGCCCCTTCGGACTCTTCGAGCTCGGCGAGGAAGCGGTCGACGACGGCCTTGGCCTTCGCGTCGTCCGAGAGGGTCTCGCCGATGACACCGCCGGCGAGGTCGAGGGCGAGGGTGCCCACCTCGCTGCGCAGCGACACGAGCGCGGTCTGGCGCTCGGCCTCGATCTGAGCGTGAGCGGTCGAGGTCAGGCGCGCGGCTTCCGCCGAAGCGGTCTCCTTCGCCTCGGCGACGATCTTCTTGCCGTCCTCACGGGCGGCGTCGCGGATCTCACCGGCCTCCTTGCGGGCCTCGGCGAGCTGCGAGGTGTACTCCTCGAGCGCGGCCTCGGCCTTGCGCTGGGCCTCGTCGGCCTTGGCGATGTTGCCCTCGATCGCCGCAGAGCGCTCGTCGAGCAGCTTCTTCATCCGCGGAAGGGCGACCTTCCAGAAGATGAAGAGGATGATGATGAAGCAGACCGACGACCAGATGATGTCGTACGGAGCGGGCAGCAGGGGGTTGTGAGTCTCCCCCTCTTCCGCCGCGTACGCGACAAGAGCGTTCAGCATCCTGTCTCCTTAGGACTGTGTTCGGCGATCAGACGAAGATGAAGTAGGTCGCGATGCCGATGAAGGCGAGCGCCTCGGTGAAGGCGATACCGATCCACATGAGCACCTGCAGGCGACCGGCGAGCTCGGGCTGGCGAGCGACGCCCTCGATCGTCTTGCCGACGACGATGCCCACGCCGATGGCCGGGCCGATGGCCGCGAGGCCGTAGCCCATCGTCGCGACGTTTCCGCTGACAGCTGCGAGAACCGTAGTTGCGTCCACGGGGTGTTTCCTTTCGGTTGTGGGCGGCCTTCCGGCCGTCCCGCTTTCAGTGCTCTTCGGCGACCGCGAGCTGGATGTAGACCGCGGTGAGAAGAGCGAAGACGTACGCCTGGAGGACCGCCACCAGGATTTCGAACAGGGTGAAGACGAAACCGAACGCGAGGCTGCCCGCGCCGAGCGCGATCCACCATCCGCCGAGCTCGACGACGAAGAACTGCGTCGCGGCGAAGAAGAGGACCAGAAGGAGGTGACCGACCATCATGTTCATGAGCAGTCGGAGCGTCAGCGTCACCGGACGGATGATGAAGGTCGAGATGAGTTCGATCGGCGTCACGATGATGTAGATCGGCCACGGGACGCCCGACGGGAAGAGCGAGTTCTTGAAGAAGTTCTTCGGGCTCTTCTTGATGCCGGCGTAGATGAACGTCACATAGCTGACGACCTCGAGCAGCAGGGGGACGGCGATGATGCTCGTGCCGGCGATGTTCAGGAACGGGATGATGCCCGTGATGTTCATGAACAGCACCATGAAGAAGATCGTGGTGAGGATCGGGAGGAAGCGCTGGGCGTCCTTCTTGCCGAGCAGGTCCTCGCCGATGTTGACGCGGACGAAGTCCAGGCCCATCTCGACGAGGCTCTGGAAGCGGCCCGGCACGACCCGCATGCGACGGGTTCCCAGCCAGAAGATCAGCACGATGGCGATCGTCGCCAGGAACTGGATCAGGTGGATGCGCGTGACCGGGATGACACCGAACGCGTTGAACAGGACCTCGGGGAAGAACTCGTCGATCGACGGACCGTGGAACACGGGCGGTTCATCCGTGGCAAAGGGGGCGATCAGGGTCGCAGCATGAATAGACAGCGCTGGCTCCAGCTTCGGGGCACCGGTATGAACCGTTGCGACGATGGTCGGTGAGCGTCACTCCGCCGCCACCACTCTCCACCATTCCCAGGCAGGTGAGGGGC
>NZ_JBQCIP010000223.1:0-9639 GCF_051953575.1 Microbacterium sp.
GTGCTGACCGCCGGCCTTGAGGGCCGCGTCGCCGGCGAAGTACTCCTTGTGGTTGTCGCCGATGTCGCTGCCGGCCATGTTCTGGTGCTTGACGGTGGCGATGCCCTCGCGGATCTCGCGACGCTGCACGCCCTTCACGTAGGCCAGCATCCCCTCGTCGCCGAAGTAGCCCTTGGCGAGGTCGTCCGTCGACAGTGCCGCCGTGTGGTAGGTCGGCAGGGTGATGAGGTGGTGGAAGATGCCCGCCCGGGCGGAGCCGTCGCGCTGGAACGTGCGGATCTTCTCGTCCGCCAGTCGCGCGAGCTCCGTGCCGTCGTACGCGACGCTCATGAGGTCGGCACGGTCGTAGGCCGACACGTCGGCGCCCTGCTCCACGAGCAGGTCGTACGCCTGCTGGCGGAAGTTGAGCGTCCAGTTGAACGACGGGCTGTTGTTGTAGACGAGCTTGGCGTTCGGGATCTCGGCGCGGATGGCATCCACCATTCCTGCGATCTGCTCGACGTGCGGCTTCTCCGTCTCGATCCACAGCAGGTCTGCGCCATTGCGCAGCGACGTGATGCAGTCGAGCACGACGCGCTCCTCACCCGTCCCCGCGCGGAACTGGTACAGGTTGCTCGCCAGGCGCTTCGGGCGCAGCAGCTTGCCGTCGCGCCTGATGACCACGTCGCCGTCGTTCAGTTCGTCCTGCGAGATCTCGTCGACGTCGAGGAACGAGTTGTACTGGTCGCCGAGGTCGCCGGGCTCGTGGCTGACCGCGAGCTTCTGCGTGAGCCCCGCGCCGAGAGAATCGGTGCGGGCCACGATGACGCCGTTGTCGATGCCGAGCTCGAGGAACGCGTAGCGGACCGCGTTGATCTTCGCGAGGAAGTCCTCGTGCGGGACCGTGACCTTGCCGTCCTGGTGGCCGCACTGCTTCTCGTCCGAGACCTGGTTCTCGATCTGGATCGCGCAGGCGCCGGCCTCGATCATCTTCTTGGCGAGCAGGTACGTGGCCTCGGGGTTGCCGAAGCCCGCGTCGATGTCGGCGATGATCGGCACCACGTGGGTCTCGTAGCTGTCGATCTGCGACTGGATGAACTCGACCGCGGTCTCGTCGCCCGCCGCACGCGCCTGGTCGAGCTTGGTGAACAGCAGGTCGAGCTCGCGGGCGTCGGCCTGGCGCAGGAAGGTGTAGAGCTCCTCGATCAGCGCCGGCACCGCGGTCTTCTCGTGCATCGACTGGTCCGGCAGCGGCCCGAACTCCGAACGGAGCGCGGCGACCATCCACCCCGACAGGTACAGGTAGCGCTTGTTCGTGGACTTCAGGTGCTTCTTGATCGAGATCAGCTTCTGCTGGCCGATGAAGCCGTGCCAGACGCCGAGCGACTGGGTGTAGACCGACGAGTCGGCGTCGTACTCGGCCATGTCCCGGCGCATGATGTCGGCGGTGTACTGGGCGATCTCGAGCCCGGTGCGGAACCGGTTCTGCGCCCGCATGCGGGCGACCGACTCGGGGTCGATCGCGTCCCAGCCGGATCCGTTCTGCTCCTTGAGCGCGCGGATGGCGTCGATGTCGTCGTTGTAGGCAGTCATGTCTGTTCCTTGTTCGTTGCGTCGTGTGCCGTCGGTCACCCGGCGTCGGTCAGGTAGCGGTTGTAGGCCGGCAGTGTCAGGAAGGCGGGGAACTCCTGGCCGAGGGCGACCTCGCGGAAGATCTCGGCCGCGTCGTCGAAGCGGTCCCCGTCGTGGCGCTCCACCTCTGCCAGCACCTGCGCGATGAGTCCTTCGACGTAGTCCCGGGTGATCGGGGTGCCGTCCTCGGTCGCGCGGTCCTGGTGGATCCACTGCCACACCTGGCTGCGGCTGATCTCGGCGGTCGCGGCATCCTCCATGAGGTTGTCGATCGCGACGGCGCCCAGGCCCCGCAGCCACGCCTCGAGGTAGCGGATCGCCACCGACACGTTCGCGTGCACGCCCGCCGTGGTGATCGGACGCCCGATGTGCACGTCGATCAGGTCGGCCGCGGTGACGTGCACCTCGGGGCGCAGGCGCTCGAGCTGGTTGGGTCGGTCGCCCAGCACCGCGTCGAACTCGGCGCGAGCGGTCGGGATCAGATCGGGGTGCGCCACCCACGTGCCGTCGAAGCCGTCGCCGGCCTCGCGCTTCTTGTCGGCGGCGACCTTCTCGAACGCGCGGGCGGTCACCTCGGGATCGCGGCGGTTCGGGATGAAGGCGCTCATGCCGCCGATCGCGAAGGCGCCGCGCTTGTGGCACGTCTGCACGAGCAGCTCCGTGTAGGCCCGCATGAACGGCACCGTCATCGTCACCTCGCTGCGGTCGGGCAGCACGAAGCGCGCGCCGCGGCCGCGGTAGTTCTTGATGATCGAGAAGATGTAGTCCCAGCGGCCGGCGTTCAGGCCTGCGACGTGGTCGCGCAGCTCGAACAGGATCTCCTCCATCTCGAAGGCTGCCGGCAGCGTCTCGATCAGCACGGTCGCGCGGATCGTGCCGTGGGGGATGCCGACGTACTGCTCGCTGAGCGTGAACACGTCGTCCCACAGCTTCGCCTCTTCGCTCGACTCGAGCTTGGCGAGGTAGAAGTACGGCCCGCGGCCGTTCGCGATGAGCTGCTCCGCGTTGTGGAAGAAGTACAGGCCGAAGTCCACGAGCGACCCCGATGCGGCCAGGGTGCGCCCCGTCCGGTCGGTGAACTGCAGGTGCTGCTCGGGCAGGTGCCAGCCGCGGGGACGCATCACGATCGTGGGCGTCTCGGTCGCGGTCACCTCGTAGCGCTTGCCCTCGGGGGTCGTGTACTCGAGCTCGCCGCGGATGGCGTCGCGCAGCGACAGCTGGCCCTCGATGACGTTCTTCCAGGTCGGGCTCGTGGCGTCCTCCTGGTCGGCCAGCCACACCTTCGCGCCCGAGTTCAGGGCGTTGATCGTCATCTTCGGGTCGGTGGGGCCGGTGATCTCGACGCGGCGGTCCTCGAGGCCGGGGCCGGCGCCCGCGACGCGCCAGTCCGCGTCCTCACGGATGTGGCGCGTGTCGTCGCGGAACTGCGGGTCGTGGCCGTTGCCGATCTCGAAGCGCCGGCGCATGCGGTCGGCGAGGCGGTCGTGGCGGCGGGCGCCGAAGCGCTGGTGCAGCTCGATGAGGAACGCGATCGCGTCCGGCGTGAGGATCTCGTCGTAGCGGGGTCCGAGGCGGCCGGCGATCTGGAGCGTCGGCTGGTGGGTCTGGGTGGGGATCGTTCCGGTGCGGGTGCGCATCGGGGTGGCGGTTGCAGGTGTCATGTCCCTGCCTTCCTGTGAGCGACTGCTTGCGAGTTGGTGAGGATGCCGCATCCCGGCGTGTGGGCCGGTCCGGGCGTCCCCGTGATCCGCGTCTGGATCGATCGGGTTGTTCGTGTGTCCACTATCCGGTGAAGTTCAGACCCGTGACTGACCAAATCGTCTGTGAAGTTTTCGGAGATTTCTGTTTTCGTGACAGAATCGCCCCATGACGACGACGTTGACCGCGGATCGCCGAGCGGAAGAACCCGACGATGGAGAGGTGGACCCCCTCACCATCGGCCGCCGCATCCGGCAGCTGCGCACCGACCGCGGCATGACGCTCGAAGAGCTCGCCACCGCGGTCGACCGTGCGCCGAGCCAGCTGTCGATGATCGAGAACGGCCGCCGGGAGCCCAAGCTGTCGCTGCTGCAGGCGATCGCCCGCGCGCTCGGCTCGTCGATCGACGCGATCCTCGAGTCCGAGCCGCTGGACGAGCGGGCGACGCTGGAGATCTCGCTCGAGCGCGCGATGCGCGGGCAGACCTTCCAGGCCCTCGGCATCCCGCCGTTCCGGATCGGCAAGACAGTGCCGACCGAGGCGTTGAAGGCGATGCTCGCGCTGCAGGGCGAGATCGAGCGCCTGCGCGACGAGCGCGCGGCCACCCCCGAAGAGGCGCGCCGGGCGAACGTCGCGCTGCGCAGGCTGATGCGCACGCAGAACAACTACTTCCCCGAGCTGGAGGAGCAGGCGCGGCGCATCCTCGACGCGGTCGACCACCCCGGTGGTCCGCTCACGCAGCGCACCGCGTCCGACATCGCCGCGCACCTCGGTTTCACACTGCACTACGTGCCCGACCTGCCGCAGACGACCCGGTCGGTCGCCGACATCAAGAACGGGCGCCTGTACCTGTCGAGCCGGCTCACCGCGAAGGGCGACCCGCGGACGGCCGTGCTGCAGGCGCTGTCGAGCCGCATCCTGGGGCATCGCGAGCCGACGTCGTACGCCGACTTCCTGCGCCAGCGCGTCGAGACGAACTACCTGACCGGTGCGCTGCTCATCCCCGAGGCGCACGCGGTGCCGTTCCTGCAGGACGCCAAGAACGACCGGGCCATCTCGATCGAAGACCTCCGCGACGCCTACTCGGTGTCGTACGAGAGCGCCGCGCACCGCTTCACGAACCTCGCGACGGTGCACCTCGGCCTGCCGGTGCACTTCCTCAAGGTGCACGAGTCGGGCGTCATCACGAAGGTCTACGAGAACGACGACGTGAACTTCCCGACCGACCGCCTCGGCTCGATCGAGGGGCAGATGTGCTGCCGCAAGTGGACGTCACGCGTGGTGTTCGACGTCGACGACCACTTCAACCCGTACTACCAGTACACCGACACCGGCAACGGCACGTACTGGTGCACGGCCCGTGTCGAGATGTCGAGCGAGGGTGCGCACTCGGTGTCGGTCGGGGTGCGGTTCGACGACACCAAGTGGTTCCTCGGCCGCGACACGCAGAACCGCGGGGTCTCGAAGCACTCGGTCGAGGTCTGCTGCCGCCGCGCTCCCGCCGACCTGGAGTCGGCGTGGCGCGACCAGTCGTGGCCGAACGTCCGCACTCCGCGCACGCTGCTGGCGACGCTGCCGACCGGCTCGTTCCCCGGGGTCGACACGACCGACCTGTACGAGTTCCTCGAGTCCCACGCCCCGCGCTGACGGCCTCGTGCGAGGTCAGTGGCGGCCGGCGACCCAGTCCGCCACGTGGGCGGGCCACGCTGTGCGCGACGAGCGACCGGATGCCTCGGCCCGGTCGGCCATCCGGTACGCGGTGTAGATCGCATTCACCGCCGTCCAGCGCAGCGGCTCGACCTCCCAGTTCTTCGCGCGGTGGCCGACCCAGGGGAGCCGCGTGAGCTGGGTGTCCCGCTCCAGCACGAGGTCGGCGAGCGTGCGTCCGGCGAGGTTGGTCGCCGTGACGCCGGTGCCGACGTAGCCGCCCGCCCAGCCGAGGCCCGTCACTCTGTCGTGCACGACGGCGGCCGACCAGTCGCGCGGCACCCCGAGCACGCCGGCCCAGGCGTGCGCGATCGGAGCGCCTGCTGCCCCGCCGAGGGCACCGTCGGCGGCATCCGGGAAGAACTGCTGCAGCAGGCGTGTCAGCGACGCGATCGTCCGCTGCTGCGTGCTGCCGTCGATGTCGACGCGCGAGCCGTAGCGGTACGGCACGCCGCGGCCGCCGAACGCGATGCGGTCGTCGGCGGTGCGCTGGGCGTACATGTACACGTGGGCGAAGTCGCCGAGGGTCTCGCGGGCGTCCCAGCCGACGGCGTGCCAGAAGCCCGCGGGCAGCGGTTCGGTCACGATCATCGACGAGTTCATCGGCAGCCACGTGCGGTGCTCGCCGGCCAGGTCGGCGGTGAAGCCCTCGGTCGCACGCAGTACGTGGGTGGCCCGCACCGTCCCGCGGTCGGTCACCGCCCGCCCCGGCGCGATCTGGGTCACACGGGTCCGCTCATGGATCGTGACGCCCAGCCGCTCGACGGCGTCGGCGAGGCCGCGCACGAGCTTGGCAGGGTGCACGCGCGCGCAATGCGGGTGCCAGACGGCGCCGAGTGCGCCGGCGATGCGGATCCGGGATGCCGTGGCCCCGGCATCCATCATCTCCACATCGGTGTGCGGCCAGGCCTGCTCCGCCGCGGCGAACGCCTGCAGCCGGGCCAGCTGTGCGGGGGTGCGGGCGACCTCGAGCTCGCCGCCCTTCACGATGTCGGCGTCGATGCCCTCGCGTGCGGCGACGGCGATCACCTCGTCGACGGCGTCGTTGAGCGCCCGCTGCTGCGCGATCGCCGCATCGCGGCCGTGCGAGGCCGCGTAGCCCTCGCGGCCGCCGGTGACCGAGTTGGTGAGCCAGCCCCCGTTGCGACCGGATGCGCCGAACCCGGCGAAGCGCTGCTCGAGCACCACGACCCGCAGGTCGGGCTGGGCGCGCTTCAGGTAGTACGCCGTCCACAGTCCGGTGTAGCCCGCGCCGACGATGGCGACGTCGACGTCGAGATCGCCCGGCAGCGCCGGGCGTGGCGTCGGCGGGCCGCCGAGGCTCCGCCACCACCACGACACCTGCCCGTTCGTCACGTCGTCCACGTCCCCATCCTCGGACAGCGCCCGCTCCGCGAACCGTCGCAATGTGTCGCGAATCCACCGGCGATCCGGCCACTCGGGACGGTTCGCGGTGCAGCGGGTCAGGTGTCGAGGGCGCGCAGCGCGGCCCACAGCTCGGCGCGCGTCGCGAACGACGACAGGTCGCGTCCGAGCACGCGTTCGACGAGCGCCAGGCGGGTGCGCACCGTGTGCCGGTGCACGCCGAGCGCCTGCGCGGTCGCCTCGTGCGAGCAGTCCTCGTCGAGCCAGACCTGCAGCGTCTCGGCGAGACGCGTGCCCTCCGACGCGTCGTGCTCGTACAGCGGCGCCAGCTCGGCGCGGGCGAGCGAGCGCGCCTCGTCGGTGAAGGCCGACAGCACACCGGCGCGCGACACGTCGGCGAACGCGGTGAGGGGGCCGACTCCGCGGTCCCGGGCGACGCGCGCCTGCCCGACGGCAGCCGCGAAGCCGTCGTAGCCGGCCGGATCCGACAGGCCGATCCGCAGGTCGAACCGCTCGGCCAGGTCGCGCAGCGCCGACAGGTCGCCGGCCGGCACGACGAGCACGAGGCCGTCGTCGGTGCGCCCGAAGAACAGGGCGCCACGGCGCTCGTCGGCCCAGAGCTCGAGCAGTTCGGCGATGCCGTCGACCCGGGCCGAGGCGGTATCCGTCAGCCCCACCGCGACGGGCGCGGGCGGCAGCGGACCCCACAGCTCGCGGGATGTGCGCCGCGCGAGCGCCGGGTCGCCGGCGAGGAGCGACTGCACGAGCCCGGCCCGCAGCGCGCTGCGGGCGCGCACGAGGCCCTGCTGCTGCTCGAGCGCGAGGCCCGCCATCGCGATGACCGACGTCACGACCACGCGGCCCTCCTGGTCGAGGTCGCCCGCGGCGATCGCGATGACGCCGCGCAGGTGGCCGCCGCGGCCCAGGGTCTGCAGGGTGAACGGGGTGTCGCCGATGCGCAGCGACGACCCGGCCCGCGCACCGCGGTGCAGCACCGCGGTGACCTCGCGCTGCAGGGCCGCCGCGGTCTCGGGATCCAGCCCGCCGAGGGGGTGCTCGCGGGCCGGCTCGCCCGCCGCGTCGAACATGCCCACCCATGTGTCGAGCTGCTTCGCGAGCTCGGCGACCGTGGCCCCGAGCCCGTCGGGGCGCAGCGCCGCGAGGGCGATCGCCCGCTGCGCGGCCAGCGCCCAGCTGCGCCGCGCGTACGCCTCGGCCGCGATCGCCTCGGCGTTGGCCCGGGCGACGGCGATGAAGGGGGTGCGGTACGGCACCTCGAACAGCGGCATCCGCTCATCGCGGCAGGCGTCGACGAGTGCGGGAGGGATGCCGTCACGCACCACCTCGGTGCCGAAGCCGAGGCCGACCACACCGCGCGCGGCCAGCCGGTGCACGTATGCGCGGTAGGTCTCGGGGGTGTCCGACCCCGAGCCGGAGGGGAACTGCGTGCCCGTCGTCAGCAGCACCAGGCCCTCCGACAGGAAGGGCGTCGGATCGGCCAGGTCCGAGCTGTGCACCCACCGGATGGCGCGGTCGAGCGCCGCGGGCTCGACGTCGGCTGCCAGCGTCAGCTGCAGATCGCGGCGGGCGAGGAGTGCCCGCAGCGTGGGGGCGTCGTCGGCGTCCATGCAGCCGAGTGTACGTGCTGGGGTGTACGACTCGTACAGCCGGCCGGACAGAATGTACGCGATGGCGGGTGCGAACGTCCGGAGTGCCGACATACGCTCCCGAGCATGAGCAGCGCAGCCGACACCCTCACCGCAACGCCCCTCGGCGGCCCCACCCTGCCCCAGGAGCGCCGCCTCGTCACCAGCATCCCCGGCCCCCGTTCGCAGGAGCTGCTGGACCGCAAGGCCGACGCCGTCGCCGCGGGCGTCGGGCACACCGCACCGGTCCACGCCGTGGCCGCGGGCGGCGGGGTCATCGTCGACGCCGACGGCAACTCGCTCATCGACCTCGGCTCGGGCATCGCGGTCACCACGATCGGCAACGCGCACCCCAAGGTCGTGCAGGCTGTCCAGGAGCAGGTGGCCCAGTTCACCCACACGTGCTTCATGATCGCGCCGTACGACTCGTACGTGACCGTCGCCGAGGCGCTCAACCGCATCACGCCGGGCGACCACGCCAAGAAGAGCGCCCTGTTCAACTCGGGCGCCGAGGCGGTCGAGAACGCGGTCAAGATCGCCCGCAAGTACACCGGCAAGCAGGCCGTCGTCGCGTTCGACCACGGCTACCACGGCCGCACCAACCTCACGATGGCGCTCACCGCCAAGGCGATGCCGTACAAGAGCGGCTTCGGGCCGTTCGCCTCCGAGATCTACCGCGCACCGCTGTCGTACCCGTACCGCGACGGCCTCGACGGAGGCCTGGCCGCCAAGAAGGCCATCTCGATGATCGAGAAGCAGGTCGGCGCCGACAACCTCGCCGCGGTCATCATCGAGCCCATCCAGGGCGAGGGCGGCTTCATCGTCCCCGCCGACGGGTTCCTCCCGGCGATCGTGGAGTGGTGCCGCGCCAACGACGTGGTGTTCATCGCCGACGAGATCCAGACAGGCTTCGCCCGCACGGGCCGTATGTTCGCCAGCGAGGTGTTCGGCATCGTCCCCGACCTCATCACGACCGCGAAGGGCATCGCCGGCGGCCTGCCGCTGGCTGCCGTCACGGGCCGCGCCGAGATCATGGACGCCTCGCACGCCGGCGGACTCGGCGGCACCTACGGCGGCAACCCGATCGCCTGCGCCGCCGCGGTGGCCGCGATCGACGTGTTCGAGAACGACGGCATGCTCGAGCGGGCACGCGAGATCGAGACGGTCCTCAAGGGCCGCCTGCAGCAGCTGCAGGCCGCCGACCCGCGCATCGGCGACGTGCGCGGCCACGGCGCGATGATCGCGGCCGAGTTCGTCGACCCCGCGACGGGAGAGCCGGATGCCGCGCTCACCGCCGCGGTCGCGAAGGCGTCCATCGCACAGGGCGTCATCGTGCTCACGTGCGGCACCTACGGGAACGTGATCCGTTTCCTGCCGCCGCTGTCGATCACCGACGACCTGCTCCACGAGGGCCTGGACGTCGTCGCAGCAGCGCTTGCGGCATCCTGACCCCGATTCCGTCTGACAGCATCCGATCCTCCGGATCGGCTCCCGCGGCGGCCCGACCGGCCCCCGCCGGCCCCGCATCACCCACCAGAGACCGCACGACCCGCCGGGCCGGCGCGCCCGCCCAAGGAGTCCGAATGACCGAGCTCACCCCGGACGTCGGCCT
>NZ_JBQCIP010000224.1:0-14765 GCF_051953575.1 Microbacterium sp.
AGACCGGGTACCGGGGCGGCGGATGTCGCCGCCAAGGCCCGCAGCGCACAGAAGGCGGACGATGGCGCGCAAGAAGAAGACCGTTGAGCTCGACCGGGCGAATGACATCGCCCCCGGATTGGTCGCCAAGACCAAGAAGCGTCTCGTCGTCGCACGGGGCAGCTCTCACCCCGAGCTCGCGGCGCAGGTGGCCGAGCAGCTGAGCACGGAGCTCGTCCCCACCGAGTACCGCACGTTCGCGTCGGGCGAGATCCTGACCCGTTTCGAGGTGTCGATCCGCGGGTGCGACCTGTTCCTCATCCAGAGCTTCGGCCCGCCGGTGAATGAGTGGATGATGGAGACCCTCATCATGCTCGACGCCGCCAAGCGCGCGTCGGCCAAGCGCATCACCGTCGTGGCGCCGTACTTCCCGTACTCGCGGCAGGACAAGAAGGGCCGCGGTCGTGAGCCGATCAGCGCCCGCCTGGTCGCCGACCTCTTCAAGACCGCCGGCGCGGACCGCGTGATGAGCGTCGACCTGCACGCCGCGCAGATCCAGGGCTTCTTCGACGGACCCGTCGACCACCTGTTCGCCAAGCCGGTGCTGCTGGAGTACTTCGAGAACACCCTGAGCGAAGAGGACCGTGCCCGCCTCACCGTCGTGTCGCCCGACACCGGCCGGGTGCGCGTGGCCGACCAGTGGTCCGACAGCCTCGGCGCGCCTCTTGCGATCATCCACAAGCGCCGCGACCCGAACGTGGCCAACCAGGTCACCGTCAACGAGATCGTCGGCGCGGTCGACGGCCGCGTATGCCTGCTCGTGGACGACATGATCGACACCGGCGGCACGATCGTGAAGGCGGCCGAGGCGCTCAAGGCGAACGGCGCCGTCAAGGTGATCGTCGCCGCGACCCACGCGATCTTCAGCGATCCCGCTGCCACGCGGCTGCAGAGCCCGGCGATCGACGAGGTCGTCGTGACCGACACGGTGCCGATCCCCGACGAGAAGCGCTTCTCGACGCTTACGATTCTGCCTATCGCCCCCTTGCTCGCGCGAGCGATCCACGAGGTGTTCGAGGACGGCTCCGTCACCAGCATGTTCGACGGCGCCGCCTGACGACACCGGCCGGAGGACCGGCGGGATCGGCGGCGACACACGGATGGAGCATGGATGTCGCAGCCGAACCCGCCCGCGCCCCACGGGGCATCGCCTGACACCGCGACGGTGACGGAGGCGCGCCTGACGGTGCCGCGCCCGTGGGCGCTGCCCACGGGCGATGTGCTCGCGCATCTGGCGACCGGCAGCGGCGGCCTGGACGCCGCAGCGGCCGCCGAGCGGCTGCGCGTCGCCGGTCGCAACGAGCTGCCCGAGCCCCCTCGCAAGCCGGCCGTGGTGCGCTTCCTCGCGCACTTCAACGACACCCTGATCTACATCCTGCTGGCCGCCGCGGTCATCAAGGCCCTGATGGGAGACTGGCTCGACTTCTGGGTCATCATGGCCGTCGCGATCATCAACGCGGTGATCGGCTTCATCCAGGAGGGCCGGGCAGAGAAGGCGCTCGCGGGCATCAGGGGCATGCTGTCGGCCGATGCCACGGCCCGGCGCGACGGCCGATGGGTCACGGTGCCCGCCGCCGAGCTCGTCCCCGGCGACGTCGTGCGGCTCATGCCGGGCGACAAGGTGCCCGCAGACCTGCGGCTCACGCAGGCGTTCCGGCTGCGCATCGACGAGGCAGCCCTGACGGGGGAGTCGGTGCCGTCGTCGAAGTCCACCGACCCCGTCGCGACCGACGCAGGCGTCGGCGACCGCGGCTCGATGGCCTTCTCGGGCACCATCGTGAGCGCCGGCCAGGGGCAGGGCGTCGTGACCGCGACCGGCGTCGCGACCGAGATCGGCCGCATCCAGGCGCTCTCCGACGAAGCAGGCTCGCTGGCGACGCCGCTCACGCGCCAGCTCGACAGCTTCGGCCGTGTGCTGACGGTCGTGATCCTGGGCATGGCGGCGGTCATGCTGATGATCGGACGCTTCCTGCATGGGATGCCGTTCGACGAGCTGATCTCGGCGGCCATCGGCTTCGCCGTCGCGGCCATCCCCGAGGGACTGCCGGCGCTGGTCACCATCACGCTCGCCATCGGCGTGCAGCAGATGGCGCGCCACAACGCCATCACGCGCAAGCTCCCCGCCGTCGAGGCGCTGGGGTCGGTCACGACCGTGTGCTCCGACAAGACGGGCACGCTGACGAAGAACGAGATGACGGTGCGGCGGATCGTCACACCGGTCGCCGAGTACGAGGTGTCGGGCCTCGGGTACGCGCCGGATGGCGGCATCCATCCGGTCGGGACCGAGGACGGCAGCCCGGGCACGGGCGACCTCGCCGCGATCCTGTCGGTGGCGACCCTCTGCAACGACGCGCACATCGTCCAGGCCGACGACGGCACGTGGTCGCTCGTCGGCGAGCCGACCGAGGGGGCGCTGAAGGTCGCGGCGATGAAGGGCGGCGTGGGCACGGCAGGCGGGCGCCGCGTCGCGGTGATCCCGTTCGATTCGGCGCACAAGCTCATGGCGACGCTCAACGAGGCGGCCCGCACGGGCGGCGGCGAAGGCGAGGTGTCGCGGGCGATCCTCGTCAAGGGAGCGCCCGATCGCCTGCTCGAGCGCTCGCTCACGCAGCGCGGCGCGCACGGCTCCGAGCCGCTGGACCTCTCGCACTGGGAAGAGGTGCTCGACCACTTGAGCTCGCAAGGGCTGCGGGTGCTCGCTGCCGCGCGCAAGCCGGTGCGCGCGACCACCGACGAGTTCGCGCTCGACGACCTCATCGACCTGGAGTTCCTCGGGCTGTGGGGCATCGTCGACCCGCCGCGGCCCGAAGCGATCGAGGCCATCGCCGACTGCCATGCGGCCGGCATCAGCGTGAAGATGATCACGGGCGACCACGCCGGCACCGCGCTGGCGATCGCCCACGAGATGGGTCTGGCAGGTCCCGACGCCGCGGTGCTGACCGGCGCGGAGCTCGAGGCGCTCAGCCAGGAGCAGCTGCGCGAGGTCGTCCGCGACGTCGACGTGTACGCGCGGACGAGCCCCGAGCATAAGATCCGCATCGTGCGGGCGCTGCAGTCGCACGGCGAGGTCGTCGCCATGACGGGCGACGGCGTCAACGACGCCCCGGCCCTCACACGCGCGGACGTCGGCATCGCGATGGGGATCAAGGGCACCGAGGCCACCAAGGAGGCGGCCGAGTTCGTCCTGGCCGACGACAACTTCGCGACCATCCGCAGCGCGATCGCCGAGGGGCGCCGCATCTACGACAACCTGCGCAAGTCCATCGTCTTCCTGCTGCCTACCAACGGCGCCCAGTCGCTCGTGATCCTCATCGCCGTCGTGTTCGGGCTCGCCCTGCCGGTGACGAGCGTCCAGGTGCTGTGGGTCAACATGGTGACCGCGGTGACACTGTCGCTCGCGCTCGCGTACGAGCCGGCCGAGCGCGGGATCCTGCGGCGGCCTCCGCGCGCGAGCGGCGGACCCATCATCGACCGCGGCGAGCTCGGGTTCGTGGTCGTCGTCTCACTCCTCATCGGCGGCGCGACGATGGGCGTCTTCTACGGCGTCGCGGCGACCGGCGTCGACATCGAGTTCGCGCGCACCGAGGCGGTGCTCATGCTGGCCTTCGGACAGCTCGCGTACCTGTTCAACTGCCGGTTCCTCACCCGCTCCAGCCTCACCCTCGACGTGCTGCGCGGCAACCGCGCGGTGTGGTGGTCGGCGATCGCGCTCATCGTGCTGCAGGTGATCTACACCTACGCGCCGTTCATGAACCTGCTGTTCGAGTCGCGGCCCCTGCCGGCGGCATCCTGGATCCTCCCCATCGCGGTGTCCATCGCGATCTTCCTCGCGGTCGAGGGGCTGAAGGCCGTGCGGGCGCGTTCATCGCGTCACACGGCGTCTCTCAAAGGCGGTTCATAGGACCGGTTGGCACGATGCTTGCGGGCGCATACATCTGCGCCGCCGACCACGAGCCAGGAGGACCGTCATGATCCGCACCGCACTCGCTTCACGTCCCGCCCGCGCCGGCACCGTCGTCACGGCGGCCGCCGGCATCGCCCTGCTGGCTGGCTGCGCGCCCAGCGTATCCGACGCCGAGGAGCCCTTGACGGATTCCTCGTCCACGAGCGAGAGCTCCACGAACGAGGAGTCGGGCGGCGGCTCGACGGGCACAGGAACGTACGCCGACGGGACGTACACGGCCGAAGGCACCTACGCGACCCCCGAGTCCCTCGAGACCATCTCGGTCACCGTGACGCTGCAGGACGACGTCATCACCGATGTCGAGGTCACCGGCAATCCGCAGAAGCGCGAGTCCGAGGAGTACCAGAGCAAGTTCATCGGCGGCATCGCCGCGGCCGTCGTCGGGCAGAGCATCGACGACATCCGCGTCAGCCGCGTCGCGGGGTCGTCGCTCACGAGCGGGGGCTTCAACGACGCCATCGAGACGATCAAGTCCGAGGCGGCCGGCTGACGATGGCCGCGGCCTCCTGGCGCTTCGAGGCCATCGGCACGGCGTGGGAGGTCGTCACCGACGCGCCGCTCCCGGCCGCCGCGCGAGACGCCGTCCAGACCGTGATCGACGCGTTCGACCGGGAGTGGTCGCGGTTCCGCGCCGACTCGGTCGTGTCGGCACTGGCCGTCGAGGGCGGCTCGGTTCCCGCTCCGGCCGATGCGGCGCCGATGCTCGACGCCTTCGCGGCGCTCGGCGCGGCCACCGGCGGCGCCGTGAACCCGCTGGTGGGGGCATCCCTCGACGCGCTCGGGTACGACGCCGCCTACTCGCTGCGCGACGACGGGCAGAGACCCGCTCCGTCCGACTGGCGGGAGCGGCTGACCTGGCGGGACGGCACCCTCTCGCTGTCCGGTCCCGCGATGATCGATGTCGGCGCGCTCGGCAAGGGGCGGCTCGTCGATCTCGTGCTCGACGTCGTCGCTGCGGCCCGACCGGGCGACATCGTCGTCGACGCGGGCGGCGACCTCGCCGTGCGCGGGCGCCCGCATCGCATCGGCCTGGAGCACCCGTTCGACCCGCGCCGCGCGATCGGCGTATGGGAGGTGGCGGATGCCGCGCTCTGCGCCTCGGCCGTCAACCGGCGCTCCTGGCCTTCGGCGACGGGCGCGACCCTGCATCACGTGCTCGACGCGCGCACCGGGCAGCCGGTGCGCACGTACGCGGCGACATGGGCCGTCGCCGCCGATGCGATGACCGCCGACGCGATCGCCACCGCGCTCTTCTTCGAAGGCGGCTCGCGCCTCGCGCACGAGTGGGGCGCCGAGTGGGTGCGCATGACGACCGACGGCGCCGTCGAGTGGTCGCCCGGCTGCGGTGCCGACCTGTTCCTCGGAGCAGATAGCGTGGAACGGTGATGGGCAGTCTGACCGCATTGTTCAACCGCGTCTTCGCGGTGCTCGGCCGCCTGTCGATGTACCGGCTGGTCTACTTCGCGCTGGCCGCGCTCGCCGTCGTGGCCGTGCTGCTGTCGTTCTTCGGCCTGGTCGGCCCCGATCCGCTGCAGCTGGTCGTCACCCTCGTCGTGCTCTCGGCCGTCTGCGTGGGAGTGGATGCCGCCGCGCAACGCGTCCTGAACCTCCCGTGGCGGCTCGAGTCATCGCTCATCACGGCGCACATCCTGCTGTTCGTCCTGCGTCCGACGCTCGAGCTCGCGGGCCTGCTCGGCATCGTGATCGCCGCCGCGGTGGCGTCGCTCTCGAAGTACGTGCTGGCCTGGCGCGGACGCCACATCTTCAATCCCGCCGCGGCGGGCGCCACCGTGCTGACGCTGCTGAGCCTCGCCTGGCCCGACCTGGGCGCCTCGTCGTGGTGGGTGGGCACCCCCGCGCTGGCGGCGCCCGTCATCCTCCTCGGGCTCGCCGTGCTGGTGCGCACCGAGAAGGTGCGCGTCGTGTCGGTGTTCCTCGTCATCGCCGTCGCGGTCGGGGTCATCCGCACCGCGGCGATGTACCAGGCCGCCGGCGTCGAGATCGGAACGCTCGACATCCTGTGGCCGATGCTGTGGTCCTCGCCCTTCCTGTTCCTCGGCGCCTTCATGCTGTCCGAGCCGCTCACGCTGCCGCCGCGCCGGTGGCAGCAGTTCACGGTCGCCGCGGTCGTCGGCGTGCTGTGCGGCTGGCCCATCCCGATCGGCGACATCACGCTCGGGCAGGAGCGCGCGCTGCTCATCGGCAACCTGGTCGCCTTCGCGTTCGCCGTCCGCACCGCCGTGCGCCTCACTCTCGTGTCGCGCGCGGAGCCCACGCCCACCGTGCAGGAGCTCACGTTCCGCGTCCACGACCGGCTGGCGTTCCTCCCCGGCCAGTACCTCGAGCTGGAGGTGCCGCACCGTCACCCCGATGCGCGCGGCACGCGGCGGGAGTTCAGCATCGCGTCGGCGCCGGCGGATCTGCCCTTCCTCAAGGTGGCGTTCAAAGAGGGCAAGGCGGCGAAGACGCCGAGCTCGTACAAGCAGGCGCTCGCGCAGGTGAAGACCGGCGACGAGCTGGCCATCACCGGCGTGTGGGGCGACTTCCTGCTGCCCAAGCGCGACACCGCGCCCATCCTCATGGTCGCCGCCGGCATCGGCGTGACGCCGTTCGTGTCGCAGCTGCGCCAGGCCACGGCGTCGGGCGCCGAGCGCGACATCGTCCTGGTGTACGTCGCGTCCGACTCGTCCGAGCTCGCGTACCGCGACGACATCGCGGACTCCGGCGCCCGCGTCGTGGTCTTCACCCGCGATCGCCCGACCGATCTGCCCGCCCACTGGGAGTGGGCGCAGGGGGTGCGCCTGGACGCCGACGGCCTCCTCCGCGTCGTGCCCGATCTGGCGTCGCGCCACGCCTACATCTCGGGGCCGGCAGCCTTGATCGCCGACCTCGCCCCGGCGCTGGAGCGCGCCCGCTCGATCACGACGGACGCGTTCAGCGGCTACTGATCCCCGAGGCGGTCAGGAGGGGTCCGACGGGCGCGCCGGGAGGCGCACCTCGAACGTCGTGTCGCCCGGAACGCTCCGGACGTGGATGCTGCCGCCGTGGGCATCGACGATGGCCCGGGCGATCGACAGGCCGAGGCCGGTGCCGCCGGTCTGCCGGGCGCGCGAGCGGTCGCCGCGCGAGAAGCGCTCGAACAGCTCGTCCTTGATCGTCGGATCCACGCCGGGGCCGTCGTCGTGCACGCGCAGCACCGCGTCGTCGCCGTCGCGCAGCACGCTGACGGTGACGGTGATCCCTGCGGGGGTGTGGGTGCGGGCATTGGCGAGCAGGTTGGTGGCGACCTGCTGCATGCGCCCGGCGTCGCCCGCGATGGTGACCGGCTCGTCGCCGAGATCGAGCACCCAGTCGTGGTCCGGGGCCGTCGTGCGGATGTCGCCGACCGCATCGATCGCGAGGCGTGTGAGGTCGACGCTGCCGTAGACGAGCTCCTGCCCCTCGTCGAGGCGGGCGAGCAGCAGCAGGTCCTCGACGAGCGAGGTCATCCGCAGCGACTGGGCCTGGATGCGCTCCAGCGAGGACTCGGTGGTGTCGATGGTCGCGGGGGCGTGGTCGCGCGAGAGGGCCTTGAGCGACAGCTCTGAGTAGCCGCGGATCGAGGAGAGCGGCGTGCGCAGCTCGTGGCTGGCGTCGGCGACGAACGCGCGCATGCGCTCCTCGTTGCGCTGGCGGGCGGCGAGCGATTCGTCGACGTGGTCGAGCAGGCTGTTGAGGGCCGCCCCCACGCGTCCGACCTCGGTGCGCGGGTCGGCCTCGGGAGCGGGCACACGCTCGGTGATCGAGACGTCGCCCTGGTCGAGTTTGAGGTCCGAGACCCGGTCGGCGGTATCGGCGACCGCGCGCAGCGGCGCGAGGCCGGCGCGGATCGTCCATGCCGTCGCGACCGAGAGCAGGATGAGTCCGCCGACGGTGAGGAGGGCGATGGTGGTGAGCATGCGGGCCATCGTGGCGGAGATGTCCTCGCGTGAGAGCCCCACGAGCGCGACGGCGGAGCCGCCGGCCGAGAGGGCCTCCACCCGGTAGGTGCCGAGCCCATCGATCGTGACGATCAGCTGCCCGTGCTGCCCGCGCAGGCTGCTGCTGATCTGCTCGATCTGATCGTCGTCGAGTGCGACGACACCGTCCGACGTCATGACCGCCGCCGTGGCGGCCCGCGGAGGGATCTGGAATGCCAGGAAGTACCCCGGCTGCTGAGGCTGCTGGTTCAGCGCCTCCTCGGCCGTCCATCCGTTGATCACGGCCTGTCCGAGCGTGACCGAGGCACGCCTCGCCGCCGAATCGACGTCTTCGTTCAACTGCGCTTCGAGCACCCCCGCGAGGATCGCGCTGGTCGCCACCGCCACGAGCACGAGGATGAACGACGTGATCGACACCACGGTCGTGATCAGCTTGCGCTGCAGCGTCCACGGCCGCCGTGCACGGACCTTCTTCGCGGGCCTCCGGTCGTCGGCGCCCGGCGCCGGGGGAGCGGATGCCGCCACCGCCGGAGTCGCGGCGGCGGCATCCCGATCCTCTGCCGGAGGCGTCGCGGCGGTGGCGTCGGTCACTGCGGCGCCTTGATCATGTACCCGACGCCCCGGACGGTGTGGATGAGGGGCTCGTGGCCGGCGTCGATCTTCTTGCGCAGGTACGAGATGTACAGCTCGACGACGCTCGAGCGGCCGCCGAAGTCGTAGTTCCAGACCCGGTCGAGGATCTGGGCCTTCGACACCACGCGGCGCTGGTTGCGCATGAGGTAGCGCAGCAGCTCGAACTCGGTCGCGGTCAGGTCGATCTCGGTGCCCGCACGTTCGACCTCGTGGCTGTCCTCGTTGAGGGTGAGGTCGGCGACACGCAGGATCGGCTCGGCGCCCGCGGCATGGGCGGTGCCGGCGCGGCGCATGAGCCCGCGCAGCCGCGCCACGACCTCTTCGAGGCTGAAGGGCTTCGTGACGTAGTCGTCTCCGCCCGCCGTGAGACCGGCCACGCGGTCGGTGACGGCATCCTTCGCGGTGAGGAAGAGCACCGGTACGTCGTCGCCCGACTGACGCAGCCGCTGCAGCACGGCCATGCCGTCGAGGTCGGGCATCATGATGTCGAGCACCATCGCATCGGGCTCGAAGTCCCGCGCGGTCTGCAGCGCCTCGAAGCCGGAACCGGCCGTGCGCACGTCCCATCCCTCCATGCGCAGCGCCATCGACAGCAGGTCGGTGAGCATCTGCTCGTCGTCGACGACCAGCACGCGCAGGTTCGAGCCGTCGGGACGAAGGAGGGAGGGCGCGGGGTTGGTCATGCGTCCATTGTGGACGCGTACCTATGCGGTTGCTATGGAGCGGGCTATGCGCCGGCTGTGAAAGCCCGCGCGCGAGACGCGGGCGGATGCCGTCATTCATAACCCGCTCATAGGCCCCGCTGGTGGCCCGCATGAGAGCCGTCCGTAGCGTCCCCTCGACGGCCGGCACCCTGCCGCCGGGAGAGACCGGAAGACAGCAATGTATATGACCTATCTGCGGCGGGAGCTTGCCGGCCGCAAGAAGCAGACGATCATCGTGGCAGCCGGCCTCGCGATCGCCATCGCCCTCGTGATGATCGTGAACTCTCTGGCCGCGGGGGTCAGCGCCGCGCAGGCCAAGGCGCTGGAGTCCGTGTACGGAGTGGGGACCGACCTCACCGTGTCGGGTGCGCAGGCCGAGCCCGGGGAGGGCGGCGGCGCGCGCTTCGACTTCGGCCAGGACGGCGGCCAGACCGCCGAGGACGGCACCACCGAGCTCAGCCAGTCGCGCCTCGTGACCGAGCCCATGCGCACGACGCTCGACGCCTCCACCCTCGACACCGTGACGGGCGTCGACGGCGTGGCCGCGGCATCCGCGGCGCTGAGCCTCACCAACATGACCTTCTCGGGCGAGCTGCCCCAGCGCCCGACGGACTCCGGCGACGGATCGACCACCCAGGTGCAGCCGCCCACGCAGCAGAACGATGGCGGCGGTGGTTCGTTCGGCGGCGGGTCGTTCGGTGT
This sequence comes from Microbacterium sp., assembly GCF_051953575.1. Taxonomy (GTDB): domain Bacteria; phylum Actinomycetota; class Actinomycetes; order Actinomycetales; family Microbacteriaceae; genus Microbacterium. The sequence goes on from NZ_JBQCIP010000224.1 coordinate 10,002, forward strand.
CGACAGCTTCACGGTGCTCGGCATCGATCCCACCGCCGACGCGGTCGGCCCGCTGTCGGCCGTGGAGGTGACCGACGGCCGCGGTCTGGAGGCCGACGACGCGGGCGCCTACAACGCCGTGCTCGACGCCACCTACGCGACGACCGCCGAGCTCGCCGTCGGCGACACCATCGACGTCGGCGGGCAGGACTTCACCGTCGTCGGGCTCGTCGGCTCGACCTCGGATGACGCCGACACCGCGTCGAACGTGTACATCCCGCTCGACGTCGCCCAGGAGCTGTCGGGCGCCGGCGACGTCGTCTCCACGGTCTACGTGCAGGCCGAGTCGGCCGACGCGATCTCGTCGGTGCAGACGGCCCTCGAGGCCGAGCTGCCGGAGGCGACCGTCAGCTCGCAGACCGACCTCGCCTCGACCGTCTCGGGCTCGCTGTCCAGCGCGACCTCGCTCATCACCAACCTGGGCACCTGGCTGTCGCTCATCGTCCTCGCCGTCGCACTCGTGCTGGCCGTGCTCTTCACGATCTCGGGCGTCTCGCGGCGCACGCGCGAGTTCGGCACCCTCAAGGCGATCGGGTGGTCCAACGGCCGGGTCGTCGGACAGGTCGCGGGCGAGTCGGTGGTGCAGGGCCTCATCGGCGGCGTCGCGGGTCTCGTCATCGGCTTCGCCGGCATCCTCGCCATCAACCTCATCTCGCCCACCATCTCGGCGGCGCCCTCGGCACCGTCCTTTGGAGGCGACGGCGGCCCGCAGATGAGCGGACCCGGCGGGGGAGGCGGCTTCATGAGCGCCGTGCAGCAGACCACGACCGACATCGTCCTGAACGCGCCGGTCACCGTCTGGGTCGTCGTCGCCGCGGTCGGCATCGCCGTCCTCGGCGGACTCGTCGCCGGCGCGTTCGGCGGGTGGCGGGCGGCACGGCTGAGCCCGGCCGAGGCCCTCCGATCGGTCGGGTGAGACAGCCGTGACCGACCCGACGCGCCGCGACGCGGCATCCACCTCATCCCGCACCGAATCTCCATCCCGAACCGAACACGGAGACACCGTCATGACCATGATCGACACCGAGCCCGCTGCGGCTCCCGAGCCGATCTACCGCCTCGAAGGCGTCACGCGCACCTACACCCAGAAGGGGCGCATCGTGAAGGCGCTCGCCGGCGTGGACCTCGAGATCGAGGCGGGCGACTTCGTCACCATCCAGGGCCCCACGGGCGGCGGCAAGTCGACGCTCCTCCAGCTGCTCGGCGCGCTGGACCGGCCGACGAGCGGCGCCGTCCACCTGGGCGACCTCGACATCGCCACGGCGGACAACCGCAGCCTCGGCCGCATCCGCGCGCACGAGATCGGGTTCGTCTTCCAGGGGTTCAATCTGATCCCGACCCTCACTGCGCACGAGAACGTCGACATGGCGCTCGAGCCGCTGGGCCTGTCGAAGGACGAGCGCGCCGCGCGCGTGACCGAGGCCCTCGCACACGTCGGGCTCGCCGAGCGCGGCGACCACCGCCCCGGCGAGCTGTCGGGCGGTCAGCAGCAGCGCGTCGCGATCGCCCGTGCGATCGTCAAGCGCCCGCGTGTGCTGCTGGCCGACGAGCCCACCGGCAACCTCGACGAGAGCATGCGCGACGAGATCCTCTCGGTGCTGCAGAAGCTCAACGACGAGGGCCTCACGCTCATCGTGGTGACGCACGATTCCGCGGTCGCCCGCCGGGCCCGTCGCCGGCTCCGGCTCGACAAGGGCACCGTCCGCGACATCACGCGCTGACGAGGGGCCGGCTCAGCCGGCGGAGCGGGCGAAGGCCGCGATGCGATCGAAGAGCGCATCGCGGCCTTCGTCGATCTGCTGCGCCTCGGGATGCGCGTCGAAGTACGCCAGGATGCGCCGCGCGCCCTCGTCGAAGGTGATCGTCGTGCGGAACTCGGGCACCAGCTGCTGCACCTTCGAGATGTCGAACACCATCGAGTGCGCCTTGTCGCCGATGAGCGTCGGCCCGAGCTCGGGTTCGAACGCCGCGATGGTGTCGGACGCGACGTGGACGAGATCGGGGGATGCCACGCCTGCCGCATCGGCCAGCCATCCGTAGATCTGGTTCCAGGTCGGCGCGTGCGTGCCGGTGATCGTGAACGCCTCGCCGATGGCCGCCGGATTGCCGAGGAGCCCCGTGAACGCGACGGCGAAGTCGTCGGCGTGCGTGATGGTCCACAGGCTCGTGCCGTCGCCGTGCACGATGACGGGGCGGCCCGCGCGCATCCGCGCGATGTCGGTCCAGTGGCCGAGCGTCGGCAGCGCCTGCTCGTCGTACGTGTGGGACGGGCGGATGATCGTGACGGGCAGTCCCCGCTCCCGATGCGCGGCGACCAGAACGTCCTCGCACGCGATCTTGTCGCGGGAGTACTGCCAGAACGGATTGCGCAGCGGCGTGGACTCGGTCACCGGAAGCCGGCGCGGCGGCTTCTCGTACGCCGACGCCGAGCTGATGAACACGTACTGGCCCGTGCGCCCCTCGAACAGGTCGAGGTCGGCGGCGATGTGCTCGGGCGTGAACGCCAGGAACTCGGCCACGACATCGAACCGCTCGTCGCCGAGCGCGGACCGCACGGAGTCCGCGTCGCGGATGTCGGCCTGCACGACGCGCACATCGGAAGGGAGCTCCCGCCGGGCGGTGCCGCGATTGAGGACCGTCACCCGGTGCCCGAGGGCGACGGAGCGCCGCACACAGGCCGCGCTGATGATTCCTGTCCCGCCGATGTAGAGGATGCTCGTCACGCTCGCGAGCCTAGCGGCCGGGGCGGACACCGCGGAGCGTCCGCATTCCCCGACTCGCGCTCAGCGAACAGGGTGGAGGGATGTCGGCGGCCGGTCCTACTCTGACCCCCATGAGCATCGACGATCTGAACGTCAGCACTGCCGTCATCCGTCCGGGCGATCCCGACTGGGAGTCCGCCCGCAGATTCCACTCCGGCATCGGGGAGCCCGCCGCCGTCATCCGCGCCAGCACCGTCGACGACGTGCGCGGCGCCCTGCGCTACGCCACCGCCGAGCGGCTCGAGGTCATGATCCGCGGGGGCGGCCACAGCGCGTGGGGCGGCGTTCCCGGCGGTCTCACCCTCGACATCTCCGCGCTCGACGACATCGCCGTCGACGGCACCCGCGTCAGGGTGGGCGGCGGCGCGCAGTGGGGAGCGGTCGCCCATACGCTGGCCGCGCGCGGACTCGGCCTCAGCTCGGGCGACACCGCATCGGTCGGCGTGGGCGGACTGACCCTCGGCGGCGGCATCGGCTGGATGGTGCGCGCGTGGGGGCTCGCCGCGGATCAGCTCGTCGGGGCGGAGCTCGTCACCGCGAAGGGGGAGGTCGTCGAGGTCTCGGACGCCTCGCACCCCGAGCTGATGTGGGCGCTGCGCGGTGGCGGCGGCAACTTCGGCGTCGTGACCCGCTTCGACTTCGAGGCGCACGAGCTCCCCGGCGTGGTCGTCGGGGTGTACGGCATCGAGGGCGACGCCCGGCCGATCCTGCGTGTCCTGCGCGATGCGCTGGCCGATGCGCCGCGTGAACTCACCGTGACGTACATGGACGTGCCCGCGATGGACCCGAACGCGCCGGCCGGCGCCTCCATCACGGCGGTCTGGGCGGGCGACGACGAAGAGGCGGCCCGCGCCGCGCTCGCACCGCTCGCCGCGGCGCCCGGCGTCACCGAGCGGGAGTTCGGTCCGCAGGACTACCCCGACGTGCTGATGGAGGCGCCGGAGTTCGACCCCGAGCATCCGATGCCCGGCTTCGTGGGCGGCAACACGCTGCTGCGCGCGCTCGACGACGACGCGATCGATCGGCTCGTCGACTTCCGCACGCAGAATCCCGCGTCGGTCGTTCTGCTGCGCTCGCTCGGCGGCGCCTTCGGCGACGTCGCCCAGGATGCGACGCCGTTCCCCGCCCGCGATGCGACGTGGTTCGCGATGGCCGGGGCGTTCGACGTTCCGGGCATGCTCGGCGACGACGCGCGTGCGGCCGCGGTGCAGGCCTGGGCCGACATCGAGGCGAAGGGGGCCGGTGTGTACGGCAACTTCATCGCGTCGGCCGATCCGTCGGTCGCCGCGCGCATGTACCCGCCCGAGACGATGGCCCGCCTGGCCGCCGTCAAGCGCCAGTGGGATCCCGGCAACGTCTTCTGCCGCAACCACAACGTGCAGCCCTGACGCACCGCTGCACAGCAAGAGGGCGGGTTCCGATCGGAACCCGCCCGCTTGCGGTGACCCGGCGGTGAGTGCGGGGCTTCGGCCGCGATCTCGGTGCGGTCGGCCGACCACAGCGTGTGGAACGTGCCGGGCTTGTCGATGCGCTTGTACGTGTGTGCGCCGAAGAAGTCGCGCTGCCCCTGGATCAGGGCGGCAGGCAGACGCTCGGCACGCAGGCCGTCGTAGTAGGCGAGCGACGACGAGAACGCGGGCGCGGGGATGCCCACCTTCGCCGACGTCGCCACGACCTCGCGCCAGGCGTCCTGTGCGCGGGTGAACACGTCGACGAAGAACGGCGCCGTGAGCAGCACGGGCAGGTCGGGCGTCTCGGCGTACGCGTCGGTGATGCGGTTGAGGAAGCGGGCGCGGATGATGCAGCCGCCGCGCCAGATCGACGCGATCTTGCCGAGGTCGATGTTCCAGCCGTACTCGGCGGCGCCGGCGCGGATCTCATCGAAGCCCTGCGAGTACGCCACGATCTTCGACGCGTAGAGCGCGAGGCGCACCTGCTCGATGAAGGCGTCGGCGTCGTCGGC
>NZ_JBQCIP010000225.1:0-4523 GCF_051953575.1 Microbacterium sp.
CAAGAACGTCGGCGACACGGTCCAGGCCGACGAAGGCTTGCTCGAGATCTCCACGGACAAGGTGGACACCGAGATCCCGTCGCCGGTGAGCGGCGTCATCGAGGAGATCCTCGTGCAGGAGGACGAGACCGTCGAGGTCGGTGCCGTGCTCGCGAAGATCGGTGACGGTTCGAGCGACCCTGCCGCGGCTCCGGCCCCCGAGGCCGCCGCCGCAGAGGCCGCTTCCGCCGCTCCCGCCGAGGCTCCGGCTCCCGCAGAGGCGGCTCCCGCAGAGGCCCAGGCGCCCGCCGCCGAGACTCCCGCTCCCGCGCCCGCAGCCGGCGGTGCCGGCAAGGAGGTCGTGCTTCCGGAGCTCGGCGAGAGCGTCACCGAGGGCACCGTGACCCGCTGGCTCAAGCAGGTCGGCGACGAGGTCGCGGCCGACGAGCCGCTGCTCGAGATCTCGACCGACAAGGTCGACACCGAGATCCCGTCGCCGTTCGCCGGCGTGCTGCAGGAGATCCTCGTGAGCGAGGACGAGACCGTCGCCGTCGGCGCGGCTCTCGCGCGCATCGGCGAAGCAGGTGCGGCTCCCGCCCCCGCGGCGGAGGCTCCGGCTCCTGCCGCTGCTCCGGCTCCCGCCGCTGCTCCGGCTCCCGCTCCTGCCGCAGCTCCTGCTGCCGCTCCGGCTCCTGCCGCCGCTCCTGCCCCCGCCGCAGCTCCGGCTCCGGCTCCGGCTCCCGCTGCGTCTGCTCCGGCAGCCGATGAGGACTCCGTCACCTATGTGACTCCCCTGGTGCGGCGCCTGGCGCAGCAGCAGGGCGTCGACCTGGCGTCTGTGAAGGGCACCGGCGTGGGCGGTCGCATCCGCAAGGAGGACGTCCTCAAGGCGGCCGAGTCCGCCGCCGCTCCTGCCGCTGCTCCGGCTCCTGCCGCTGCCGCGCCGGCCCCGCTCGAAGTCTCGCCACTGCGTGGGACGACGCAGCCGATGTCGCGTCTGCGCAAGGTGCTCGCCTCGCGCGCCGTCGAGTCGATGCAGTCGACCGCCCAGCTCACGACGGTGGTCGAGGTCGACGTCACGAAGCTGGCGACGTTCCGCGACAAGGTGAAGAACGACTTCCTCGCGAAGACCGGCGACAAGCTGTCGTTCCTGCCGTTCTTCGCTCTGGCCGCTGCCGAGGCGCTCCAGGCGTACCCCGTGATCAACTCCACCGTCGACGGCGACCAGATCGTCTACCCGGCGACCGAGAACCTTTCGATCGCGGTCGACACGGAGCGCGGTCTGCTGACGCCGGTGCTGCGTGACGCGGCGACGAAGAACCTCGCGCAGATCGCCCACGAGATCGCCGACCTCGCCGCACGCACCCGCGACAACAAGCTGAAGCCGGACGAGCTCGCCGGCGGCACCTTCACGCTGACGAACACCGGTTCGCGCGGCGCGCTGTTCGACACGCCTGTCGTGTTCCTGCCGCAGTCCGCGATCCTCGGCACGGGTGTCGTGGTCAAGCGCCCCGGTGTGGTGAACGTTGACGGCAAGGACGCGATCTCGGTCCGTTCGTACGTCTACCTCGCCCTCTCGTACGACCACCGCGTCGTCGACGGCGCAGACGCCGCCCGCTTCCTCGGCGCCGTCAAGACGCGCCTGGAGGCCGCGGCCTTCGAGGGTCAGCTCGGCATCTGATCCGCCCGCGGATCATCACGGCTGCTGCGCGACGTCATGGACGTCGCGCAGCAGCCATTTCTCGTCTGTGCGCTCGATGACGACGAGCTGAGCGGGAGCGTCCGCGTCTGCCGCATCGACGCGGAGCACCGCGACATCTCCGAAGTCGTCGAGCAGCGTGATCATGCGATCCTCCGCGGACCGATCGATCACACCGCCCGGGGCGAGCGATTTCGCCGAGTCGACGGCGACGGCGCCCAGGCATCGGTCGTCGCCGGCGCAGGCGGTGCGGGCGTCGAGGAGTGCCGCGGTGACCGCCACGAGATCGTCTGAGGCGTCCACCTCCGCCGTGCCCGCGTCCACGGGCGCGACCGCCGGGGCTGGGGGGCCGGTCTCCGTCACACCCGGCTCCGACACCGACGGTGCCGGAGCCGGCATGCTCCCGTCGGCGGTCGCGGGCCCACCCGCCGGCCAGAGTGCACCGACCGCGAGGACCGCCGCGGCGACGGCGCCGCCGACGATCCACGGGGCACGGCGCGCTCCCGTGCGGGCAGACGCCGCCTGCCGTCCAACGCCGAGACGGCGCCACACCGCCGTGGTCGCCTGCGACACGGTGTCCGCGAGATCCGCATCCACCCCGTGTAGCAAGGTCTGCCACAGCGAACGGTCGGCTGCCGCGTGCGCCGCGGCCGCTCGCTCCGTCGGCACGGCCGATGCCGAGACCTCGGCCGCAGTCCGCGGTCCGAGAGCCGTCGTGCTGAGCGGCTCGGGGGCGGCGAGGGCGAACAGCGCGTCCTCCGCCGCCACGAGGTCGTGCACCGACAGGCGCTCCGCCGAGACCGCCCGCACGGCGGTGTCCCAGGTGCGCCGCAGCGGGCTGTCGACCGTCACCCCCGCCATCGCGTCGGCGGTCGCCTCCACGGCGCGCCGAGGCGCGGCCTCCGTCGCCAGCACAGGGCGCCCGCCGTCGTCCAGCCACCACTCGCCGGTCGTCTGCGGTGCTGCCGCCAGCTGGCCGCATCCACGGAGCAGACTGACGCCGAGGGTCACCGCCTCCCCCGCGGTGAGCGGCAGGCGAGCCTCCCGTCTGCGGAGGAAGTCCTCCAGCCTCTCCACGCACACCGGCAGGACCGCATCGTGCCCGTCGCGACGACGTGCGATGTCGACCGGGGCGAGGATGTGGCCGTCGGAAGCGGCATCCCATCCCATCCAGTCCGGACCGAGGTCGTCGGCGTCGACGAGCAGTCTCATCGCGCCCCCGCTCTCGCGGGCGAGGACTCCGGGCCAGGGAGCATCCTCCTTCGCGCGCGCGGCACGAACCGGACGGTAGGTGGATCCGAGAAGGGTGTCGTCGGCGGTCACGCGTCCAGTGTGGGCAGGACGGGCGATGCCGGGAGTCGTATGCGGGCGAGCTGTGGAGCACTTCTGCGCAAGTCCGGCTGGGGAGGAGCCGAGGAACGGCTCGCCGAAAAGGTAGGCTGGAAGGTATGGCCGCGCGCAGTTCCGCCCCCGAGAAGAGCCCGGGCTTCTTCTCCCAGATCCGTACCCTCTACACCTTCACCCAGAAGGAGTTCCGCTGGCTGCCGTACCTGCTGGCCGGCATCCTCCTCGTCGGCGCCGGCATCGGCGTCGCGATCGGCTTCCTCATCCCGCCGGTGGCGGTCTGGAGCGTCATCCTGTGGGGCATCACGGGCCTCATGCTGGGCATCCTCGCGTCGATGATGACGATGACCCGCCTCTCGACGCAGGCGATGTACAAGAAGATCGACGGGATGCCGGGGGCCACGGGGCACGTCCTGTCGACGTCGCTCGGCCGCTCCTGGCAGGCCAGCGAGATGCCGGTCGGCATCAACCCCAAGACGCAGGAGGCGGTGTACCGCGCCGTCGGCAAGGGTGGGGTGGTGATCGTGGGTGAAGGCGCCCGTGGACGTCTGACCCGCCTCGTCAACGACGAGCGCTCCAAGGTGCAGCGTGTCGCGGCGGGTGTCCCGGTCACCGTGCTCTACGTGGGCCACGGCGACGGCGACGTGCCGATCGCCAAGCTCGCCCCGACCATCAAGGCGCTTCCCAAGAAGATCGACCGCACCACGCAGGCGGCCGTGATCAAGCGCATCGAATCGGTCTCGCAGTCGCTCACGTCGCTGCCGATCCCCAAGGGCATCGACCCGACGCGGGCCCGCGCACCGCGTCCGCGCTGACGCACGTCGACGGCTGAACAGTCGCGCTCGGCCCTGTGCCGGGCGCGACTGCTTTCTGTGGGGATCGAGGTCAGGCCCGCAGCAGCACGGTGCCGGCCGCCTTGTCGTGCAGGCCGCGGTGGTCCGCATCCCAGATGACGGCGGGGATCACGACGATCAGCAGCGCCGTGCGGACGATCGGACGCCAGAGACCCACCCAGGCGCCGTCGAGGCGGACGAGACGCAGACCGAAGAGACGGTGGCCGGGGCTTCCCTGCAGCGTGGGCAGGAACACCAGCTGGATCGCTGCGAACAGTGCGAGGATCGCGAGCGGGTCCCATCCGAAGAAGCCGGAGATCAGGTACGCGGCGCCGTAGTCGATGAACAGCGCCCCGACGCGACGGCCCAGGTGTCCGATCGAACCGCTGCCCTCCCGAGGGAGTCCGAGACGTTCGCCGGGATAGTCCTGAGTGCTCTGCGTCACTTCTCCAGCGTACCCAGGCCGTCGTAACATCCCCGAAACACAAGTGATACTGCCGGGCAATCCCCTGCCGGTAGCTTGCCAAAGAGCCCGACCCGCACGGGCGGATCCGAATGCCCTACCTCTGGAGTCTTCATGTTCAAAGATTCATCCGAGGTGCTGAAGTTCATCAAGGACGAGGACGTCAAGTTCCTCGACATCCGTTTCACGGACCTTCCTGGCGTGC
>NZ_JBQCIP010000226.1:0-21297 GCF_051953575.1 Microbacterium sp.
GTGTGCTCGTGGCGGCGGGTAGCCTGGAGGGGATGAGCGATTCGTCCCGTGAGTTCCACAAACCCGTCCGCCGGCCCGCAGAACTCTTCGACCGGACGTTCTCGGCCGAGGACCCGGCGGAGGTCTCGCGCGTCGCCCACAGCACCGCGCACGCCCTGCTCGCACGAGTTCGCGCCGACCCCGATGCCGGCACGGTCGACCGCCTCGTCGCATTCACGGACGAGCACGGCATCGACGACCTCGCCGAGCTGTGGTCGCGCGCGCCGTCGCGCAGCCTGCCCGGTGCGCTGTGGCGTCTCTACCTCGTGCAGCTCATGATCCACGACGATCCGCGCACGGCCGCGCTCCTCTACGAGCGCGGCCGTGCCGAGCTCGCCTCGGTCGACGACGTCGTCGCGGGCGCCCCGTCGCCTGCCGGTCCCGAAGAGCTCGTCGCGCTCGTCGACACGATCCTGCGCGGCCTGTTCGAGGGCGACTTCGCGGTCGCGCTCGATCGCGCCGCCGCGTTCTGCCGCGTGCAGGCGTCCGGCGCGACGCATGTCGCCGACGACTACGAGAACACCGAGCCCGAGCGGGCGTCGGCGTTCACGACCCGCGCGCTGCGCCTGTCGGACTACGCCGCCGATCTGTCGGCGTGTGCGGCGCTGTGGCGTCGCGACGCGCTGAGCTGAGGCATGAAAGTGCCGGGCCGCAGAACGCCTCTCGGCGCGGCGCCGCTCGCAGCGGCAAAAGTTGGAGCCCGGGGTTACTGCGGCCCGGCCGATCCAGTGTAACCGAGTCGGGGCCCGCCGCATTCCCGAGCGCCTTAGGCTCGGGGGATGACCCTCCGTTTCGCGCTCGTGATCGAGCCCGCGGCCCCCGATGACGCCCGCCCCGACTTCGCGGAGACCTTCCGTGCGATCGACCCCTCCGCCCCGGCGCTGAGCGTCGGTGAGCTGAGCACGCAGCGCGGCGACGGGATCTTCGAGTCGATCGGCGTCGTCGACGGACACCCGCAAGAGACGCAGGCGCATCTGGAGCGTCTCGCGCACTCGGCGGAGATCTGCGATCTGCCTGCGCCGAACCTGGAGCAGTGGCGGCAGGCGGTGGCGATCGCCGCGACCCACGCGCCGCAGCGCGGGGAGGGTGTGATCAAGCTCATTCTGAGCCGCGGCGTCGAGCACGGGCCGGCGCCCACCGCGTGGGTGACGGCCGCCTCTGCGGCCGACAACACGGCGGCGCGCGAGCACGGCATCCGCGTGGTGACGCTCGACCGCGGCTACGGCATCGACACCCCGGCGACGGCGCCGTGGCTGCTGCTGGGCGCGAAGACGCTCTCGTACGCCGTCAACATGGCCGCCCTTCGCGAGGCGCGCCAGCGCGGCGCCGACGACGCGATCTTCGTGACGTCGGACGGGTTCGTGCTCGAGGCGCCCACCGCGTCGCTCATCGTGCGGCTGGACGGGCGCTTCGTGACGCCCGCGCCGAACGGGGGCATCCTGCACGGCACGACGCAGCTGAGCCTTTTCGCGCACCTCGAGTCGGAGGGGCACGAGACGGGCTACGCGACGCTCCCGGCGCGGACGCTGCAGGAGGCGGACGCCGCATGGCTGGTGTCGAGCGTGCGCCTGGCCGCACCGATCACGGCCATCGACGGCGCCGCCGTGCCGGTGGACGCCGGGCTGACGGCATCCATCAACCGCTACCTGCTGAGCCCGAGGGACTAACCCTCCCGTCGCCCCCTTTGTTAGGGTGTCTAACATTTGGGGGATCGCGACGAGGCGAGGAGCGGTGGATGCGAGGAACCCCGGTGGTGCGTCCGGAACCGGATCCGCTCGTCGACGAGGCGCTCGACGCCGTCATCGGGCTCCGCGCCGCAGGATTCACCGTCGTCCCGCATGTCGCCGCCCATCTCGCGCGCGTCTACCGCGATCCACACGCGGTGCGGGAGGGTGCCGCTCTCCTGGGTGCCGCCGAGCTGCGCGGCGTGAGCGCGCTGCCCGATCCGCTGCCGCTGACCCCCGCGATCGCCGACCGCTTCGGCCCTGCCGTCGCTGCGCTCGGCGAGTGGGAGCGCTCCGTGCTGCTGCATCTGGCGGTGCTCGTCGACGATCGCGCCGAGATCGTGCTGGAGGCCTCGGGCGGCGACATCGACATGCTCGTGGCATCGCCGATCGCCGGCTGCATCGTGCTCGCGGGCGGCCGCATCGCTCTGGCCGATCCTTCGCTGCGCGTGTTCGTGCATGAGACGGCCGCGCTCGCCGACCGCACGCGCGTGCACGCGCGGCTCGCCGCCGTGTACGCGGGACGAGGCGAGGCCGGTCGTTCCGCGTGGCATCGGGCCCTCAGCACGCTGGGCGGCGATGCGTCGCTCGTCCCCGCGCTGCGGGACCTCGCCCGTGAGGCGGATGCCGCAGGCGACGCGGCATGGGCGTTCGCCGTCGCGCGTGAGGCGGCCGCGCACGCGACGGGTGCCGAGCGTGCCGCCGTCGCGGCCGACGTGGGCATCGCCGCGCTCCATGCCGGGTGGGTGGACGACGCGCTGCGCTGGCTCGCCGAGGCGCGCGGCGATCCGGCGATGGAAGAGCGCACGGTCGCACCCTGGGTGCACGCCGTCGCCCTGTCCACCGGAGAGGTCGACGACGTCGCCCTCGACGAGGCCGAGGCGCGCGGCGCAGACACCGGCCGGGCCCACGCCGTCGTGGCCATGCTCGCCGCGGTCTGGGGCGACGGCGCCCGCGTACGCGCTCATCTGCCGCGCGCCCAGGGTCCGGGCGTCGACGACTGGTGCGCGGCACTGGGGTACGGTCAGCCGCGGGCCGATGCGCCACAGGCCGTGACCCTCCACGCCCGCGTGTGCGCGGCATCGCGGTGCGGCTGCGCGCAGCCGGCGGCATCCGAGCTCTCTCCGCTCGCCCGGGCGTACCGGAACCTCCTCAGCGTGCTCGCCCTCACGTGGGACGGCGATCTCTCACGCGCCGGGCACACGTGCTCGAGAGCCCTCGTCTCGACGCCCTTCGTTCTGCCCGTCGACGGACTCGGTGTGGCCATCGCACGCCGGCTGGGCGTGATCACCGGCGGGGCGCTCGGACGCGGCGCCCCGGCGCTCGTGCCGTCATGCCCGCCCTCCCCGCGCGTGCGATGGGAGGCGATCGTCGACGCGCGGCTCGTGGCGGAGCAGGCGGGCGTCGCCGCTGCGGAACCGGACGAACCCGAGAGCCCGCGCGAGCGCGCGGCGGCGTTGGCGGCCCTCGCCGCTGAGCGCGCGCCGCAGCTGCGCGGTGCGCCGCTGTACCTTCCCGGCAGTGACGAGCTGATGGCGACCGGACGGCCGGCCCGCATCCCCGAGGATGCCCGGCTGTCGGCGCGCGTGCGGGGCAACCTGGCGGACGCGGAGAGCCTGTCCGCGCTGTGGCGCATCGCTGAGATGGCGCGCGGCATCCGGTCGCCGTTCGAACGCGCGCGTGCCGAGCTCGAACTCGCTGCCGGGTTCGCCCGCATCGGCCAGCGCTCCCGTGCCGATCGAGCGCTGCTGGCGGCCGACCACCTGTTCGCGCAGGCCGGGACGGGGGAGTGGGGAGCGGCCCTGCGCGAGCTGCGGGCGCGGATCGACAGAGCGGATGCCGCACCCCCGGACGACGCCGACGAGAACGCCTTCGACGCCTGCCGCGAGGCGTGGGCGCCGCTGCTGACCGACCGCGAGCTCGAGGTGGCGCTGCTCGTGGCGGAAGGACTGTCGAACGGAGAGGTCGCGCAGCGCCTGTTCGTCTCGCCACGGACGGTCGAGGTGCACCTGCGCAAGGTGTTCGCCAAGCTCGCCGTGCGCTCGCGGGTGGAGCTGAGCGTCGCCGCCCATCGGGTGCTGCGGACCACCCCGCGGGTGAGCGGCGAACCCGTAGGCATGGGCCGACGGGGTTTGTAAGGGGTTCTACGTATTTCTGCCGGGAACCCTCGATTCGCGGCATCCGCTCTCGTTACCGTCGTGCGCAACGCCAAGACGGCGCGCGCCCCGGCGCGACGGTTCGACGAGGAACGGAACATCATGCGAACAACGGATCTCCCCAGGCCGCGCGCGCACACCCGGTTCGTGAGGTGGGTGGCGCTCGGCGCAGCGGCCGCCGTCGTCGCGACGCTCGGCGTCGCGTCGGCGGCGAACGCGGCGACGAACCCCGCCTGCCAGACGGCGTGGGCGACCACGCAGGCGTACACCGGTGGGGCGCAGGTCTCGTACAACGGCGTCAACTACCGCGCCAAGTGGTGGTCGCAGGGCGAGGTCCCCGGCTCCAGCCAGTGGGGAGCGTGGGAGTCGCTCGGCGCCTGCGGCGGCGGCACCCCCGACCCCACCCCCACTCCGACGCCGACCCCCACACCCACACAGAGTTCCACGCCCACGCCGACCCCGACGCCCACCCCCACGCCGACGACCGCTCCGACCCCCGTCGGAACCCCCTGGACGACGAACCCCGACGAGAAGTGCCGTCCGGACGGGCTGTACCAGACCCCGGGCGCCGACGTGCCCTACTGCACCGTCTACGACACGGCGGGGCGCGAGAAGCTGCCGAACGGTCTCGAGCATCGTGTCATCGGGTACTTCACGAACTGGCGGACCGGCCAGAACGGCCAGCCGCGCTACCTCGCGAGCGACATCCCGTGGACCAAGCTCAGCCACATCAACTACGCGTTCGCGCACATCGACGGCCAGGGCAAGGTCTCGGTCAACCAGACCGTCGCAGGCAACGCCTCCACCGACATGACGTGGCCGGGGGTGGCGGGGGCCGAGATGGATCCGGCGCTGCCGTACAACGGCCACTTCAACCTGCTGACGAAGTACAAGAAGCAGAACCCGGGCGTGAAGGCCCTCGTGTCGGTCGGCGGCTGGGCCGAGACCGGCGGGTACTTCGACTCCGCCGGCAACCGCGTCGCCGACGGCGGCTTCTACACGATGACCGACACGCAGGCGAAGATCGACACGTTCGCCGACTCGGCTGTGCAGTTCATCCGCACGTACGGCTTCGACGGCGTCGACATCGACTACGAGTACGCGAACAGCAACGGCAAGGCCGGCAGCCCCGACGACTTCGCATTCTCGGAGCCGCGCCGCGCCAAGCTGTGGGCCGGTTACCAGGCGCTCATGAAGACGCTGCGCGAGAAGCTCGACCGCGCGAGCGCCGCCGACGGCAAGCACTACCTGCTGACGGTCGCCGCACCGGCGTCCGGCTGGCTGCTCCGCGGCGCGGAGGCGTACCAGGTGACGCCGTACCTCGACTACGTCAACATCATGAGCTACGACCTGCACGGGTCGTGGAACGACTACGTGGGCGGCAACGGACCGCTGTTCGACGACGGCAAGGACCCCGAGCTCGCCGCCGGCGGCGTCTACGGCGCGTACAGCAACATCGGCTACCTCAACACCGACTGGGCGTACCACTACTTCCGCGGATCGATGCCCGCCGGCCGCATCAACGTCGGCGTGCCGTTCTACACCCGCGGCTGGGACGGCGTGCAGGGCGGCACCGACGGGCTCTACGGCAAGGCGCCGCTGCCCGACCAGACCAAGTGCCCGGCGGGCACCGGCCCGAGCCTGGGCGGCACCTCGAAGTGCGGCAACGGCGCGGTGGGGATCAACAACCTCTGGCACGACCTCGACAAGACCGGCGCCGAGGTGGGTGCCGGGGCCAACCCGATCTGGCACGTGCTGAACCTCCAGAAGGGCGTCGTGGGCGACTACACCGCCGCATACGGGATGCCCACGTCGATCACCGGCGCCTACACGCATCACTTCGACGCGGTCACCAAGACCGAGTGGTGGTGGAACGACACGACGAAGACGTTCCTCTCGGGCGACGCCGACCAGGCCATCGGTGCCAAAGCCGACTACATCGCCCAGAACGGCATCGGCGGCGCCATGATCTGGGAGCTCGCGGGCGACTACTCGTACAACTCCGCCAAGGGGCAGTACGAGATGGGATCGACGCTCGTATCGCTGCTGCACGACCGGCTGGCGGCATCCCAGCCCTACGACGCGACGAAGGCCAACGTCGCCATGCCGGCCAAGACGATCGCCCTCGACGTGACCTTCACGGAGTTCGCGCTCGGCGACAACAACTACCCGATCAACCCCAAGGTGACGTTCGTCAACAAGTCCCAGACGGCCATCCCGGCCGGCGCGACGATCACGTTCGACACCGCGACGAGCGACACCGGCGCGATGGGCGAGCAGAGCGGCTGGGGCATCACGAAGGTGTCGGGCGACCACACCGGCAGCAACGTCGGCGGGCTCAAGGGCGACTTCTACACCTACTCGATCAAGGTGCCCTCGGGCGGCATCCCGGCGGGCGGCAGCGCGTACGCCAAGCTGTCGTGGCGCCTGCCGATCTCGCAGATCTCGAACCTGCGGGTGACCGTCGGCAGCGAGACCTACGGCACCACGTATGACCTGCCGCGCGGCGCGACGGTGTACGAGCCGTCGTCCGGAGCAGGCACCGGCGGTGGCACGTGCGGCGCCGCGGCCTGGAGCGCGACGGCCGTCTACACCGGCGGCGCCAAGGTCACCTACAACGGCGCCGGCTACACCGCGCAGTGGTGGACCCAGGGCGAGACGCCCGGCTCCGCCGCGGTGTGGAAGCCGGGCTGCTGACCCCGGCGCGGGGCGGCGGATGCCGTCGCCCCGCGTCTGTTCGAGACGGCGGCTGCGGCATCCGTCTCTCCCTCCCCACGCGGACGACCTCCGCAACGAAAGAAGGCAGGACGATGACACATTCGAAGAAGAGGGGCGTGCGCGCCGCTCTCGCGACCCTGGCCGCCGCGGCCACGGTGGCGAGCATGGCGATGTTCGCCCCCAGCGCGGTCGCCGCCGACCCGGCGCCCGCCGACCCCGTGCCCACCGCGGTGAACGGGTACCGCTCCGTGGGCTACTTCGCCCAGTGGGGCGTCTACGGTCGGGGCTTCAAGGTGAAGCAGCTCGAGACCTCGGGCGCCGCCGACGACCTCACGCACATCAACTATGCGTTCGGCAACATCCACAACCAGACGCTCACGTGCTTCATCGCCAACAAGGCCCAGGGCGAGGGGCCGACCGGCTCCGATGGCGCGGGTGACGCGTGGGCAGATTTCGGCATGGGGTACGCGGCGGACGCCTCGGTGTCGGGCACGGCCGACACATGGGACCAGCCGCTCGCCGGATCGTTCAACCAGCTCAAGCAGCTGAAGGCGAAGCACCCGAACCTCAAGGTCATGCTGTCGATCGGCGGCTGGGCCTGGTCGAAGAACTTCTCGGCGGCGGCGAAGACGGATGCCTCGCGCAAGAAGCTCGTCTCCAGCTGCATCGACGTCTACATCAAGGGCAACCTGCCCGTGATCGACGGCCGCGGCGGAGCGGGAGCGGCGGCCGGCGTGTTCGACGGGATCGACATCGACTGGGAGTGGCCCGGATCGCAGAACGGCAACGTCGGCAACATCGTCGACGAGGTCAACGACAAGGCGAACTTCAAGGCGCTGCTCAAGGAGTTCCGCACGCAGCTCGACGCGTACGGGGCGACGACCGGCAAGAAGTACGAGCTCTCGGCGTTCCTGCCGGCGAACCCGGCCGACATCGCCTCCGGCGGATGGAACGACCCCGAGATCTTCCGCTACCTCGACTTCGGCAACGTGCAGGGCTACGACCTTCACGGCGCCTGGGACCCGACCCTCACCGGGCATCAGGCGAACCTGTTCGACGACCCGAAGGACACCCGGGCGCCCAGCAAGCGCTTCAGCGTCGACAAGGCCGTCAAGCAGTACCTCGGCGTAGGCATCGACCCGAAGCAGCTCGGCGTCGGCCTCGCCCTCTACGGCCGCGGCTGGCAGGGCGCGACCCAGGCCGCGGCGTGGGGCCCGGCGACCGCCGCCGGACCCGGCACGTGGGAGAAGGGCAACGAGGACTTCGACAAGCTGAAGACCCTCGGCACGGACTACTACGACGCCGCCGTCGGCGCGGCGTGGCGGTACGACGGCAACCAGTGGTGGAGCTACGACAACGCGCAGAGCATCACGCGCAAGGCGCAGTACATCGCCGACCTGGGCCTGGGCGGCGGCATGTTCTGGGAGCTCGACGGCGACCGCGGCGGCGTGCTCATCGGCACGCTGGCCGACAAGCTGCGCGCATCGAAGGCGGGCGGCGTGACCGTCCAGCCCGGCGGCGGCACCGGCGGAACCGGCGGGGGCACAGACCCGGGCACCGGTGGCGGAACCGACCCGGGCACGGGCGGCGGCACCGGTACGTGCACCGTCGCCGCCTGGTCGAGCACGGTCGCGTACTCCGGGGGCGCCCAGGTGTCGCTCGACGGCAGCACCTACAAGGCCAAGTGGTGGACGCAGGGTGAGAAGCCCGGCACTGCCGCGGTCTGGGAGCTCGTCGGCACCTGCGGCACGGGCACCGGAACAGGTGGAGGCACGGGCGGCGGCACAGGCACCGGTGGCGGCACGTGCGCCGCGGCGTGGGTGAGCGGCACGGCGTACACCGGCGGTTCGGTCGTCACCTACAACGGCACGCAGTACAAGGCGAAGTGGTGGACGCAGGGCGACACCCCCGGCGCGAGCCAGTGGGGTCCGTGGGAGGCCACCGGCGCCTGCAGCTGACCCGGTGGAACGAAGGATGCCGCCACGCCGCCTGCTTCGAGCAGGCAGGGTGGCGGCATCCTCTCGTCTCACCGCGGAGCGGGGATCACCCGAAGCGGCCCGAGACGTAGTCCTCGGTGGCCTGCACCGACGGAGTCGTGAAGATCGTGGAGGTGTCGTCGTACTCGATGAGCTTGCCGGGCTTGCCGGTGCCGGCGATGTTGAAGAACGCAGTCTTGTCGCTCACACGCGATGCCTGCTGCATGTTGTGGGTCACGATCACGACCGTGTACTCGTTCTTCAGTTCGCCGATGAGCTCCTCGATCGCATAGGTCGAGATCGGGTCGAGCGCCGAGCACGGCTCGTCCATGAGGATCACCTCGGGCGACACCGCGATCGCGCGGGCGATGCACAGACGCTGCTGCTGACCGCCCGACAGGCCGGCGCCGGGCTTGTCGAGGCGGTCCTTGACCTCGTTCCACAGGTTCGCGCCGCGCAGGGACTTCTCGACGAGGGCCTCGGAGTCGGACTTCGAGATGCGCTTGTTGTTGAGCTTGACGCCGGCCAGCACGTTCTCCCGGATCGACATCGTGGGGAACGGGTTCGGACGCTGGAAGACCATGCCCACCTGGCGGCGCACGAGCACGGGATCGACGTTCGCGCCGTAGAGGTTGTCGCCGTCGATCATCACCTCGCCCTCGACACGACCGCCGGGGATCACTTCGTGCATGCGGTTGAGCGTGCGCAGGAACGTCGACTTGCCACAGCCCGACGGGCCGATGAACGCCGTGACACTGCGCGGCTCGATGTACAGCGAGACGCCTTCGACGGCGAGGAAGTCGCTGTAGTAGACGTTGAGGTCGTTGACTTCGATGCTTTTGGACACCTGTGGGCGGCCTTTCGTACTAACGGGTCTTCGGCGCGAAGAGCTTCGCGATGATCCGGGCGATGAGGTTGAAGATGACGACGAGGATCACCAGCAGCAGCGCGGCGCCCCACGCCTGCGCCTGCGAGGCGTCGATGTCCTTCGAGGGGAAGCTGTAGGCCGTGTACGCCATGACCGGCAGCGTCTGCATGGGGCCGGAGAACGGGTTGGCGTTGAAGTTGTCGGTGAAGCTCGCGGCGATGAAGATCGGCGCGGTCTCGCCGACGACGCGTGCGACGGCGAGCACGACACCGGTGACGATGCCGCTGGCCGCCGTGCGCAGCACGACCTTGAGGATGGTGGCGGACTTGGGCACGCCCAGGGCCAGCGACGCCTCGCGCAGGTCCGCGGGGACGAGGCGGATCATCTCCTCCGTCGAGCGGACGACGATCGGGATCATGAGCACGCACAGGGCGATCGACGCGGAGAAGCCGCTGAAGGCCTTGGGGCCGACGATGAGGCTGAACAGCGAGAAGGCGAACAGACCCGCCACGATCGAGGGGATGCCGGTCATCACGTCGACCAGGAACGTGATGGTGCGACGCAGCGGGTTGGTCGGCAGCGCGTACTCCGTGAGGTACACCGCCGTCAGGATGCCGATCGGCACCGAGATGAGTGCGGCGATGCCGGTGATGATCAGCGTTCCGACGATCGCCTGCAGCGCACCGGGAGTGCTCGTGACCTCGAGCGTCTCGGGGTCGAACGTCGACTCGGTGACCGACGTGATGAACTGCCAGTCGACGATCTCGGCGCCCTTGGCGATAACCGTCCACAGGGTCGAGATGAGCGGGGCGACGGCGAGCACGAAGAACGCCGTGACGATGCCTCGGATGACCCGGTCGGTCGCCTTGCGGCGCCCTTCGACGATCGAGGCGCCGACGCCGATCGCGATGAGGTAGAGCACCGCCGTGACCACCAGCCAGATCGGGATGCTGAGGGTCTGCGTGAGGACGAACATCACGAGCCCGACGAGGACCGCGACCGCGATCAGCATGACGGGCTCGATGAACCGCGGCAGACGACCGCTGGTCAGCCGCATCGGCTGCCGCACCTGCGCCGGCGAGGGGGTCATCGTCGCGGTCATGCGCCCTTTCCTTCCGTGCGGCGGCGCTTGCGCGCAGGCTTCGGTCCCTGTGCGCCGATGATGTAGCGGGCGACCATGTTCACGGCGAACGAGATGACGAAGAGCATCAGACCGGTGCCGATGAGCGCGGAGCGCTGGATCTCGGTGGCGACCGGGAAGTTCAGCGCGATGTTCGCCGCGATGGTCTGCGAGTTGTACCCGTCGGTGAGGATGCGCAGCGAGTAGAGCAGCGACGGCGAGATGATGAGCGCGATCGCCATGGTCTCGCCGAGCGCGCGACCGAGCCCCAGCAGCGTCGCCGAGATCATGCCGCTGCGTGCGTAGGGGAGCACCGACAGGCGGATCATCTCCCAGCGCGTGGCGCCCAGGGCGAGGGCGGCCTCTTCGTGCAGGCGGGGCGTCTGCAGGAAGATCTCGCGCGTGATCGAGGTCACGATCGGCAGGATCATGACCGCCAGCACGACGCCACCGGCCAGCATCGTGGAACCGGTGGTCGACACGGGCCCGGCGAAGAGCGGGATCCAGCCGAAGTACTGATTGAGGAAGTCCGAGAGCGGGAGCAGGAACGGGCGCATGACCGCGATGCCCCACAGGCCGAACACGATCGAGGGGACTGCCGCGAGGAGGTCGACGATGTAGCCGAGCGCTCCGGCGATGCGACGCGGGGCGTAGTGCGAGATGAACAGCGCGATGCCGATCGCGACGGGCGCACCCAGCACCATCGCGATGAGCGCCGAGAAGATGCTGCCCCACAGCAGCGGGCCGACGTACTCCCAGAAGCTCGTCCACGGCACCTGCGCGGGATTCTGGATCGAGCTGAGATCGGCGTTCTCCGACCAGTTCGCCGTGATCGCCGGGAGCCCCTGGATGATCAGGAAGATCGCGACGCCGGCGAGGATCACCATGATCGAGACGGCGGAGGTGGCCGAGAGGCCGAGGAAGACGGTGTCGCTCAGGCGCCGCGTCGATCGGGTGCGTGACGCGGCGGGCGCGGGCGGGCTGATCGTGTCAGCCATGACGGGTCCGTCGGTGTCGCATGGAGGAGCTCCTGTCGGGTTCTGGCAGGTCGGTGGCGGCTCAATTCCACCGCCGAACGTGTCGGAGACGGAATTCAGCCCGTCCGCCCAGGCATCGCCTGGACGGACGGACCGACGTGGATCACTTGATGGCGTCGATGGTCTTCTGCGCCTCTTCGAGGATCGAGTCCGGCAGTGCTGCCGAACCGGCGTTCTTCGCCGCGACCTGCTGGCCCAGCGAGCTGGCGACGAACCCGAGGTACGACTTGGTCACCTCGGCCTGCGCCTCGTCCTTGAACGTGGTGCAGGTGATGGCGTACGAGACGAGCGGGATCGGGTAGGTCTCGGTGGTGAGCTTCGAGTAGTCGAACTTCTTCGACAGGTCGCCCTTGACGCCGTTGGAGGCGTCGACGGCGGCGACCTCGAAGGTCTTCGCGACGGCCTCGGCGCTGAAGGGGATCGCCGTGCCGTCCACGACGATCTCGGCGGCGTTCAGGTCGCCGATGGCCGAGTGGTCGGCGTAGCCGATGGTGCCCGAGCCGGCCTTGACGGTGTCGACGACGCCCGAGCCGCCCTTCTGGAGCGAGACGTTGCCCGCGACCGGCCAGTTCTTGCCCGCCGGGTACGGCCACGCCGCGGCCTGCGTGCCGACGAGGTAGTTCGTGAAGTTGGCCGTCGTGCCGGAGCCGTCCGAACGGGCGACCGTCGTGATCGGGCCTGCCGGGAGCGCGGTGCCGTTGTCGGCGGTGATGGCCGGGTCCGACCAGTCGGTGATCTGCAGGTTGAAGATCTTCGCGATCGTCTCGCCGCTCAGCTTGAGGCTGTCGACACCGTCGATGTTGTAGATGATCGAGACGCCGTCGAGGTAGACGGGGATGTTGACGCCGCCCTCGGTGCACAGCGCCTGCGACTGCGCGGTCTCGTCCGCCGACAGGGGCGAGTCCGAGCCGGCGAAGTCGTACGCACCGCTGAGGAAGTTGGTGACGCCGCCGCCGGAGCCCTGCGACTTGTCGTAGTTGATGGTGACGCCGCTGACGGTCGCGTTGTACGCGGTGGTCCACGCGGCCTGTGCGTTGCCCTGGGCGCTGGAGCCGCCGGAGGTGATCGTGCCCGTGAGGCTCGAGTCCAGCTCGACCGTGACACCCGAGTCCGCGGCGGACCCGCTGGCAGAGGGCGTGTCGCTCGGGGTGTCGTCGTTCGAGGCGCAGCCGGCGAGGGCGAGGGCCGCGATCGCGGCGACGGCGCCCACCTGGGCGAGGCGAGAGATCTTCACTGTGTGAATCCTTCACGTGTCAGGGAAATCAGACCTTGGTGCAGGCCTGCGGGTACGAAGCCCAGTGCGGGTTCGCTCTGAAACGTAGGCTCGGACTCTTAAGAGAGTGCGGTCCGCGGGTGAACGGAAGGTGAACGGGAAGGGGTGCGCCGGGGTCGGCGGACGTGAAGCGGCGGTGCGCTCAGACCTTCGGCTCGTGCGTCTCGATCGTGACGATGCCCGATCCGGGGTTCGCGACCGACAGGTGAACGACCGAGAACGCACCGGGCTCGAGCGCCGATGCGCTGCCGAGGTACGAGCCGCGCAGCGTCCCCGTCGCCAGAGCCAGCTCGCTCAGGATGTCGGGCAGCACCGGCCCGTGGCTGCACAGCACGGCCGGCTTGCGTGCCCGCACGCGCTCCCCGATGACGGTGCGAGGGTCGGACTTGCCGTCCTCCCAGGCGTCCTGACTGATGAGCTTCGTGGTGTCGATCTTGCGTCCGAGCGCCTCCGCCAGCGGAGTGACGGTCTTCACACATCGCACCGCGGGGCTCGACACGATCCGGCGCACGCCGAAGGCGCGCAGCGGACCGACGATGGCCCGCGCCTGCTTGCGCCCCCGCGGGGTCAGCGGGCGAGCGGCATCCTTGCCGTCCCAGTCCTCGCGGGGGAGCGCCTTGCCGTGCCGCAGCGCGACGATGGGGAAGGTGCGCAGCACGCGCTCGTCGACGAGGTGCAGGAAGTTCTCGATGATCTCCACGTCGACCGGATAGCTGAGCCGCGAGATCGCCTTCTTCGGGGTGACCCATTCGATCGCCGCGATCTCTTTGTTCGGCACGAACTCGCTCGCGCGGATCGCCTCGTCGGTCGCCTCGGCCGCCCAGTAGTGCACGATCTTGGTGCGCTTGCTGGGCAGGCGGTAGCGCGAGACGCCGACGGGCACGCCGAGCGCGACGCGGATGCCGGTCTCTTCGTGGATCTCGCGCACGGCCGTCTCGGCGAGCATCTCGCCGGGGTCGACCTTGCCCTTGGGGAGCGTGACGTCGCGGTACTTCGTGCGGTGGATGAGGAGCACGCGCAGCTTCTCGTCCACGATCCGCCAGACGACACCCCCTGCCGCGTACACCGCGGTCTCGGTCATCGCACCGCCCGTGCGCGCCGCCGGCGCTGCACGTTGGTCATGGTGCGGTCCTGGATGTCGAGCAGCGGCCTGCCCTCCGCATCCTCGTGGTGGCGCACCCACTCGCCCTCGGGCCGCAGGTGCCACGAGCTGGTCGTGTCGCTCATGGCGAGCGTGAAGAGGTCTTCGAGCTCCTTCACGTGCGCGGGCGACGACACGCGCACGAGCGCCTCGACGCGTCGGTCGAGGTTGCGGTGCATCATGTCGGCGCTGCCGATGTAGACGACGGGCTCGCCGTCGCCGCCGAACGCGAAGATGCGCGAGTGCTCCAGGTAGCGCCCGAGGATCGAGCGCACCGTGATGTTCTCGCTCATGCCCTCGACGCCGGGCTTGAGCGCGCAGATGCCGCGCACCCACACCTCGACCTTCACGCCGGCCTGGCTGGCACGGTAGAGCGCGTCGATGATCTGCTCGTCGACCATCGAGTTCACCTTGATGCGGACGCTCGCAGACTTGCCGGCGAGCGCATTGCGGCGCTCCTTTTCGATGAGGCGCAGCAGTCCTTTGCGCAGGTGCAGCGGGGCGACGAGCAGGCGCTTGAACTTCTTCTCGATGGCGTAGCCGCTGAGCTCGTTGAACAGACGCGTGAGGTCGCGACCGACCTGGTCGTCGGCGGTGAAGAGGCCGAAGTCCTCGTAGATGCGGCTGGTCTTGGGGTTGTAGTTGCCGGTGCCGACGTGGCTGTAGCTGCGCAGCACGCCGCCCTCCTCGCGGATCACCAGCGCCAGCTTGCAGTGGGTCTTCAGACCGACGAGCCCGTAGACGACGTGGACGCCGGCCTTCTCGAGCTTGCGCGCCCACACGATGTTGTTCGCCTCGTCGAAGCGGGCCTTGATCTCGACGAGCGCGAGCACCTGCTTGCCTGCCTCGGCGGCGTTGATGAGGGCTTCGACGATCGGGCTGTCTCCGGACGTGCGGTACAGCGTCTGCTTGATGGCGAGCACGTGCGGGTCCTTGGCGGCCTGCTCGAGGAACGCCTGCACGCTGGTCGCGAAGGACTCGTACGGGTGGTGCACGAGCACGTCGCCCTTGCGGATGGCGGCGAAGATGTCGGCGCGCTCGTTGTTGTCGCCCGGCTGGAACGCCAGTGCGGTCGTCGGCAGGTGCGGCTTGAAGTGCAGGTCGGGGCGGTCGATGCGTGCGAGGTCGAACAGTCCTCGCAGGTCGAGCGGACCGGGGAGGCGGTAGACCTCCTGCTCGGTGATGTCGAGCTCCTTGATGACGAGGTCGAGCGTGACGTCGTCCATGTCGTCGGTGATCTCGAGGCGGATCGGCGGGCCGAAGCGACGGCGCAGCAGCTCGGCTTCGAGCGCCTGGATGAGGTTCTCGGTCTCGTCCTCCTCGATAACCATGTCCTCGTTGCGGGTGAGGCGGAACGCGTGGTGGTCGAGCACCTCCATCCCGGGGAAGAGGTCGTCGAGGTGGTTGGAGATGAGGTCCTCGAGCGGCAGGTAGCGCACGGTCCCGCCGACCGGCGGCAGCTCGACGAACCGGGGGAGCATCGGCGGCACCTTCAGGCGCGCGAACTCCTGACGGCCGGTGCGGGCGTTGCGGATGCGGATCGCGAGGTTGAGCGAAAGGCCCGAGATGTACGGGAACGGGTGCGCCGGGTCGACCGCGAGCGGCATCAGGACGGGGAACACCTGCGCCTGGAAGTAGTCGTACAGCTGGGTGCGCTCGTCGGCGTCGAGCGAGTCGTACGAGACCACCTGGATGCCGGCATCCGCGAGGGCCGGCTGCACGAGGGTCATCCACGCGTCGGCATGCCGCAGCTGCAGACGATGCGCCTCGGCCGAGATCTCGGCGAGGACATCCACCGGCGAGGTGCCCACGTTCGTCGGCACCGCGAGGCCGGTCATGATGCGGCGCTTGAGTCCCGCGACGCGCACCATGAAGAACTCGTCGAGGTTGCTGGCGAAGATGGCGAGGAAGTTCGCACGCTCCAGCACGGGCACCTTGGGATCTTCGGCGAGCTCGAGCACACGCTGGTTGAAGGCGAGCCAGCTCAGCTCGCGATCCAGGTAGCGGTGGTCCGGCAGCTGGGAGTCGAACTCCTCCGACATGTCGAAGTCGTCGTCGTCCGCATCTCCCAGGCCGGTGTCGAGCACCTCGGGTTCGATCATCCCCTCATCATTGCAGGGTCATGTGACCGGAGTGTGAACGAGTCCGCGAACGCGGGGATGCGGCATCCCCGGCCCGACCGGTGTCCGGTGCTACGCGTCGGTCTTCTCGCGGGGTGCCGGCTCGGGCTCATCCTCGTACACGTTGAAGCGGTAGCCGACGTTGCGGACGGTGCCGATGAGCTGCTCGAGGTCGCCGAGCTTGGCGCGCAGGCGCCGCACGTGGACGTCGACGGTCCTCGTGCCGCCGAAGTAGTCGTAGCCCCAGACCTCGCTCAGCAGCTGTTCGCGCGTGAACACACGGGAGGGGTGGGTGGCGAAGAAGTGCAGGAGCTGGAACTCCTTGTACGTCAGGTCGAGCGGCTTGCCGTGCACCTTCGCCGAGTACGAGGACTCGTCGATCGTGATGCCCGAGGTCTGGACGCGGGTGGACACCTGCTCGGCGGACTGGCGGCCGACGGCGAGGCGGATGCGGGCGTCGACCTCGGCCGGCCCCGCCGTCATCAGGATGACGTCGTCGACGCCCCAGTCGGGCGACACCGCGGTGAGGCCGCCCTCGGTGACGACCAGCAGCAGCGGCGCGTCGAGCCCCGTCGTGTTGAGGATCTTGCACAGGGACTTGGCGCCGACGAGGTCGACGCGGGCGTCCACCATGATGATGTCCGCGCTCGGCGCGTTCACCAGCTGCGCGGGCTCAGCGGGGATCTGGCGCACGCGGTGACTCAGCAGTTCGAGCGCGGGCAGGACAGGACCGCCGCCGTGCGTGGAACTGAGAACCAGGAGCTGAGCCAAAGGATCGCCTTCCCGGCGTGCGGGGGCACGCCGCGAACCCCAGTGTAGAGCGCGCGGGGCGCTCGTTTCGCCGCGGGTCGTCCGGGGGCGCCGCTGCGGCCGCTCCCAGGTGCGTCTGCAGCGGCTTTGAGGGATGATGGCCTCGTGGCCGTGCCAGAACTCGCTCCTCGCCGCACCCTCGGCGGTCTCATCGCCGTTTGGGTCTTCGCAGCCGTGGTCGCCATCGTCATCGGCGTCTTCTCGACGCCGGACTGGCGCGCCGCATGGCTGGGCGTGGGGTTGGGCGGATGCCTCCTCGCGGCGTTCGCCGTGCAGCTGTGGACGGGGCGCGCGGCGGGCTTCACCGAACGGGTCGCGGCGAGCGTCCTGGGCGCGGCGCTCGTCATGGGCGTCATCAGCCTCGGATTCGGGCTGGCCGCCCTCGTGCCCGGATGAGCCCGGGTCACGGTTAGACTTCACGTCATGGATACCGTCGCGCTCGAACTGTTCTTCGTGGGCCTGCTCGGACTCGCATCGCTGTCGATCGTGTTCGTCTCCGTGGTGGTCGTCAAGAACCTGTACCGCGGCCAGCGCTGACGGACGCGTCGTGCTCGAGATCCCGACCGACCTGCCCGCGGAGCTCGTTCCGCTTTCGTGGCTCATCGGAGTGTGGGAGGGCACCGGTGTCATCGACTACGGCGACCACGCCTACACTGGCGAGTTCACGCACCGCGTGAGCTTCAGCCACGACGGCGGCGATTATCTGAACTACTCGGCCGAGGCGTGGATCGACGATCCCGCCGATCCTGACGCCCGCACGCGTCTGGTCGCCGAACTCGGCTACTGGCGTCTCGCGCGCACCGCGACGGACGCCGATGCCGGGCCGGGACTGCTGCCCCCCGCGGCGCCGGCGGTCGTCCGCACCGCCGACGACATCGAGGCGCTGCGCAACGCGGACGGCGGCTTCGACATCGAGGTCGCGCTCGTCCACGCCGACGGCGTGAGCGAGCTGTATCTCGGCCAGATCAAGGGCCCCCGCATCGACATCGCGACCGATGCGGTCGTGCGTCCGGCCGGGGCCAAGGCGTACGCCGCGGCGACCCGCATGTACGGACTCGTCGACGGCCACCTGCTGTGGGCGTGGGACATCGCCGCGCTGGGCTTCGAGCTCGGTGCGCACGCGTCGGCCCGTCTCGCCAAGGCCGACTGATGGCGGACGTCTTCGCGGCCGTGCCCGGCGCCGTCGTGGATGAGAACGGGCTGCAGCACCTCGGCAATCCGCTGGTCGAGCAGCGCCGTCTCGCCGAGGGAGCCGCTCTCGCGCCGCGCGCCGACCGCGCCGTGATCGCCGTGCCGGGCGAGGACCGCCTCACGTGGCTGGACTCGCTGTCGTCGCAGGCGCTGGCGCGGCTCGCGCCCGGCGTCGGCACCGAGCTGCTGATCCTCGATCCGCAGGGGCACGTCGAGCATGCGGCATCCGTTCTCGATGACGGCGAGACCACGTGGCTGATCGCCGATCGCTCCGATGTCGAGGGCCTGTACGACTGGTTGCGCAAGATGCGGTTCCGCCTGCGCGTCGACCCCCGCATCGCCCAGGAGTACGCCGTGATCGGCGGCACGGAGTCCGCGCTCGGCAGCGTGTCGCCGGCATCCCCTGCGGGCCTCCCGCTGGTGTGGCGCGACCCGTGGCCCGACGTCACGCCCGGCGGCTGGGCGTACGCACCCGTCGACCCGCATCCCGGCGCGGAGCGCGACTGGGCCGAGGCGATCCTCTCGCGTGACGAAGAGGCGCGGATCGCCGATGCCGCCGTCCGCGGCGACGTGCAGCTCGCAGGCCTCGCCGCGGTCGAGGCGCTGCGTGTGGCCGCATGGCGTCCACGCTGGCAGGCCGACGTCGACGAGCGCGCCCTGCCGCACGAGCTGGACTGGCTGCGCACAGCGGTGCACCTCGACAAGGGCTGCTACCGCGGGCAGGAGACCATCGCGAAGGTCCACAACCTCGGGCATCCGCCGCGCCGCCTCGTGGCGCTGCAGCTCGACGGCTCGGGGAGCGTGCTGCCCGAGCACGGCGCGGTCGTTCGCGTCGGCGACGACGAGGTCGGGAACGTGACCTCGGCGGCCCTGCACTACGAAGAAGGACCCATCGCGCTCGCCGTCGTGCGCCGGTCGACCCCGGTCGACGCGGCGCTCACCGTCGACACCGCCGACGGTCCGGTCGCTGCGGCCCAGGAGGTCGTCGTGCCGCCCGATGCGGGGCGGACGGCGAATGTGCCGCGCATCCCGCGACTCGGCCGTCGTCAGGCGGCCACGTAGGCCTGCCGGTGAGCGGCGACGGCGACACCGCCCCGATCACCCAGGCGGTGCCGACGGGGTGGCGCACGAGTCTCGACCTGCGCCCGCAGCTGGCTCGTGTCCGCGGATCCGCGATCGCGATCGTGCAGATCGTGGTCGCGGCCACCGCCGCCTGGGCCTTCGCGCACTACGTCGTGGGGCATCCCGCGCCGCTGCTGGCCGCGACCGTCACGATCACGAGTCTCGGGCTGGTGCGCGATGCGCGTCCGCGTCGCGTGCTCGAGACGGTCGTCGGGATGCTCGTCGGCATCCTGGTCGCCGAGGGGTTCGTCGTGATCGTCGGGCCGGGGTGGTGGCAGCTCGCGCTGGCGCTCGCGGCGACCCTGTTCGTCGCGCGGTTCCTGTCGCCGTACCCGCCGTTCGCGATCATGGCCGGCGTCCAGGCGTCGATCGTGATGTCGCTGCCCGCCTCTCAGCCCTTCTCGCGTCTGGTCGACGGGATCATCGGCGGCGTCGCGGCGCTCCTGGTCACCGCGCTCATCCCGCGCAATCCGCGCCGCGAAGAGGCCCGCGACGGCCACGCGGTGTTCGCCGCGGCGGACGACGCCGCCCGAACCGTCGTGCAGGCCCTGCGTCGCGGGGACCCGCTGCGCGCGACGCGCGGACTCGAGAAGGCGCGCGCGATCGCGCCGCGGGTCGACGAGTGGCGCGCGTCGCTGGACTCGGGACTCGCGGTCGCGGGGTTCTCGCCGTGGCTGCGCCCTCAGCGCGCCGAGCTGCGGCGCCACCACACCGTGCTGCAGTCGATGGACTTCGCGACCCGGAATCTGCGCGTGGTCGCCCGCCGTGCCGTGTACCTCTGCGACGACGGCGAGCGGCGCCCCGTTCCCGCGGAGCTCCTCGCCGAGCTCATGCGCGGGGCGGCGCTCGTCGGTGACAGCCTCGACGACATCGCGATGCAGCCGGTCGCCCGCGAGGCGGTGCGGGCGGTCGCGGCGCGGCTCGATCCCGCGGCGATCCTCCCGGGCGGCTCGCAGGGCGAGCAGAACCTCGTCACCTCGCTGCGCCCGCTCGCCGTCGACCTGCTCACCGCGACGGGGATGCCCGGCGATGAGGCGCGCGCGGTCCTGCCGCGCGTGTGATCGACGGATGCCGGCGTCCTGAGCGTCGCATCCGTGTGGGGGAGAGGGATCAGCGGGGCGCGACGGCGCTCCATGGCACCGTCACCTCACCCAGGCGCCAGCGCGAGCGCTCCAGGAGCGGCCAGCCCGCCGCCTGCATCGCGGCCAGCGCGGTGCGCCACCGGTGGACGGCGCCGAACGGCGAGACGCTCGCCGCGCGGTCCCACTCGGAGTCCAGCGCGGCGAGCAATCCGTGCACGCGCTCACCCGGGACGTTGCGGTGGATCAGGGCCTTGGGCAGCCTCTCCGCGGCGATCGAGGGATGCTCCAGCTCCGCGAGCCGCAGCGAGACGGAGAACGACCGGGGCACGGCGTCCGGGCCGATGGCGACCCACGTCGCGATCCGGCCGATCTCGTCGCACGTCCCCTCGACCAGCAGCCCGCCGGGCGCCAGGCGTGCCGTCATCGCCGCCCATGCGGCGGCGACCTCCGACTCGTCGTACTGACGCAGCACGTTCATCGCACGGACGATCGCGGGGCGTCGGCCGCCGGGGACGGGAACCTCGAACCCGCCGCGCGCGAACGAAACCCGCGAGTCGGGGGCGAACGGCGTCCCGCCGGCGCGCACCTGCTCGAGCTGGGCCCGCGCCCGCGCGACGCGAGCGGGGTCGATCTCCAGACCGAGCACCTCGACATCGGGCCGGGTGCGGGCGAGCCGGGCGAACAGCTCGAACGCGGTGACGCCGCTCGCGCCGTACCCGAGGTCGACCACGAGAGGGTCGGCGGCGCGGCGCAGCGCGGGATGCCGCGCGATCCACCGATCGATGCGGCGCAGCCGGTTGGTGCCGGTGGTGCCGCGCGTGATCTGCCCGACCGGTCCGCGCGCCATCCCCCGATAATATTGGGCGCATGACCGCGCCCTATACGCTCATCCTCCTCCGCCACGGCCAGAGCGAGTGGAA
>NZ_JBQCIP010000227.1:0-6118 GCF_051953575.1 Microbacterium sp.
GCGCGCTGCGCGACGTCGACGAGGAGTTCTGCCGCGTCGAGCTCGGAGCGGACGTTGCCGAAGCCGACGGCGGCGTTGAGCAGGATCTGCAGGCGCTGGCGGCCTCGTTCGGTCTTCGCCTCCGCGCCCCGGAATCCCAGATTGAAGGCCGACCGTGCAGACACGTCATAGACGGCGAGGCGCTCGATGCCGTGGTCGTCCACACCGAAGGAGCCCACCACCACAGGCCGGACGACTCCCGAGGCGCCATGGAGGGTGGCGTCGGTGGGGCGCATCCCGCCGGCGTCCGCCAGCGGCATGCGCAGCGTGAGGAGCGATTCGAGCGGGCGGCCGACCACGTCGTCGTGGGCGCGGTTGAGCCACTGCAGCACCTGCCCGTTGGCGTCGACGATCGTGGACGCGCGGTCGACGCTGATCAGCCCGCACGTCGCGAGGCCTAGCATGGAGTGCTCGCAGCGAACGGGGTCGGGACGAAGCGGCGTCCGATCGGAGCCTTTCCGTGGGTCACGATGTGCCTCCTGGGCTTCTGCGCCGATGCCCGGGGGTGGCGAGCGGCGAGCCGTGCCGCATCGGCGAGTTGATCCCACCTTACACCGTTACTTAGGAAAATTAGTTAAATCTTCTAAATACTAGCGATCTGAGATATTCTGGCCGGTGAGCGATGAGGAGAATGGCGGTATGGGCAACGACGCGACGGGGCTGACGCTGGGGCAGGCGCTGCGTCGGTATGTCGACGCGCGCAACGCCGCCCTGAGCGCCGCACGCGCCAGCCTCGGCATCAGCGACATCGATGCGAGGGCGCTGCTGTTCGTCATCGACAATCCCGGAACCCGCCCCACGGCCCTGCGCGAGTACCTCGGCATGACCTCCGCCGGGGTGACCACCCTCATCGATCGTCTGGTCGGCCGCTCCCTCGTGCGCCGCGACGTCGATCCGGACGACCGGCGCGTCAACCGCATCACGGCGACGATCGACATCGACGAAGACCCCTGGTCGGCGCTGAACCGGTTCGACCAGGACTTCGACCTCGCCGTCGGCGCCGCCGATCAGGCGCTGGTCGGAAGCTCGGCTGCGCTGCTCGAATCCCTGACCGCGGCGACAGTGGGCACCCGGCGCTGACCTGCGCTCAGGCGACGTCGACGCCCGTGTCGTCCTTCGACTTCTGCTCCAGGAACGCGCACAACTCCGAGACGGCGGCGAGTTCGGCCGAGAGTGCGAGCAGCCCGGGGGCGTCGAGGGCGATCGCGTCTTCGCGCGGCTCCATCGTCGCGACCCACCCCGTGGCGTCCTGGGCGGCGGGCTGGATGGAGACCACGGTCGAGGCGTGATCGAGCTGGAAGGTCACCAGTCCCGTGTCCGCGCCGCCGTCGCCGTCCTGCACCACGACCCGTGCCGACGCGGCGCCCGCGCTCCCGGTCTCGCGATACTCGGCGAGCCACGCCTCCAACGTCTCCAAGTTCCGAAACGCCATCGCCACCCCTCCCGACAGCTCAGCGATGGCAAAAGTATAGGGAGACGCCCGAGTCTTCCACGAGAGCCGCAACATCATCGCTCCAGCGTGGCCGAGCGGCCCTCTCCGGGGGCGGACTCTAGCCGATGAGCGCGGTGCGCATCGGGACTTGCGGCGGTGGCATCCCTGAGGCTGACTTGAGGGATGCCCCTCAGAGAAGACCTCGCTGACGACCTCGCCGCCGCGGTCCGCACTCCCGAGATCTTCGCCGTCTACCAGCCGCAGGTCTCGCTCGAGAGCGGATCGATCGTGGCGGCGGAGGCACTGTGCCGGTGGCGGCACCCGCAGCTCGGAGACATCGACCCGGTGACCATGATCGAGGTCGCCGAGCGCACGGGTGTGATCCACGAGCTGGGGCGGAGGATGCTGGACGAGTGCCTCGACACCCTCCGCGACTGGCGCGGCATGGGTCGCGCCTGGGCGGTCACCGTCAACGTCTCGCCGGCCCAGTTCGAGGACGACTCCTTCGGCGGGCACGTCGCCGACCAGTTTGCGCGGCGCGGGTTCGGGCCCGGGTCGCTCGTGCTGGAGCTCTCGCACGACAGTCCGTCCATCGACGAGGGCGCGGCGCTGCCGCAGCTGCGCCTGCTGCGCGATCGGGGTGTCGAGATCTCACTCGGCGACTACGGCATGGACACCGTCGCGCCCGAGCGTCTGCGGCGCCTGCCGCTCACCGAGGTGAAGATCCCCGGGCACCTCGTGCGCTCGGTGGAGTCCGGCACCCGCTCTTCGCTGCACGACGAGGTCGAACGCGCCCACGCCGACGGGCTGCGCGTGGTGGCCGAGGGCATCGAGACGCTCACCCACCTCGACATCGCGGTGCAGCTGGGCTGCGACCGTGCGCAGGGCTTCCTGATCCGCGAACCCGATGCCGAGATCGTCTTCCCGTAAGTCCCGGGCGACGCGCGAACGCAACAGGTGTGCAACGGCTTCAGAGAACGGGCTGATGCGGCGAAACCGCGCGCCTAGGATCAGAGGATGACGACGGCGCGACGGCGAGGCATCCTCGCCGTCGTCACCGCGATCGTCCTGGTCGCACTCGGCGCCGGCGTCGCGCTGGCTGTCGGCGATGCGCTCGGCCTCCGCACCGAGCCGTCTTCGCAGATGCAGCCACGACCGGCCGTCGCCGCGGCCGCCACGCCGGCCGTCCTGCCGCCGGACCTCACGACCGTCACCGCGCCCGACACCGAGCGCCTGGGCGTGGCGATGGACGAGCTGCGCGACGCGATCGCCGACGCCGCCGGCACCGCGGGTGCGGCATCCCTCACCGTCGTCGACGCCCCCGAGGGCGACGACGACTCGTACACCCTCGCCGGGGACGCGACAGCCCTCACCGTCGCGGCCGCCAGCGAGGCCGGAAGCGCGCGGGCGATCTACGACCTCGCCGCACAGGTGCGGGCTGCGAAGCCGCTGACCGACCTCATCGGCGCGCATCAGGCATCCCGGCTCCCGCTGCGGATGACCGACCTCGGCGCCGTCGGCGTCACGCCCGACCCGGCCGAGTGGGAGTCGGGCGACGACTACTCGCACGCGTCGAAGGCCTTCGCGGATGTCTTCCAGGCCGAGGCGCCGTACATCGACCAGACCGCGCTCGCCGCGGCCTACGACGATTTCGACCTCTTCCTGCGGCACTCGCTCGCCAACGGGTTCAACGCCGTCGCGTTCCCCGGGTTCGTGGAGTTCGTGACCTTCGACGACGCGCCCGGCGGTCCGGTCTACGCCGAGGGCGACGAGCACCGCGCGAAGGCGCTCGCGCTCCGCGAGGCGTTCGCGCCCTTCTGGGAGCGCGCCGACGAGCTCGGCGTCAAGGTGTTCCTGCGCACCGACATGCTGGCGCTCACCGGCCCCCTCGAGCAGTACCTGCAGGACCGGTTCGGGTCGCTCGACACCGAGGACCCCGAGCTGTGGGACGTCTACACCGCCGGCCTCGACGAGCTCTACGACGCGGTGCCCGCGCTCGACGGCGTGCTCATCCGCATCGGCGAGGCGGGGCCCGTCTACGACGTGGGCGGCTGGGACTACTACTCCGCGCTCAAGGTCACCACCGTCGACGCCGTGCGCTCGATGCTCGAGGCCTTCACGGGGCAGGCGGAGGCATCCGATCGCGAAGTGATCTTCCGCACCTGGTCTGTCGGGGTGGGCGCCGCCGGCGACATGCATACCGACAGTGCCTCGTACGAGGCGGTGCTCGGCGGCATCGACTCGCCTGCCCTCATCGTCTCGACGAAGTACACGCTCGGCGACTTCTACACGTGGCTGCCGCTCAACGACACGCTCGAGCAGGGCTCGCAGCGACGGATCGTCGAACTGCAGAGCCGCCGCGAGTTCGAGAACTTCGGCTCGTTCGCCAACGACCTCGGCGCCGAGTACCAGTGGGCGCTGCAGCAGCTGCTCGCCGCGAACGACAGGATCGAAGGCGTCTGGGTGTGGACGCAGGACGGCGGGCCCTGGCGCGCCGGACCCATGACCCTCTACCTCAAGGCCGGGTTCTGGCAGCTGTACGAGCTGAACACCCAGGTGGCGGCTTCCCTCGCCCGCGACCCATCCGCCGACGTGACGCAGGTGACCGAGGACTGGGCGCGCGAGTGGTTCTCGACCGACCCGGCGACCGTCGACGCGATCGTCTCGGCCATGGGGCAGTCCCGCGACGCCATCGCGCACGGCCAGTACATCGCGCCGTTCGCGCAGCAGCGGGTGTTCGCGATCGGCCTCGAACCGCCGCCCATGATGTGGATCTTCGAGTGGGACATCCTCACCGGCGACTCCGCCGTGCTCGACGTCATGTACTCGATCGTGCGCGACGCCGACGGTGGCATCGACGCGGCCATCGCCGACGGTGAGGCGGCGGTGTCGACGGCCGCACAGATGCGTGACACTGTCGCGTCGACGGATGCCGCCACCTGGCGTTCGCCCGAGATCCGCGACGCGTTCGTGGGGGCGCTGGACTACGAGGTCGACACGCTGCGGCTGCTGTCGTCGTACCGCTCGCTGATCCTGCACCAGGGGGAGTGGCACGACACGCTGTCGCCCGATGCGCGGGCCGCGTGGGATGCCGACCGTGCGACCTTCGAGAAGCTCGCGGCCGCGCACCTGACGGCGTACGACGGCGACATCGACCACCCTGCGCTCAACCTCACGGCGGCGCGCCTGGGCATCGAGCGGTCCCACCGTGACGACACGATGGCCTGGCTCGCCCGCGGCCTGCTCGTGCTCGCGCTCGCCTGGGTCGTCATCGGCATGCTCGCCGCGCGCACCCGGCTGGTGCGACGACCGGGCGCGGCCGCCGCACGCGCCACGTGGATCGCGTCGACCCGGCCCTGGCGGGCCCGCGAGTCGACGCTCGGCATGCTCGAGCTCGACCGCTGGCTGCTCCTGGTCATCCCCGCGGCGCTGCTGGTCGCGACGCGCGCCGTGCAGACCTCGTTCCTGTCGTGGACGCACGTCGCGGTCGTGCTCGGCGCCTGGGTCGTGTTCGCCCTCGTGCTGCGGCTGTTCGTGCGCCGGCGCTCGCCGTGGCCGGTCATCGCCGCGGTGGGCGGCGTCGTGATGCTGCGCTGCATCCTCACGCTGTTCGCGCTGTCGTTCACCGGACCCGGCGGCTACTGGTACGCGTTCTGGACCGAGCCGGTGCTGCGCACGGCGTACATCGCGGTCGCCTTCGCGCTGTTCGTCTGGGTCTTCGTCGCCGCCGGCTGGGCGCTCTCGGCCCAGGTCGGCGCGCGCCGGGCGACCGGGTACGTGCTGGCAGCCGTCGGCGCCGGACTGCTCGTGCCCGCAGTCGTCATCGGGGCGGCCGGGCTCGAAGCGGCCCTCACCGTGTGGAACGACGAGATGGGCCTGCTGCCGTGGGGCCTCGCCCGCATCCTCGGCATCACGACCTACCTCGACATCCCGGCCGAGACGCCGTGGGCGGCGGCCGCGTTCGCGCTCGTGCTGCTCATCGGCGGTGTGCTGCTGGCGCTGCCCTGGGGGCGGCGGCGGGACGCGGCATCCGCTCGCCCCTGAGGGCGGTCGAACGGGCCCGGGTCCTGCTGATCCGTGTTTCCGGTCGATAACGGTTGGGAGAAAATTCCAAAACATGCGTGACACATGGTGGTTTCTTCCATAGTGTGATTCGCGGCCGGAAGGTCGACACCAGAGTGTGATCGCAGAAGAGGAGTTCAAATGAGGAAGCGCATCCTGCCCATCGCCGTGTTGGGTGTGGCAGTACTCGGCATCACCGCCTGCAGTGGCGGCGGTGGCGACAACGGAGACGATTCGGCCTCGGGTGAGGGCAAGACCCTCGACGTCTGGATCATGCAGGGCACGAACCCCGACGCCGAGCCGTTCTTCGACGAGGTCGCCGACGCGTTCAAGGAAGAGACCGGCGCCGAGCTGAACGTGGAGTTCGTGCAGTGGGCCGACGCGCACGACCGGTTCGTCACCTCGATCGCGGGCGGCACGACCCCCGACGTCGCAGAGACGGGGACCACCTGGACGCCCGAGTTCGCCGACGCCGGCGCGCTCGCGCCCATCACGGACTACATCAAGAAGGACGGCCTCGAAGACGACCTGGTCGAGGGGCTCGTGAAGTCGGGCACCTACGACGGCGAGCAGTACGGAATGCCC
>NZ_JBQCIP010000228.1:0-3474 GCF_051953575.1 Microbacterium sp.
CCGTCGGCGGGCGTGGGGTCGGTCATGCGAGGACTCCGTCCTTCTGGTAGCCGGTCGAGCCGAAGCCGCCTTCGCCGCGGACGCTGTCGGGCAGCTCCTCCACGGGGATGAAGCGGGCGCGCGGCACCGGCATCACGATGATCTGTGCGATGCGGTCGCCGACCGCGATGTCGTGCGCATGCTCGCGGTCGGTGTTGAGCAGGATGACCTTGATCTCGCCGCGGTAGCCGGCGTCGATGGTGCCGGGCGCGTTCACGACCGTGATGCCGTGCTTGGCGGCCAGACCGCTGCGCGGCACCACGAAGGCGACGTGTCCCTCCGGAAGCGCGATGCGCACGCCGGTGCCGACGAGTGCGCGCGCGCCGGGTTCGAGGCGCACCGCCTCGGCGGCGACGAGGTCGGCTCCCGCGTCGCCCGGGTGCGCGTACACCGGGACGTCGGAGGCGATAATGGGGACGTCCACCGTTTCAGTCACCCAACGAGGGTAATGCAGAACACAGCGCGCAATGCCGGGCCCGCAGAGGCCGCCGCCGGACGAGTCCCCGCGGACCGATACCGAGAGCGTCTGGGGCCCTCGCTGTGGGTCCTCGTCGCCGCCGCACTGGCCGGCCCGATGGCGGCACTGGTGTTCACCCCCATCGACACCACCGTGGCGCTCGTGATCGGCGCGGCCGTCAGCGTTCTCGTGATCGCGCTGCTGATCCTCGCCGCTCCGACGGTCCGCGTCGAGCGAGGCGAGCTCCGCGCGGGACGCGCACACATCGGCGTCGAGTTCCTCGGGGATCCCGAAGCGCACCTCGGCGACGATGCGCGTCACCAGCGGGGCGCGGGCCTGGATCCCCGTGCCTGGCACCTGATCCGCGGCGGGATTGACGGTGTCGTCGTGATCCCGGTCGTAGATGCAGACGATCCGACGACCGCGTGGGTGATCTCCTCGCGGACGCCGGATCGGCTTGCTGCCGCTGTGCGGCGGGCTCAGGTCAAGCGGAGCACTCAGCGCAGATAGGACCGTCTGCGCTCTCGTGATCGAGCTGCGAGCGGTGCTTCACCAGGAAGCAGTTCGCGCAGGTGAACTCGTCCTCCTGCGCGGGGAGAACGACGACGTCGAGTTCGAGGTCCGAAAGGTCGGCTCCCGGCAGCTCGAAGCCCGACGGGTTGTCGGCGTCCTCCACATCGACCGAGCCCGAGAGCTTGTCGGGGACTCGCTCCTTGAGCGCCTCGATCGACTCGCTGTCGTCCTCGGTCTTGCGGGGGGCGTCGTAATCGGTGGCCATGCGTGAAGATCTCAACTTCCGGGGTATCGCGGGTTGCGCTCGCCCTTGCGGGCGGCGATAGTTTGCACGACGGCTCTGGTTTTCGCAAATGCGGAGCGCCGGCTTCACACCGTGCGTTCGCGTGAAACTCGCGGCACGCGTGGGATATTCCCGGCCCACGGTGCGCCCTGTGACAGCATGGGCGGGACAGCTGGAAGGGGCGTTCGCATGGAACAGCTCAAGGTCATCGGAACCGAGGACGACAAGCTCATCCTGGCGACCGAGTCGGGCGACAGGTTCTCGCTCGATGTGGACGACGTGCTGCGGGTGGAACTGCGCAAGGCACGTCGCGATCGAGACCCCGAGGCGCAGGCGCCGCGGCCCAGTCCCCGTGAGATCCAGTCGCACATCCGCGCCGGCCTCTCTGCTCGCGAGGTCGCCGAGCTGCTGGGCGCCCGCGTCGAGGACGTCGAGCGCTTCGAGGGCCCGGTGCTCGCTGAGCGCGAGCACATCGTCGGTCAGGCGCTTGCCGTGCCCGTGCTGCTGGGGGGCGATTTCGACGGCGACGGCCAGTCGACCTTCGGGTCGGCGGTGCGGATCAAGCTCGCCGAGGCGGGCGCATCGGGCGAACGGTGGACCAGCTGGAAAGAGGCCACCGGCTGGATCGTGAAGCTCGAGTTCACCGCGGGCGACATCGACCACGATGCCCGCTGGGGGTTCGACCCGCGCCGCAGCACGCTGTCGCCGCTCAACTCCGATGCGGTCCAGCTCTCGCGTCAGGGGTCGCTGCCCGACGGGCTGATCCCTCGGCTGCGCGCGCTCGACACCGTGAACCCGAAGGACGACTCGCGGTTCGACAGCGGCGCCTTCGGTCCCCGTCGCCTTCCCGATGCCGACCTCGAGTCCCCCGACCTGCCGGCTCCCGCCGCTCCCGCCGTGCAGGAGGCGGCGATCAAGCGTGCGACCGAGCCCGCCGTCGTGACCTCCGCCGAGACGGCGGATCTGCTCGAGGCACTGCGTCGTCGCCGCGGTCAGCGCGAACCGCTGCCCGGTGCCGAAGAGGTGGCCGCCGCACCGCGCGGGCCGGCCCCGGTCGCGCTGTTCGACGCGCTGGAGCCCGGGTACGACGAGTCGTCGGCGGATGATGAGCAGGCGCCCTCGGACTACCAGGCGCCCTCCCCCGCGGTGGTGGCCGAGGCCGGCCGCCGCAAGGGGCGCACGTCCATGCCCTCGTGGGACGAGATCGTCTTCGGCGCCCGCACCGAGGACTGACTCAGGCGAACGCGCCCAGCCGGATGAGCGGCACCGTCCGCTCCTCGTCGGTGAGCGACCCGTGCTGACCGATCATCTTCTGCGGTGCCTTGTCGGCGAGGCGGTCGTCGTAATAGGCGATGCCCGCACGCGGTGCCACGATCACGTCGCCGATCCGCTCGCGCACGTCGGCGGCGACGTCGCCGAGCAGCCCTGATGAGATCAGCTCGTCGCGCGAGACGATCCAGGATCGGGATGCCTCTGCCTCCCACCATCGCGCCAGCACGCCGTCGGCCTGACCCGGCTCGGTGTAGAGGTGCAGCATCCGCGGCTCGCCGCCGATGAGACGGACACCCTCGACGAGCCCGTCGCCCTCCTGCAGCAGGACGTGGCGGTGCCGGGGCACGTCGATCATGCCGTGGTCAGACGTCACCACGACGCCGGTGCCACGGTCCAGGGCGCCCGAGAGCGTGCGGGCGGCGGTATCCACCGTCTCCAAGGTCGCGACCCACTCGTCGGACTCCCAGCCGCGCCGGTGACCGACCGCGTCGAGATCCGGCGCATACAGGTAGACGAGCGACCCCGGGGTGCGTGCGGCCAGGTCGGCGGCGAGGCGCACGCGTTCGCCGAGGTCGTCGGCGGCATGGAATTCGGCCCCGCCGAGGGTGGCGGCGGTGAAGCCGGTGCCGGCGTACTCGCTGCGCGACACCGCGAAGAACGGGCGGCCGAGCGACGTCGGCAGCGGCGTCGCACGCTGGAACGCCAGCGGCAGGCCGTCGGTGTCCCATCCGCGCAGCTGGTTGACGACGTCGTCGGTGCCGGGGATGCGGGCGCGATAGCCGACGATGCCGTGCTCGCCGGGCAGGGTCCCGGTCAGCAGGCTCGTGAGGGCGGCGGCCGTCGTCGACGGGAAGACGGTGCGGGCGGCATCCTTCTTCGTCCGCGCCTCGGAGAGGAACCGGGCGTGGCC
>NZ_JBQCIP010000229.1:0-14905 GCF_051953575.1 Microbacterium sp.
GCGACCACGGGGTCGAAGCCGAGGTCGTCGACCAGGCGTGCGACGACGGCGAGGTCGGCCGGGTCGTCGCCGGCGATCGCGATCGCCTTGCGGCCCTCCGCACCGGCGGGCCGGGACTCCTCGTCGATGTCGTGGTAGCCCATGTGGTTGAAGGCCTTCACGACGCGCGCATCGGGGAGGAAGCGCTGGACGATCTCGCTCGTGGAGGTGCGCGGGTCATTGAGGTCGTCGCGCAGACCGTCGACCTCCCACCAGTAGTTCATGGCGTCGATGACGAGCTTGCCGCGCAGCTCGTCGACCGGCAGGCTCTGGTGCTTGCCGAGGGGGAGCGCGAGCAGCACGGCATCCGCTTCGCGGGCGACGTCGGATGCCGCAGCCGCCGTCGCTCCGGGCGCCAGCACGTCGATGGTCAGGGCGATGCGCGCCGGGTCTCCGGAGCCGGCGACGAGCACGCGGTAGCCGGCCGCGGCAGCGAGGCGGGCGAGGATCGTGCCGACCTTGCCGGCGCCGAGGATGCCGAGCGTGCCGATGCGGGCGGTGGCCGCATCCTCACCGTCGCTCGCGTCGGCGGCCTCGGGTTCCACGCCGGTCAGCGTATCGCTCACGCCGGGACCGCCGCCTTCTCTGCGAGCAGTTCGCGCACCATCGGCACGACCTTCGAGCCGTACAGCTCGACCGAGCGCAGGCGGGCGCTCGCGGGGGTCGACCCCGACGTGTAGATCAGGTCGAAGCGGCCCACATCAAGACCTCGCACCGCCGAGGCGATCTTGCGGGCGACGGTCTCGGGCGAGCCGACGTACATCGATCCGGTGCGCACCTCCTGCTCGAAGTGGCCGCGGCTGATCGGCGGCCAGCCGCGCTGCGCGCCGATGCGGTCGTGCATGACCTTGTAACGCGGCCAGACGATCTCGCGGGCCTCTTCGTCGGTGTCGGCGATGAAGCCGGGGGAGTGCATGCCGACGGGGAGCGGCGTGTGTCCGAACTGCTCCGACGCGCGACGGTAGAGGTCGACGTACGGGGAGAAGCGCCGCGGGTCGCCGCCGATGATGGCGAGCATGAGGGGGAAGCCGTAGTTCGCGGTGCGGACGACGGACTGCGGGGATCCGCCGACGCCCACCCACGTGCTCAGGTGGCCCGAGTCGGTCTTGGGGAAGACGTCCGCGTCGACCAGGGGCGCGCGGGTCGTGCCCTGCCAGGTGACGGGCTTCTCCTTCAGCAGTTCGGCGAACAGCGCGATCTTCTCCTCGAAGAGCACGTCGTAGTCGGCGAGGTCGTAGCCGAAGAGGGGGAACGACTCGGTGAACGAGCCGCGTCCGAGGATCACCTCGGCGCGTCCGTTCGACAGCGCGTCGACGGTCGCGAAGCGCTGGAAGACGCGCACCGGGTCGTCGGAGCTCAGCACGGTGACGCCGGAACCGAGGCGGATGCGCTCGGTCTTCGTCGCGATGCCGGCCAGCACCGTCTCGGGCGCCGAGATGGCGTATTCGGGGCGGTGGTGCTCCCCGACGAGGAACACGTCCACGCCCAGCTCGTCGGCGAGGACGGCCTCGTCGAC
Organism: Microbacterium sp.; assembly: GCF_051953575.1. Classification (GTDB taxonomy): domain Bacteria; phylum Actinomycetota; class Actinomycetes; order Actinomycetales; family Microbacteriaceae; genus Microbacterium. Next base: position 1,556 of record NZ_JBQCIP010000229.1, read on the forward strand.
GACCTGGCGGATCGCCGCGCCGTAGCTCAGCAGCGCGCCGTCGTCGCCCTCGGGGACGTCTCCGAAGGTGTCCAGTCCGAACTCGATGTCGCTCATGTCGTCCTCAACCGCGGGGTGGCGGCATCCATTCCCTTGAATGAAATGGATGCCGCATGCCGGGCGCGAGGTCAGACGAACGGCCGTGCCACATCGATGATGCGCCGCAGGCACAGTTCCACGGCGGCGCCGGTGGCCACGTCGTCGCGGCGGCGCGGACGGGGATCGCCCAGTGCATGCTGGTACGCCGCGAGCGCCTCGTCCGCGGCGCGGAGCCGATCGCGCGCCCGTGCGTCGCCGACCGGCGTGCCCACGAGGTCCGCCGCGCGGCGGATGGCGAGAGCGAGGTCGTCCCGCACGACGGCGATGAGGGTCCCGTCGTCGGTCGCGCGCAGCTCGAGCAGCAGATCGATGAGATCCCGGGTCAGGAAGGCGGCACGCTCGAGCGCCGCCATGCGCTGCGTGTTCTGCTCGCGCACGTCCTGATGCCGTCGTCGCCGAGGGTTGGCGCGGACGCTCTCTTCCGCCTCGTCGACGTCGCCCGCGACCGCCTCGCCCGTCCGGCTGAGCGTCTCGAGCGCCCGGTGCACGCGGTCGGCGTCGATCTCGTCGTGCGCGACGGCGTCGGCGAGGTCGGTGAGGACGTCCGTCACCGTGTCGCGCAGGGCCGACAGGCGTTCGCTCGCGCGTCGTAGATACAGGGGCGGCACGACGACGAGATTGACGGCGATGCCCACGACCACGCCGAACGCCGTCGTCCCGAGATAGGAGATCGAGAAGCCCTCGGGGTCTCCGCCGGCCGCGAGCAGCACGAACAGCGCCGCAAGGGCGACCCAGTCGCCGCCGGCCCCGAGCCACCGCAGGCCGCCGAGGAGCACGCCGACGCCGATGACAGTGCCGAGCACGACCCCGCCGGGGACGCCGAGGTGCATCGCCCCGATGCCGCACAGACTGATCGCGATGCCGAGGGCGAGTCCCATGAGCACCTGGCCGCCGACGCGGGCGGAGCGGGCGATCGTCGGGTGCATCGTGACGAGCGCACCGAGCGGGGCGTAGTACGAGTACTGGTCCTCGGCGAAGGGGATGAGCGGTGCGAGGTACCAGGCGAGCACCGCGGCCAGCGAGGTCTTGACGGCCAGCAGCAGCCGCGGCTGGTTCGCCAGACGAGCCGTGTACGACACGGCTCGTCGCAGCCGTGGAGTGCTCTCAAAGGTCACGTTTCCTCCCCTCGCCGCTCAACCTAGCCGCTGCCTGATGCCGCTCATGCGGCTTGCCATCAGGGCCGTTCGGCGTTAGGCGGCCGCCTCTCACGTCGTGGGATGCTGGTGTGCACACCTCTTGCCCCGACCCCGGAGGAACCTCATGCAGCAGCGCGCACTCGGCCGCACCGGACGCACGGTGTCGGCGATCGGACTCGGAACCTGGCAGCTCGGCGCGGACTGGGGCGCCGTCACCGAAGAGGACGCGACGGCGGTGCTGGCGGCATCCCTCGATCGCGGGGTGACGCTGTTCGACACCGCCGACGTGTACGGCGACGGGCGCAGCGAGACGATCATCGGGCGCTTCCTGGCGGAACGGCCAGGGCATGGCGTCACGGTCGCGACCAAGATGGGCCGGCGCCTGCCGCAGGAGCCCGAGAACTACACGCCCGAGAACTTCCGTGCGTGGACGGACCGGTCGCGTCGCAACCTCGGCGTCGACACGCTCGACCTGGTGCAGCTGCACTGCCCGCCGACCGCCGTGATCGAGGACGACGCGACCTACGACGCGCTCGATGCGCTCGTGGCGGACGGCGCCATCGCCGCGTACGGCGTCTCGGTCGAGACGTGCGCGCAGGCGCTCGCCGCGATCGCGCGTCCGAACGTGACGAACGTGCAGATCATCTTCAACCCCTTCCGGCTGAAGCCGCTCGACGCCGTGCTGCCCGCCGCGGCGGAGGCCGGAGTCGCGATCTTCGCCCGCGTGCCGCTCGCGTCTGGGCTGCTGTCGGGCAGGTACACCGCGCAGACGACGTTCGCCGCCGACGACCACCGCACGTACAACCGGCACGGTGAGGCGTTCGACCGCGGCGAGACGTTCTCGGGCGTCGACTTCGAGGTGGGCGTCGCCGCCGCCGCGGAACTCGCGGCCGCGCTCCCGGAGGGTGTCTCGCTGCCCGCCGCGACGCTCGCGTGGATCGCGTCCCAGCCGGGCGTGACGAGTGTCATCCCGGGTGCCCGCAACGTGGCTCAGGCGGAGTCGAACGCGGCCGCCGCCGCCCTGCTCGCGGGCGAGGGCGGTTCGGACTTCGACGTCGCCGCGTTCGACCGCGTCGTGCGCGAGGTCTACGACCGCGACCTGCGGGCGGCGATCCACCCGCTCTGGTGAACGACGGATGCCTCGACCCGGCGGTGTGCGCCGGGTCGAGGCATCCACTCGTTCTGCGTCAGGGCGCCGGGTAGTTCACCACGAACTGCGGCGTGCCGGTGTTGGTGTTGTCGGCCTGTCCGCCCACGCCGTTGACGACGTGCTGGATTGTGCCGGCCGACAGGTTGACCGTCATGATGTGGTGCAGCTGAACGCCCGGGGTCTGGGGCGCTTCGAAGCCGTTGGCGGTCAGGATCGACGGGTTGTTCTGGTTGAACACGTACACGCCCGCGCCGTCCAGGCGGTGGGTCGTGACGTCGTCGGCCACCTTGTAGCCCGGGTACCCGAGCGTGCCGTTCGGCTGCGTCCAGTCGGCCTGCGTGGGCGGGTCGTAGGGCAGCTCGTTCTGGTAGAGGATGACGCGGCCGTTCTCGCCGTTCCACAGCGTGTTGTACTGCTGGAAGTGCTCGACGAACAGGCCCGTCGCCGTCACGTCGTCGCCGTTCACGATGACGCCGTTGGTGCCGGTGTTGGTCGCCCAGCGCTGGTTGTCGCCGTTGACGCCGTCGGTCGGGTCGAAGCCCTCGACGCCGTGGTCGCCGCGCCACACCCAGATGTGGTCGATGAGCACGTCGTCGGAGTTGACCTCCAGCGCGGTGGTGGCCTTGCCGATGTGCGGGCCTCCGACGCGGAAGTACACGTCGCTGAGGGTGATGGGGTCGTCCGCATCGAGCGCCTTGTCGCTGTCGGCGGCGCCGACCCGCAGCAGGACGGGCGACAGCTTGGTGCCGGCGTCGATCGTGATGCCGGCGACGACGATGCCGTCGTTGTCCTTGACCTCGAGCGGCACCGCCCCGCCGACGGCGGTGAGGGTCGCGTGGCCGAGGCCGAGCACGACGGTGCCCGGGCGCTTGACCTGGATGGTCTTCGCGATGTCGTACACGCCGGGTGTGAGGATCAGGTTCTGCCCGCGGGAGAGCGCGTTGTTGATCTCCTGCACCGAGTCGCCCGGCTTCGCGATGAAGAAGTCGGTGATCGGGATGCTGCGGCCCGCGGTCTGCCCGTTCGCCCAGCTGATGCCGCTGGTGTCGCGCTGTGCCGCAGGGACGCGCACGTTGTAGCGGCCGTCGCCGTCGACGTACAGGTACGGCTTCTCACGGCTGATCGGGGTCTTGGCGACCGTCGTGTAGGGCGGGTTCGGGAACCCGGCGTCGTCCGGTGCGCCGACGACGCCCGAGAACACCTGGTTCCACACGCCGTTCGACCAGCCGGCGACCTCGGTGTTGCGCGTCAGCCACTGCTGCTGCGAGCCGCTGATCACGTACGGCAGCTTCGAGTCGGCGATGAAGCCGCCGCTCGCGTACTGGGGTCCGGCGGTGCAGTAGTCCATCAGCGACACGTTGGCGCCCGTGATGTCGAGGCGGCGCATCGACACCGCTTGCGACACCGCCCAGAAGTTCGCGCTCTGGCGGCATCCGTCCTGCCCGGCCTTCGCGACCGCGACGTGCAGGTTCGAGATGGTGCGCCAGAAGTTGACGAGCGCGAGACAGTTGCCCGTGCCGCCGTCGGCGAGGCAGCGGTTGTAGACCTCCAGGCCGCCGTTGAGGGTGACGTCGTCGGGCGATGCTCCGAGCCCGGCGATCTCGGTGTAGTAGCCGACCTTGATCTGCAGCGGGTCGGCGGCCGAGCCGTACTGGCCGGGGAGGAAGTAGACGGCCTTGCGGGCCGTGCTCATCTCGGCGTCGACCTGCTGGGCGTGCAGCGCGTCGAGCTCCGACCGGATCTGGGCGACGGGCGTGGCGGGGCTGTAGATCGTGACGTTCGGACCGAAGTCCGGGTGGAACGGGTCGACCGTGCGCGGTGGTGCCGCGACGGCCGGGGTGGCGAGCAGGGCGCTCGCGATGAGCGCGGCTCCGGTCGCCAGGGTGCCGAACCGTATGGCGCGGCGGTTCAGGGGGGTGGGCATGGATCGTCCTCTCCGTCGAGGTGGATGCGGCAGCTGTGCCGCTTACTTACCGGACTGTAACCAAATGGGGAAGCGGTCTCAAGACCTATTTCGCCGAGACCGCCCGCCGCTGCCCGGGCCGTCTGCGGGCCGGAGTAGGGTGTGGCTTGTGCCCCTCGCTCCCCGCGTCGCTGTGGTGATTCCGTGCCGCAACGACGCGGTGTACCTGGAGGCCTGCCTTGCGGCGCTCGCCGCGCAGACGCATCCGGCGGACCGGGTCGTGGTCGTCGACAACGCGAGCACGGATGCCTCGGCCGCCGTCGCCCGGCGGTTCGGCGCCGTGGTCGTGCGAGAGCCCGAGATCGGGATCTGGCCGGCCGCTGCGCGCGGTTACGACGAGGCGCTCGAGGGCGCCGACATCATCGCGCGCCTGGACGCCGACTCGCGCCCGCACCCTGACTGGGTGGCGCGGCTCGTCCGTGCGTTCGTGTCGGATCCGACGCTCGGTGTGCTGACGGGCGGCGCCGAGTTCTACGGCGGCTCGCCGCTGCAGAACTACCTCGGCGAGCGGTGGTACATCGGCGGCGGGCACTACTGGATCCGCAAATGGCTCGGCATCCCGCTGGTCTTCGGGTCGAACTTCGCGATGCGCACGCGCGTGTGGGAACGGGTGCGCGATCAGGTCGACCGCGGCAACGCCCGCATCCACGACGATCTCGACCTCACGATCCGTCTGCGGTCGTCGGACGGCGTGCGGTACGACCCGCAACTGCGCATGCCGGTGTCGGCGCGCCCGGTGCAGACGCTCGGCGGGTTGTCGCGCCGCGTGTTCAAGGTCGCGTCGACCTTCGCGGCGAGCTGGCCGGAAGGTGCCGCGTGGCGGCGGGCCGGCCTCGAGGGCGAGCAGCGAGGCCGGGTGGATGCCGCGGGCGAGTGGATCGCCGACGGCGACGAGTGGGCCCCCGAGTACTGAGTCTTCGTGACGGTGCTCCGTACCACCGTGTCGGCGCCGCGGCGTACGGTGGCCTCATGCATGAGCTGACCGAAGAGGCGCTGGTGGCGGCATCCGTCGACGACGTCTGGCGCGACTTCACCAGGTCCGCGCCGCTGGCGGAGTGGTACTGGCCGCCGCGGATGCAGACGACGGCGCTCGTCGAGCTGCGCGAGCTGGGGCGGTGGCAGGTGCGTTCCGAGCCGGCCGACCTCGCGGTCGAGGCGACCGTGCTCGCTGTCGACGCCCCGCGGTCGCTGCGGCTCGAGTGGCGGTGGGCCGGAGAGGATGCCGTGACCGACGTGGGCATCGAGCTCGACCCCGCAGCGGACGCGACCACGCGCGTGATCGTGCGTCATGCGGGGTTCGCGACGGCCGAAGAGCGGGAGCGTCACGTCGAGGGATGGTCGGACTGCCTGCAGCGACTCGTCGACCGGTACGGCGGGGCGCCGGGGGAACGGCTGCGGTGATCATCGAGTTCGACGGCGACGTCTTCCGCTGGGATGCCCGTGACGACGCCGCCTGGTTCTTCACGGCTGTCCCTGAAGAGCTGAGCGCCGATATCCGTGAGATCCCGCGGCCCTACCGCGGGTTCGGATCGGTGCGCGTGCAGGCACGCGTGGGCGGGAGCGAATGGCGCACGTCGATCTTCCCGAGCTCATCGGGGGAGTACGTGCTGCCACTGAAGAAGGCGGTGCGCACCGCCGAGAAGCTCGTCGAGGGCGGGCCGGTCTCGGTGCGGCTCGAAGTGCTCGACGGATAGCGTCCGCCTGCCGGCTCGGTTCCGGTAGGTTTGCGCTCGATCGACGGTCATTCTGCCTGGGGAGCATGATGTCAGATTCGAGCGACCGCCCGGGGGAGGCGGATGCGCAGGGCGCGGGGCCGCCCCAGGCGGGAGATGAGTCGGGCGCGCCGAACGGGGCGGGTGCACCAGACGGGCCGGGTGTGCCGGACGGGCCGGGTGCACCAGACAGGCCGGGTGCGCCGGACGGGGCGGGTGCGCCGGGCGGGCGGCGTGCGCGAAGCGCGCGAGATGCGCGGAACGTGCCGATGAGCCGGGCAGAGCTGCGGGCCGCCCGCGCGCGTGAAGCGGCAGAGGCGGCGGAGTCGGGAACCGCGGCGGCTGCGGGGCTCGATCGGGGTGCAGCGGGTGCGCAGGCCGCGGAGCCGGGCGCGGCGGGGCCGGGGGCGGCGGGGCCAGGGGCGACGGGGCCCGCCGATGCGACTGGCCTGGTCGCTCAGCCGAGGGCCGAGGCTGCTCTGTCGGCCGAGTCTGCGCAGTCCGCTGCTGCGGTGCCTCCGACTGGCGCCGTGCCGCCGATGCCTGACGAGGTCATCTCGCGTCGTGCGTCCGAGCAGATCGACCGCCAGCCGGAGCCGATCGTGTACCGTCCGGTGTCGGGCTCATATGTGGGGCAGCAGGGGCGCCCGCTGCCCGCGCCGACCGCGCGGAATGTGCCTGCGCGGATCGCGCTGGTGCTCATCCCGCTGGCCGCGCTGGGCGGGGCATCGGTGGTGCTGTGGTGGGGGCAGGCGGCGCCGACGGTCGCGGGCGTAGTGGCGCTCGTGAGTCTGACGCTGGCGGTGGGGGCGTTCTTCCTCGCGATCGGCGGGCTCGTGGTCGCTGTGCAGCGGCCGACGAAGAAGGCGACGTCGGTCGTCGCGCTCGCGCTGGCGCTGGTTCTGGTGGTCTGGCTGGGCGTCGTCATGGTGACGCTGGCGGTCACGATGGTGACGTGATCCAGTGCTGAGCCGGTGCGGAGCGTTGGCCGTGCGCGACGCTGGCGCTCACGATGGTGACGTGATCCAGCGCTGAGCCGGTGCGGAGCGTTGGCCGTGCGCGACGCCGGCGCCCACCACGGTGAGCTGATTCGGCGCTGAGCTGGCGCGGCGCGTTGGCCGTTCGCAACGCGCGGGGCGTCGCCGGGTCAGCGCAGCCGGCCGACGTGCGCGGCGTCGGGGACGGCCGGCCCGACGGTGGGCCGGCGGTGGCCGGTGTCGCTGCCGCCGACGCGGTTGCTGCGCTCGGTGAGGGCGACGAGCGCCAGGTGGCGGTCGGCGGTCCAGCAGATGAGGCGGCCGCGCTGGTCTTTGGTGCGGCCGAGGATGCCGGCATCCGCCAATTCGGTCAGAGCGCGGTGCGCGGCGACCGTCGAGACGCCGTGCTTCTGCGCGACCGATTCGATCGTCGGCACGGGGTCGGCGGCGAGCGAGGCGAGGATGCGCAGGACGACGGCGTCGCGCCGCGGGGTGGCGGGCGAGACGCCGCGGCTTCGGCGGTATGCGATGAGGTCGGAGAGGGTCTGCTCGTCGATGCGGGCGACGTCGGCGGCGAGCTGGACGGCGTTCTCGGCGGCGCGCTCGGTCGCCTGCGCGAAGCCGATGATCCAGTCGTCGAGCCGGGGCGGGTCCGCGCGGAACGCCGTGAGGCCGGAGATGTAGGCGTCGGTGTCACCGGCGAAGACGGTGCTGATCGGGATGAGGATGCTGCGCAGGGCGTCGGCGCGGTGCAGAACGGTGTGGATGAGCGCCCGGCCCGTGCGGCCGTTGCCGTCGATGAACGGGTGGATCGTCTCGAACTGGGCGTGTGCGATGGCGGCGCGGACGACAGGGTTGCCCGTCGTCTCGGTGACGAAGGCGGCGAGGTCCGCGACGAGGCGCGGCACTTCGGTCTCGGGAGGTGGGACGAACTCTGCGCGCAGCGGACTCCACCCGGGACCGCCGACCCAGTTCTGCTCGGTGCGCAACCCGGAAGGGAGTGTGGGCTCGATCACGTGCTGCAGGGTGACGATGTCGTCGGCGGTGACCGAACGCGTGCGGTCGGCGAGCGAGGCGATCGCCGCCTCGGTCGCGCGGACGTTGCCGATGACGTCGAGGGCCACGCGCGTGCCGGTATCGAGCGTCTCGGCGATCGCGAGCCGCTTCGGGGTGATGCGGTTGCCTTCGATCCAGGACGACGAGATGCTCTCGGACCGGATCAGCAGATGGTTCAGGTACGCGCCGTGCGCGCCGATGCGCTCGTCGGCACGGGCGAGGACGGCGAGGGCATCCTCGGCGGCGGCTTGCGCCTCTGGCCCGACCGGTGGCAGCGCGGTGCCCAGCTCGTCGGGCACGAAGGCGAGGTAGCGCCCGGCCGCGCGATCCCGGCGGCCGAGGTGGGAGGCGTCGCGGGCGTCCCACAGACGTTCGACGAAGGCGGGCACGGTGCACCTCCTAGGGTTGACGGACGGCGTGATTGATTAACTTTAGCGTGTATAAAGTTAATCAGAGTCGGTGCGTGCGAAAGGATATCCCGACGGGTGCGCGGCTGCCGGCGGCCGATGCCGCGATGGCGAAGGTCAGAACGGGGCGGGGTCGACGGGAACGGTCAGGTGCGTCGGGGTCACCCACCAGCGAGCCCCGGTGACCTCGTCGCGGTATAGCGTCATTCTGCTCTTCGTCTTGACGACGTGATGAGCGTGGCACAGCGGCGCGAGGTTGGTGTCGGCCGTGGTGCCGCCGTACTGCCAGTCGAGACGATGATCGAGGTCGCAATCCCGGGCGAGGCGTGTGCAGCCGGGGCTGATGCACACCGGATCTCGCACCCCGAGCCAGCGTCGGAGCGCATTCGGTACGCGATAGGTCTTGCGGTCGACGTCCAGCACGGTTCCTGTGACGGGGTGCGTCAGTATTCGAACCCAGTCGGATGCCTCGCCGGCCAGCCGCCGCGCGGTCGCGCTGTCGATCGGACCGTAGCCTTCGAGCGTCGCGGGCTCATCGCCGTGGCCGAGGAGCGTCAGCACGGGGACGGTGATCGCGACAGAGACCCGATCGCGACGGCGCTGAGTGGGAGCGGGTGCGGCGGTCGTGGCGAGGCTGATGTGCCCGCAGGTCGCGCACGGGGCGGCGCCGGCGGTGGCTTCATCTTCGGAGCCGGGGCTGCCGGCAGCGCCGGCATCCGGAATCGATCCCTGGAGCCTGGCGCGCTCGTCATCGCCGTCGAGCAGCAGATCCGTCGCGATGTCAGCTCGCAGTTGTGCGAGCGTCCGCTGTTCGCCGTCCTGCGCGCGCAGATCGCGCGCCTGGGCGTCGATGGTGCGGTACGAGCGGTGAAGGTCGACGGCGGTGCCCTGGATGCTCAGCGTCGCCATGCCGTCGGGCTCGCCAGTGAGCCAGACGTTGCGGTCTGCTCGGGCGCGTTCGTGGCGTGCGTCGATGTGCTCGGGGTGCACACGTTCGCGCACGATGCGCGCCCGCAGCCGGAACCGCGCAGGCGAGTGTGTCCGAGCGGCGCGTTCGACAGCCTCATCGAACGCGGCCCAGCTCTCAGGAGCGTCGTCGGGGAGTGTCGCGGCGTGCTGTGCGGCGGTGCCGGCGTTCTGCTCGGACACAGCGCCCGAGCTGAACGCGGCCCACGTGCGAGGGCATCGTTCGCGCAGCGTGTCGGCGTCGTGCGCGCGACGCCGGATCATGGTCTCGGACAGTCCGAGCCGCACCGCGAGGTCGAGAACGGCCGCGCGCTCGGCGACGTCGCGCCGCTCGGCGCGCACCTGCGCGGGGGAGCGGTCCTGCGGATCACGCCACAGCGGGTCGAGAGTCGGGTCGGGGCCCGTCCACGGGTCGGGGCAGGTGGCGGCATCCCTCAGGATCATCGCGATCGCGGCGTACTGATCGGCGATCAGCATGCGCGCCCTGACGGTGATGCCCTCAAGTGCGACGGCCGCGACCGTGTGTGCCTCGCCGGTCGACTGCAGGGCAAAGAGGGCGTCGTCGGGGTTGGTCCCCTCAGAATCACGGGGGTCGGGCGCGTAGCGCCAGTCGTCGGAGTGTTCAGCGCGCCACTCGAGGTCATCCTCGGGGTTCGTTGAAATGCTCACATGTCGAGCCTACTAGCACGACCTCAATATTGGAAGATATGTTCTAATATCGCTCAATGGCAAGGGCGCGATGTGAGGCTGTCGAGAAGCGCCGCACTGACCGTCATATCAGCAGCCGCGCTGCGAGCCCCCGACAACCCACCACCGCATCTGCGCCGTCGTCGCGTCGTAGCACCAGTCGGCCGGCGGCAGAGCCTCCGGCGCACGATCAGTGCCACCGTGTCCAAGAAAGCGCGAGCGCGTCCCGCCCATCGACGAGCCCTGGTGCGATCAGCGTCGGCTCTGATCAACGTGATCTTCGGCGGGCTTCGGACCGCTAGTCACGAGCACCGTCCGGGCTGAGCCTCGCAGAAGATCAGATGCCGCCGGCCGAAGTTCTCGGACCACCTGTGTCCGTGCGGCTGAGCTATTCCTCACTGAAGCCGCACCCGGCGATCCGGTACAGAGCCGAGTCGCCGACCTTGTGCACGAGTTCGACATTGGGGGAACCGGCGATGTCGTTGATGCCATCGAATCGTCGGTCGCCGGACAGCAGCTGACCGGGATGGAATTCGACGATCCATCGCACATCGAGTCGCCGTGCAACCTCGCACGCAGCGTCCTCGGGTGATGCGCGGGAGATGCCGTCGTAGAAGGCGCGCTGGTCGGCATCCAGAACCCCGAGGAGGTGCGGCTCGAGGAGTCGTCGGCCAGTCAGTGCGTAGATGAAACCCGAACCGTCACGGGGGTTGTTCGCGATCACGTCGTCCCGAGGAACGGTGACCTCGATGAGATCGACAAGCCGCCGTTCATCTGGGCCGACCCCGACCCGACTGGTCAGGGCATTGTCGGTCGGCGTGAACATCGCACGCAACGCCGCGTCGATATCGCGGACCGGGGCGGAATGCACGATCGTCGCTGTCATCGTAACCGCGGCGACGGTGAGGACCATCGTCTGCGGGGTGGGCCGGCCGGGGAGCCACCGATGCACCGCGCCCGAGAACCAGTCCCATGCCGCGACGAGGCCCGTCGCGGCGAGCGGAACGACGGTAATGGGAGCGAACGCGGCGATCCGGCTGGGATCGACGTACCACGGTCCTCCCACCACGAGTCGGATGAACTCGTCCCCGGCGATGGTCGCCACATACAGCACCGAGGCGGTCGCCCAGATTCCGAGCGCAAGCCAGTCGCGCCGTGTCCGGCGTCGGCACGCGGTCACCACGCCCAAGATCGTCGCCAGCGCGACGGCCACGGGGATGCCCTGCCCGATATATGCGGTGAGTGCGACATCGCCGATCGCTTCGGCAACCGACAATCGAAGCGTGTCCGGCTGGGTGATACCGGTGCGCAGGACGAGCATCATCGCGAGAACGAGGACGACATACAGCGCGACGCTCAGGGCGGCGACGCGGGCGCGGTGGGGCGCTTCGCGCGCGAGTCGGACTGCGGCAACCACGCTGACCGGCACCAACAGCACCGCGAGCATGACCAGCGCCGAAGGGTGCGCGACACCCAGTGCGGGCAGAGAAGCGGCGAATACGAGCCCGGCGGCTCTGCGTGCGACGAGTCCCTCTCCGGAGCCGGTCATCTCGATCGCCGCCGCGATGGCCGGGGGCAGCAACGCGATCGACAGCACGAGCGGATAGGTCCCCAGCGTCGCAATCAACATGAATGGATAGGTCGCGAACCCTGCCGAGACCACTCCTGCGGCGACGAGTACTGCTGTACGACCGCCGAAGAGTGTGCGGGTGAAGAGCACCACGGCCGTCGGCCACACGATGCACGCGATCGTGATGAGGCATGCGTTCGAGGCGATGGTGACGGGCGCACCGGCGATCTCGGCGACGAGCGCGACCACCTGATGCCAGCCGCTCGGGTAGAAGAACTCCTGGCCGGCGGGACGCAACAGCGTAGTGATGTCCCAAGGAGACGCCCTGCCGGTCTCGGTGATGAACCGTGCAGCGGCGAGGTGGAACACATTGTCGAACGATTGAGCGATGAGGTCCGGTGCAGGAAACGCGCCGAGCGATCGCAGGCCTAGGAGCGTGGCACCGACGCCCACCGCGACGACGGTCCACGCACCGCGGCCCCGAGTCGGAGCGGCCGGGCGAATTCGCAGCACGATCGTCGCGAGCCAGGCGAGTCCGGCTAGCACGACAGTGGATCCGAGCACCGGCCAGACCGAGAACGCCACGCCCAGGACCGACGTCGCCATTCCCGCAAGCCCGATCGCCGTCACGGACAGGAGCGGCGCGGCGGCCGCCAGCCACAGTCCCCGAAGACGCAAGGTGGCGCCGATGACGACGCCCGGGATCGCCAGCACCCCGATCGCTGCGACGATCGCCCACATCAACTGAAGCCCGGTCACCCCAACGTCCCCCCTCGACCGCTCCACAGCACAGTAGAGGGGGAGAGGAGGTCGCCGGTACGGAGTCGGCCCGTCGACCACGAAGTCTGCGCGACTTGGGCGATTCTTCGGGTAACCCTGAGCGAGCGCGTGGGTGGAGCTTGCGCCTGAGCGTGCAAGATCAGTCGCGGGAGGGGATCCACGCTTCGGGCGTGTGTCTCAAACCCAGCTCTAACGGAGTCTGGGATTTGTAACTGGGGTGTTTGAGGGCTGTCACTTGGGGTGGCGGTCGGTTAGAGCTGACCTACCAACTCACACTGGGGAGAGACACGCCATGCGTGCAACCATCAAGAACTACATCGAGGCCGCCAAGCGCCGCCGCGAAGAAGAGGGCGAAGAAGGCTTCTCCCTCATCGAGCTCATCATCGTCGTCGTGATCCTGGGCATTCTCGTGGCAATCGCCATTCCGATCTTCGCGAACATCTCGGCTCAGGCGGACCTCAACGCGGTGAAAGCGGCTGCCGCCAATGGTGCGACGGCAGCCGCAGCTGCTTTTGCCGACGACGAGAAGTCCGTCAGCGCCGACACTGCCGCAGAGTCGGCCGGCTCGAACGGCATCACGACCGCGATCGACTCGGGAGATTCCGTGACGAACGTATGTGTTGTGGCGCAGAGTGCGGACCACTGGGCCAAGGCAGGTCCGGGTTGCGCGTCGAGCCCCTCGGGAACCGGCACTGCGCCGTAACCTGAGTTGATCCTCGTGGGGGTGGGGGGCGCGCCCCAACCCCAACATGCATAATTATATTTTGGATTTATGCACGAGGGGATGTGGGGGGCTGAGGGGTCGGTG